>JAVZNR010000001.1 GCA_038882715.1 Candidatus Bathyarchaeia archaeon
AATTGCTGGCGCGATTACCGGGAAAGCTATCAGTTTTGCCTCAGCGGTCTTAGAACCATATAAAGAAAGAGCTGTAATTCCCAATGACTCTTTAATTCTCATTCCGTTTAACAATAAAGAAGAGGCGTATTATGTGGCAGGCATATTAAACTCCTCCGTTTCTCTACTAACAATAGCATCATACACATATGAATTAAGGCAAGAAACACATATAACACAATACATAAGAATTCCTAAATTCGATAAAAACAATGATAAGCACGTAAGGATCTCCGATTTATCTGAGAAAGCCCATATATTAGAAAGACAAATTCGCGAAGGCGCACGAAAAGATTTAAGGGAAAGCTTACGACAGGTTGAAGAGGAAATTGATAAATTAGTTTCTATATTATATGGCATTACTGATGAAGAATTAAGCGCGATTAAAGAATGCTTAGAAATCTTAAAGGAAGGCGAATTAGAAGAAGAAATAGAGGAAGAAACACTAGAACCTATAAATTTGGAGCCAGACGTATCCTTGGATAATCCCGTCATACAAGAAAACACGCCATCAAAACTTGTTATCGTGGTTAAAAATCCATTAGATGAAGCAATTAGCAATGTTAGATTGAAAGTTCAAGCGCTGAGTGAAAAACATGAGTATCTATTCGATAAAATTGAAAAGCAAGAGATATGTGAACTGCAATTGGCCGGGCTAAAGGCTGGAAAATATGAGTTTAGGGTATCAATGGACTATTTTATAAGAGGAGAAAACAAAAAGATTGAGAAAACCTTAACTTTATTCGTGAAAAGTTCGGGTGAAAAGAGGGCTGTTGAAAGGGGAGGAATAGATGATCTTTTCTAGGTGAGCCAAAATGAGTAATATGGATAATGTAAGCGCTAAGCTCAAATACATATATGATCAGGCTGTGGTGAAAAAGGATTTAATTCTCCACGGCCATATCGGAAGGCTCCCAAGATTCATAGCGGAATACTTGATTGCAAAGGTCTGTGGAGACCAAATCACTCCTGAGGGCCTCAAAAAAGTATCGGAACTAGTGGAAAAATACTATAGAGAGCCCCAAGAGAAAGATAGAGTGAAATTCGACCTTGTCAAAAATGGAAAGGTGGACCTTATAGCTGAGCTCAAGGTGGAGAAAGATATTGAGACGGGACTTAACTTTGCAAACCTTCTAAATATCCCAATAGAAGACCCAATAGTAATCCCGGACCATATTGTCGAAGAATATCCTAGGCTCCTAGAAATGGGATTATGGGGGAAAGTCTCGATAGAATATAATCCAAGTCGCGCAATAAAGATGCAGGTCACAGACTTCAAGCCATTCCAAATAGCGAATGTAGACCTAGAAGAATTTGCGAAAGGAAGAAGAGAATTCACAACGCAAGAATGGATAAATATTCTCATAAGCACCATAGGATATAATCCCACAGTTCTACCACAGAGAAAGAAGATAGTAATCTTAACAAGGTTACTCCCACTAGTTGAAGAAAACTTAAATATGATGGAGCTAGGCCCCAGAAACACTGGCAAAACATATGTCTTCAGCAACTCCTCATTTTACGTGAGAATATTCTCTGGCGGAAAGGTGAGCCCAGCGGTACTAATATGGAATCTCCAAAGAGATACGCCCGGGGAAATACCCACAAGGGACTGTGTAGTTTTTGATGAGGTAAGCAAAATAGAATTCATGAATGCGGCGGAAATGATGGGAAAGCTTAAGCATTTTATGGCCTCAGGAGAATATGAAAGAGGGAAGAGAAAAGGAAGCAGCGGCTGCTCACTAGCCTTCCTTGGAAACGTCGACGTGAGCGGAGAGAGACCAATAGAAGAATTCACCTATGTTCTGCCAGAAGATATGAGGGACTCAGCCTTCATAGACAGGCTTCATGGATTTATTCCCGGATGGGAAGTCCCAAAAGTCGGAAGAGCCGACGTATATCTCTCCAGATATTACGGTTTCGCTACAGACTACTTCTCAGAGATAATGCATCA
This sequence comes from Candidatus Bathyarchaeia archaeon, assembly GCA_038882715.1. Lineage (NCBI taxonomy): Archaea > Thermoproteati > Candidatus Bathyarchaeota > Bathyarchaeia (SeqCode) > Bathyarchaeia archaeon. The sequence continues at coordinate 1,994 of JAVZNR010000001.1, forward strand.
GCTGAGAAAGAAACATGAATTTACAGCCTACATAAGCAGCCGGGTAGAATTACAGAATGTAGACCGGAGGGATCAAATAGCGATAGAACGAGTGGCAAGCGGAATGCTTAAGCTACTGGCGCCTCATGGCGACATAGCCGATGAAGAACTAAAAATTGCCCTAGATATTGCCATCGAATATAGGCAACGCATAGCTGAATGGCTCCATTACATGGCTCCAGGAGAATACCCAATGAAGAAGATAGGCTACAAGGTAAGAGGATGAGACTAAGAATATACACAAATCTAACCCCTGAAAAACCTATTGATAATCCAGCTGATCTTTCTGAGAAAATATTCAACTATCTCGGCCCATCAGTAATAGACTTCACTGGATGGGGGCTACTAAGGCCCGGCCTGCTAAGCAAGCATCTAATAACAGAAGTATGTAGGATCTGGAGAGCTGAAAGAAGGAGAGAATTGATGATCTACGAGAGACCGCAGATGCGTGGAGAGTGGCTATTCTTTGACTATTTATTCTCAAAACCAACGGCCGTAAACCCTATAATAAAGTGCTTAACGGCAGCAGGACTAGCAAAATATGGGGAAACAAAACTAACTAATACCTACCTGACCACAATAGGACTAAATTATAAGCATGGATTGATGCTAATGTTATACCATGGCAAAAACGTTGAAACTCAGCTAGACGATCTAGCATACGTAATATCCCATATTCTTGGATCAGCCAAACCTAAAGTTGCCGAAATAAATAGCCCGCTACTCATTGGCATGGCATCCCATTTAGTGGAATCCCCAAGGTGGCAACTAAGAGGTTGGGTCTCAAAGGAGGGCAGAACAATTGAACTCGACTTAGTGCAGCAGAACCGAGAAGAATATTTAAACAAACTAAAGCGAGGGGAATGGCAGTCCCTCCTCTTCCAAAACAAATACTCAAAGGTTAAACTAACAGTGGGACCTAGGGTAAAAACAATCGACGTGACAATAAAAAAGAAGTACTATACTCCTGGGCCAAAAAGAGATCTAAGACCAATCTTTGAGGAACTTGCAAAAGCAATAAAACCCAACAAATTTAGCGATGCTACGCCAAGCAGTAACGATGAGGCAGGCATATTAAGGGCATACACGGAAAGGAGGGGAATAATAGCCGCCATAAAAATCGAGAGAGAAAAATATGGAAGAGAAGCCATCGACGTCTCCTACAACTTCCAAGGCTACGACATAAAATCAGAAAACCTACTAATCGAGGTTAAAGCCTTCAGAGACACCTCCTATAAACCCATACAGCTAACAGAAAACGAATACCAAACCCTCATCAACGAAGAAAACTACCAAATCTACGTAGTCGAAGAAGCATGGGACAAAATACCAAAAATAAACATAATAGAAAACCCAAAAGAAATACTCTTCATAAAACAAAACAAAGACATTATTGAAACAAAAATATCAACCCAAGAATACTATGAATGCGAAGAGGACAAATGGAGGAATAAAACTACGAAAATAGATCATATAGAACTTATATAGTAGAATCTTCTTGGAAAGAAGCATTCTCACCAAGTCAATACATAATCAGATGCAGATGAGGCTAAAGGTTGAGGGTTAAATAAAAAGTAATTTTATTATGACATGTACTCTGATGAAGTGTTGTTAATTGGAAAAGAAAGAGGAAGAAATGCGTCCCAAACCAAAGATACATAAGCACCATTAAAATGCAAATAAATCCTCGGAAGACGTCATACTCAAAACCGATAAGATATCGAAAAAGTTGATGCCAAGAAGTTTAAAAATAACTTTCCCTTTAGCATATAAAGGGCCCAATTATATATAGATCAATGCGCTCACTACTGGATTGTTTAACGCTACATTTATTTATCACGTAGAAAGGAGATAGACTTAATAATGTTTCTGAGAAACTCACTCTATCGTGCTTATAGCATTACTTTCATTTAAGACTTTAAGAATAAATCTGACGGTTTCCGGTTCAACTTCACTTTTTCCTTGACGCGTCCATATTTTTCCATCAGAAGATAACATCATAACTCTTTCTTCAATGGTTACTCCAAAATAATTTATCCTTCCAGATATTTCGGCATCCCGAACATATTTCTGGTACTCTTCACTTAATTCTAGTAAAATGCCTCTGAGACTTGCAGCATGAACATATATATCTTTAATTTCTTTGACACTGATTTCTCTAATGTTGGAGAAATATTTATTTAACTCATTCTCTTTTCCTTTCAATTTAAAAGTCAGCTTAAGGAGCGGGGAAAACATTATTACCGAGCTTGGAAGACGCCCCTCCTGTCGTCCTTTCTCAGAAATTATCACTTTAAGGGCATATGTTAAAACTGGAACTTTATAACTAGAACCGAAAACAGCTAAAAAATTCGATAAATCTTCTTTCTCGAATAAGCAAACTTTGAATGGAACCGTCTCTTTTATAGTTATAGAGCCTTCCTCTCTATTGGAGACTGTTCTCGGGCAATCTACACAAACATCGATCATTTTTGCCCATTCATCAAAAGTATCTTGAATCTTATCAATGTAAAGAAAAAGATTCTTGCTATCAACCCTACCATATTTATAGCTTCCTACTTTCAGAATGACACTTTTCACTAAATCATCGTATTTGGGATTTACTTTAAAAACTCTACATGTCCAAAACACCAAGCCTCTTCCCTCACACTATAATGTCTATTATCGATCTTAACACCTCAAAATCTCTGAGCGACACTATAATTTGACCAATTTGTTCATTTCCTCTTAAGATTTGTGAAAAATGTATATATGGATTATATGGTAGCTTTAATTTTATGATCTTCTTGAGTAGTTTCATATGAAACTTTTGTGCAAAAGGTAGGTCAGTTTCTATACATATTAGCCTTATGGCTGAGCGAACTTTTAATATAGTTGCGAGATCTTCATCTTCATTTAAGCGCTTCATGATTTCCTCTAATAACCTAAACCCAGATAGGAAAATTTGTTCGATTTCCTTCTTACCATGGCTTTCTTTGTGAAACTGAGGAAAAAACAAAATCTCAAGCAAGGAAATGTATTGTTTAGAGAGCATATATTCGGGTTCAAAGGCTTCAACATCGTTCTCTGTAAAATCTTCGCCTACGAAATCTTCAAGTTCAAAATAAACATTGTAATTGAATATTACATCATCAATTTTTAGCGAATTCGCACCATGCTTAAATTTTAAGATGCAACTTTCTATGGAAGATATTGCATCATCAAACAGTGGATATTCATAAAAAGTGAGCACTAATCCAAATTTTACAAAGATCTTTTGTTTTCTCCTAAAAACCCTCTCTAAAATTATGGGCGCTGTTTCGCTCACAATTTTTTCTATAAAAAATTTTGCAGTCTCTCCGAGAATCGTTTCCATTGTTTTTTATCACACTAATAATAACGATTATTAGTTGCATTTAAAAACTTATCTATACCTCTTGACGGCATCTTTTAGCTCACCAAAGAGCCGGTATCTTTCGGAATATGGAATTCGAATAAATGCCGTAACATTCAACTATTTTAGAAATGGGGACCGAGAATTCATAGCCAGAGTTATGTTAATTCCCAAAAGCGCCGAAGAAGTGCGAAAAACCAAGAGAAGATACTATCTAATGGAGGGAGAATTAAGAAAAATAGCTGAAGACAATGGCGTAGGCGACCTGTATTCTATTCTAACGGGTGGTCTTACATCCCTATTCGACTCGAAAGTAACGACCCTAAGCTCAATCGCTTTTATCGGGAAACAAGATGGAAAGATGAATACTATATTTAGCATAGTGCCGGGCCAAAGCAGTCAGCAGGATGGATTAAAATTCCAAGTATACTTGAAGAGGTTTGCAAAATACTTCAATATATCTGAGACTGAAGCTGAAACTATATTGCCTCAAGCCAAAAAGGAATGGAAATATACCAAAAACGCTCCACCAGAATATACAGGGTATGAAGGCTTCTTCAAAAATAAAGAAGAAGTCGAAAAATTCCTTAAAAAATTACAAGAACTAAAAGCAAAGATTAAGGCCTAGATAAGATATAATACAAAAACTCAATTCTGTCCTCTATACCGAAAAACCGTAAAAGGCTTCCTAACGATTCTTTGAGAACTTTCACCCAGCATAGCAACTAGTTCCCAAAGAGTGTGAAGAAGCGTCTTGAAAGATTGTTGATAACATTAGGCCTGAAAGTGTAAGCGTTATAAGTTATTTCATGACCTATTCCAAAGAATCTAAAAAGAACTCTTGCCAGGGATCTGCGACGTAAAACGGCAGCTTAGATTAATCCGCATATACGGTTCTTAGATAGCATTAACCTTTAATTATTGGGACGACTAAAATATTACTAAGGTGTCCAGATATGAGTAGTAAGTCCATTAGTGAGATGAAGGGCACCAGAACTAGGGGTTCGAATCCCGGCGGCCGCACCAAGACCTTTTTCTTGTCCGTTTTCACCGGTTAAGACTTTTATGAGCCGATTTATGAGTTTATAAAGGTTTTGGCCTTCCGCGGGTACTGTACCATTGGGTTATTAACATAGGAATATGTTTTTGGTTAGACGCTGCTATACGAGCCTACCCTCCTTCCCCCTCTTCCGTAATGGAATGGCTGTGTCTTCATCGCTTTCTTATAGAAATGGGCAGGTTTTCTATCCTTTGAATCAGAGCGGATCTGTTTTCTATCGTTGGGAACTGATGTTTTTGGACATATTTTTCATCCATTGCCCGTAAAAGCGCTCGTATCTTTAAGGCGCCAGCCCCCTCTAAGATTCAGCAAAGGCTGGAGGCCTCATGAAGTAGTGGTTTCTAAATGATGGATAGGAAAATTGTTCATTCGCCCCTGCTTCATAGAAGCCCTTGAACGGTGCTTCGAGTATTTTAGTTAAAAACAGATTTTATGCCAATATGCCTAAAGGGGCTAATCTTAAAAGTTTCTGTTAAAGCGAGCCCTATGCTCAAGAGTAAATAGTAGGGCTGATAGGATTAGCGTGGAGGCCGAGAGCGCGGCGAAAATTATCATGAATGGGATTTTCGGGTTTAGGCTGAATAAGTATCCGACGATTGTTGGGGTTGACAGGTTTACGAGTGAGGATAATGTTACAGATAGCGATAGGGTTTTAGCCTTAGCCCTATCGTCAACTGAGTCGATTTGGTTCACTAGAAATGTTCTGGAGACGGAGAAAGCCGATATTGAGTAGAAGCCGAGTAGGGCTGCTGATAGCATTGCTAGGGGCAAAAATCTTTTAGGCGAATTTATGAAGAGGAATATGGCTAGGGCGCCTAAGCCATGCCCCAATATAAGCGTCTTTAAGCAATCATCTCTAGATCTAAGTTTTGAGACAACGGTCATGGATAACGTTAGGGAAACTATTGAAGAAGCGAATGGAATTAACGAAGCTATATTCTCGTTTAATCCAAGCCCATCCTCATGAATCAAATATAGCGAAAAATAAGCGTAAGAAGAGCTGTAGAATCCGGCTACAATTATTATTATGAGCATGACAAGAATTGCGCGGTCTCTTCTAACTATTGAGAGAGAGCGCAAGTATCCTTTGATCCCCGAGAAGGGGCTCTCCCTCGTAAACCTCCATGTGAGGTTAGGCTCCTGGAGATATATCTGCCTAATTATGAATGCGGGTATTAGGGAGAAGAAAGCTAGCATAAAGAGGGTTCTGCATCCGGCGTCAAGCCCGTAGATCCCTATAATGTATCCGGCGACCGGGGTCATTAATGATCCAATAGTCCAAATTGCCGATATGGAGCCATAAATAATCGATCTAAACTCGTGGTCAGTATCTTCGACAAGTAAACACTCCCAAACAGAGTAGATTGTTGAGACGCAGCTCTCAATAATGTAGGCTAAAACTACGTGCCAAATATTTCGGCTAAAAGCCCATATAATCAGGGATGTCAGCCAGCAGACGCTGTCAAAAAGCATTAAAACGATTTTTCTGCCAAACCTGTCAGCTAAATATCCGCCTAGTAGAGGCATGATGGATGCTAGGGAGTTAAAAATAGTTATTAGGAGCCCTATCTCGGTGGAGGAAAGCCCGATAACTATGCTCAGAAACATGGGTCTATAGAAGAAAACCCAGTTCATGGGTATGCTCCATAATGGCTCAGTTGCTATAAGCACTCTAGCGTTCTTACCGATTTTTCTGTAAACCCTATTTAACATAGTGTTTTAGTTCTCCTTCTCCGTTAAAGTATTATAGCTCATGGACATTAGGGATATTAAAGCATATCTCGCCTAAAGATCTCCATGGAAAACTGCAGGAAAACCGAAGAATATACGCTCCCGGTTGAAAGCGAAGCATTTACTAGTTCCGGAGCTTGGCTCATGGTCACGACTGTACCTGGCTTAGAAGACATAGTTGTAAAGGAAGCGTTTGAAAAGCTCAGCGTTCTTAAGGCTGAGGAAAGATTCTGCAATGTTGGTGGTAGAGTACTATTAAATGTTCCGTCAGATCAAGTTGACAAAGCATTCACTCTAAGAAGCATAGAACACATTATCCATTTAATTAGGGTTTTTGAGGTTGAAAGAGGGGAAAACGGGCTGAATCAAATATATAATGGGGTTTACGGCTGCGAGATCCCTTTAGGCTCAACCTTCAGGGTTACATGCGAGAGAATTGGGGAACACGTGTACACGAGCCTAGATGTACAGAAGGTGGCTGGGCAGGCGATAGTGGACAAGTATCGTCGAAAAGTCGACCTCAAAAATCCAGAGACCATTATTAGGGTTGACGTCGCCCATAACCTCTGCATTGTGGGCATACAGAGAACAAGAACCTCACTTAGGATCCGTTACCCAAGGGCTTTCCAACACTGCTCGGCGTTAAATCCCGTGATTGCTTACGCAATGCTTAGAATAGCGGATGTTAAACCGGGCGATAGGGTTCTAGACGCGTTTTGCGGTGGGGGAACAATAATAATTGAGGCGGCTCAAGCGTGGGATAGCAGCTTAGACCTATTAGGGATCGATATAAGTCCAAAAAGCATTGAGGGAGCTTGGAGGAACGCTGAGGCGGCGGCCGTTAAAGATAAAGTTAAGTTTATTGTGGGCGACGCGCGAAGGCTTGAGAAGATTCTTCCCGCAGATTGGAAGATCGATAAGGCTGTTTCAAACCTTCCCTTCGGTATTAGGAGCGGTAGAATGAAGGCTATACCAAAGATCTACGCTGATTTTTTGAAGTCGCTTAAACAGTTTATGAGGGAAGATTCTAGGGTCTGCTTACTTACGGTTCACAAAGATCTTTTAGAGGGTATTAGTAGAAGCCTAAATCTTAAGGTTGTCAGCAGCAGGCAGATATTTTATGGTGGGCTGCAGGCATGGATAGTCTTATTAAGCCCGGCTTAAATGGTTTTTATTTTGAGGGTTTAATTTAAGCTCATCGTTAAGTGATGGAAAGGTGTAGGACGAATTGAAGATCATAGGTAGAGTTGCCGATGGGGCAACCGAGATAAAAGCCAGGCTTATTTTACTTAAGGGGATGGAGAACAACGTTGTAGCGGAGGAACTTGTCTTAATCAAGAATGGGGGGGAGGATAAACCGGTTAATCAGATACTGGGCGTTCTAAGGGAGGGTTTGGGCAAAAACGAGTTTTTGAGCTATACGTCGTATAGGCCTGAAGTGGCGTACCTAAGGCATGGCGGCGAGCCGTCAGGCGTTAGGGAGGTTTACTCTTTCGCAATAGAAACTATAGGTATCGTGACCGATGGGGGCATAGAGCCCAACAGGATGATAATCCAGCCTAGGTCTCCGGTCTATCTGCTTGAGGATGAAGATAATCCGCTTGAATGGGTTGCCAGGGGGCATGACGTAATATGGTCTGACGCATATGTGGAAGGGCATCCATCATGGAAGGTTCCCTTCGATAAGACATTTCTACCCTATCACGTAGGTGTCTACGGGAGCACCGGGTGTGGAAAATCATGGTTTACTAGGTATATCCTCATACCGCTCTATAGGAGCGCTGGCTACAAGGTAATTGTGCTCGACTGGAGCGGAACCGACTACGCGCCCTTATTGGAAGACAACAAGGTTATTAGGTTAGCTGAGGTAGCCCTCGATGAAGAATCCATATTAAGCTACTTTCATGATAAAACATTTGGGTTTGCTAGAAACGATGTTATTAAAGACTGCTTTGACGAGTTTTTAGAGGGATGGACAACTAAGGTTAAGGAGGCGTACACAGACTCTGAGAACCCAGCCGAATACCTCTATCAGAAATTGAGGACTCATGTTGAGGGCGCAATATCCAGTATAGAGCGAAAAGACTCTAAGGCTGCGGCTCAAAGAGCGTATAGAAGGATATTTAGGAGGCTTAAGCCCTCAGACCTCTACCCGGTTATGGGAGTCATAACAATAGAGGAGCTCTTCCAAGAGCTTGAGCGGAAGGGCATACTGGCGATCGACATGGGCGGAGCGCTAACAGAGGCTAAGCTCGGCTTCTTTCTATCACTATCAAAGCACCTCTACAGCCTAATGGAGACCGGAAGAAACCTTGGCATAGCGCTCATAATAGATGAGGCGCCGCAGTACGCCCCATGGGACGCTCGCGGAATACAAGCAGAAACATGCGAAATGATCAAGAACTTGGCTGCGCTAGGCAGAAAAAGAATGCTGAATCTTACGCTTATAGCTCAGGGCATAAAAGGCGAGATAGGCGTAAACGCGGCTGTCAGAAGAAACCTTAACACCCATTTCTTCGGCAGGATACATCCGCTGGACGCTAGCGGTGAGGGCGGCGCCTCAGAGTGGCTGTCGCCTTACGGTATATCTGCAAGCCATCTGCTTCAGCTTAAGCCGGGAAGATTTTATTTCGCCGGAGCCATGAACCCTTCGCCAGTGCCCTTGCTGATAACATATAGTCCGCCGGGAAGGTGAAGCAGGTTATGGCTAGCGCCGAGGAGCTGCCGGAGTGGATTAAGCTTCCAGTAGATTTGCAGCACGGCTTCTTCCAGCTGGCGGAAAAAGAGGCTAAAGAATTAACGGACACTGTTAACAGAATTAATGGCATATTAAAGATTCTTGAAGCTGAGATATCCCCGCATTTCCACGCTTTTCCAGAGCAGAATAGGAGGTCGATTATCGCGGCGGTCGATAGCTCTAGGTCACCTAGGCTAAGCGAAAGGCTCGGCATAAGATATGGGGTTTACGCTACCGGTGTAGTCTACTTGAGGGGAGCTGAGAGGCTACATGAAAAATTTGAGCCGGGAGCCTTCAGGTGCAGGCAGGCTTTCTCCCGGGAGAACAGCAAGATTCTCTTTGACCTCGAAACATTACTCTCTGAAAGAAGGGTTGCGTTGGAAGCCTTAGATGAATGCGACATACTCTTTATAGACGGAAGCTTCTACAGCTTTGTTTATCAAGCACTAGATCTAAAAAAGAGCGGTCGATGGGAGAAGAGGGAGGAGAATCTCATCAACGAAGTCTTTGATATTACTGAGAGGCTTAGGGAAAGCGGTAAGGTCTTAGGGGTAATCAAGAGGAGCCGCTCTAGGGCTTTAGGAGGCTTCATGTTCAGGGAGTATGGCAATAAAGAGTTCGTGAACCTGCTGGATAAACATATACTCTCTCTAATCATGCCTGAGAAAAACTTCCTTGAGTATAAGGATATTTTGGGTGGTCGGCCAGCATCATTCTACACGAAGATCGCTTATCTGGTTTCCATTGGGCAGTTTAGCGAGGACCCACAGAACTTGGAGAAGATGGCTGAGAGGGGGGTATATGAGCCGTTCGATAAGCTGGGCTTATATAGGGAAGGCTTCAACGACATGAGGAGGGCGCAGATCAGACTCAGCGGTGAAGCCCCTCCCTGCGAAATAGAATACCCATCTAAGATCGATGTTAAGGACGTGCTTTCAGAGGAGGGCTTGTTTAACGAGGACACAAATCTACCCATAGCCCTAGACCTAGTGGATAGCCTAGTGAACATATCATCAAAGTTCACCGAGGAGTTCGTGTCGGAGATTGAGGGAAGAGTGCTGGAAAACATAATTAAGGATGGCGGAAACCTAAAGTCTATAAAGGCGTTCTTCACGTTTTTAAACCCGCAGAAACCATTTTAGCGAAACCATCGTTTTCAGAAAAGCATTATATTGGAAAAGCGTTGTAGCATTATTTTGCGGAGGAGTTTCAATGGATGTCTTTAAAATAATATCGGAGAGAAGAAGTATACGAAAATATAGGAAGGATCCTATACCGGAGGAGATTCTAGAAAGAGTTCTAGAGGCTGGCAGGCTTGCTCCATCAGCAGCCAACAGGCAACCATGGTACTTCATAGTGGTTAAAGACGAAGATACTAAAAGCAGATTAGTTGACGCTTGCAGAGGGCAGAAATTCGTGGGTGAGGCTGGGGCGGTTATAGCTATTTTAGGCGACCCTAACGCCTCAAGGTGGTATAGGCAAGACCCCTTCATAGCGGCAAGCTTCATGACGCTTGAAGCCTATGAGGAGGGGCTGGGCGTATGCTGGATAGGTGCATTCGAGGAGGATAAGGTTAAGCAGATCTTAAGGATTCCCGAAAACCTTTCGGTAATAATACTTTTGACAATAGGTTTCCCAGATGAGAAGCCGCCTCCGAGACCTAGAAAGCCTAGGGAAGAAATATTCTTCCTAGACGCTTACGGCAAGACATATCCATTCAAAACCTAACCGTGAGAAACTAAGCCTTACGCACCCCTCTTCTTTTTAGGAACTCTGATTTTAAGATCCGCTTCCATCTAAGGTATCTTAACATCCGCTTTTCATTTACGCTGAGTCTATTATAGGATCCCCGCAAGCTCTTTCACCTTCATCAGGTTTTCTAGGTCGCTCCTAACACTATTTTTTGGGGTTTCAAGTATTAATGGTAGGCTTGCAAACTTGCTGCGCAGTATACTCCTAAAGCCTTTCTCCCCAATCTTCCCTAAACCTATATGTTCATGGCGATCTATGCGTGAATTTAGGTCGCCGCGAGAATCGTTCAAATGGACTAGTTTGAGTTTAGTGAAGCCTACTGTTCCATCTATCTCCCTTATAACCACCTCTATCTTCTCTTCTGTTCTAAGATCGTAGCCCGCTGCGAAGGCATGGCATGTATCAAAACATATTCCAATTTTATCCGGGTAGGATGAGCGCTCAATTATATATTGGAGGTCGCTTAATCTTCCACCCACACTATTCCTTGATCCAGCCGTATTCTCTAGAAGCAGCATAACTCTTCCGCCAAAGGATGAAAAGGCTTCATCTATGGCTTTAACTATTCTCTCTAAACCTTTTCTGGCGCCCCGCCCAAGGTGGCTTCCCAAATGCGTCACTAAATATGGAATTTTAAGCCTCTCGCATCTACCCATCTCAGTTATGAGCGTTTCAATGGACTTAGTGTAAATCTCGTTTCTGGGGGATGCTAGATTCGACAGGTACGGCATATGGCTAAAAACAGGCCTAATATCGTTTCTTTCAACTTTAATTATAAATGCTTTAATTTCCTCCTCCCTGAGCGGCCTAGCAGTCCAGCCGCGTGGGTTCCTTGTGAATATTTGGAGGGTATTACATCCGATTTCGAGCGCTCTATCGACGGCTTTGTCAACAGAACCATATATCGACATATGAAAACCTATTCTCATCCAGATACGCCTTAAAGACTAAGATTGCCCAGCTGCCTCTTAAAGGGCACGTTGTTTTCAGAAAAAGTTAAGGGAAGTAATGGGCAATAAATCTTTAGTCAATACAGTGCTAATGCCGAGAGGAAACCATATGAAGCTACTCGTTGGAACAGATTTCCACGGTTTTAAACCAGCGTTCGAATTTTTGGCTAAAGAAGCGGATAAGCAGGGCGCTGACGCCATAATTGTATGTGGCGACATAACGAATTTCGGCACATTTGAAAACGCTAAAAGCCTCCTATCCACACTGGCTAACGCAAATATACCGGTCTTCTTCGTCCCGGGGAACTGTGACCCCCCATCAATCACATCTCTAAACCTCGATAACCTGAGATGTATACATGGTGTAGGAGCATCTTTCAGAGATCTGCTACTCTTAGGCGTTGGTGGGAGCCCGATAACGCCTTTCAACACATTTTTCGAGATGAGTGAAGAGGAAATATATAGAGTCTTGCAAACATGTTTAAGCAGCATTGATGATAAAACCAGGCTCTATCATGAAATGCTTATAGTGTCCCATTCGCCTCCGAAAAACACTAGGCTTGATAAAACCGTTTTCGGGCTTCATGTTGGAAGCGAAAGCCTAAGAAAATTCATCGAGGAATATGAACCTCTAGCGGTATTATGCGGCCACATACATGAAGCGAAAGGAGAAGACACCCTCGGCAAAACGCTCATAATTAACCCCGGACCCGCTAGGCACGGCAACTACGCTATCCTACATGCCGAAAAAAATAACGTTAAAGCTGCTTTTCTCGCAATAAAACCTTAACACTCAGATTAAGCAAAACCTTAATAAACAGGTTTATCATTGATGGTTTTAATTCTCCGCTGAGGTGTCTGCTTGCCATTTGAGAAAGGAGACTTCGTACTGATAGATTATGTTGCTAGGGTTGCCGAGACCGGTGAGGTCTTTGACACAACGATCGAGGAGGTTTCACGCAAAGAGGGAATTTATCAGGAAGGCGCGATATATGAGCCTAAGCTCGTCGTGATAGGGGAAGGGTGGATTTTAAAGGCTCTGGAAGAAGCGCTGCTAAACCTTGATGTGGAGAAAACCGCGACAATAGAGATCCCGCCGGAAAAAGGTTTTGGAAACAGGGATCCGGAGAAAATCAAAATGTATCCATTAAGAAAATTCATAGCTCAAGGGATAACTCCGAAGGTCGGCATGAAGGTTGAGGTTAACGGAAAGGTGGCTACTATACGTGCAATAGGCGCTGGAAGAGTTCAATTAGACTTCAATCCTCCATTAGCCGGTAAAACCCTCATATATGAGGTCACCGTGAGAAAGAAGCTCGAAACCATCGAGGAGAAGATTAAGGCGCTGATTCATCGTAGAATCCCGCAGGTAGACATTGAAAAATTCTTGATTGAAATAGGCGAAGACTATGTCTCAATAAATATACCGGAAGAAGCATTCTACGTGGAGGGTTTACAGCTCATTAAGCGCGGGATCTTTATGGACATACAAAAATTCTATCCAGATAAGAAAATTGTACGGTTCGTAGAGGTCTTTAAGAGGGAGGCGCCCTCCTCAGCAGCACCTTCCTCAGCTGTAAATCCTTAGGGCACCCAATGGCCCCGTAAACCTCAACAATTTCGCAGCGATCCCCATCTTTTAAGTATTCTGGCGAACAAAACTCGTAGCTTTCGCAGCCCTGTTTATCGCATTCTTGCGAATGGAAGGTTATTAATGCGCCTACAATTGCCTGTTTAGATGGAATGGCTGCTAAAACCTCCGCTTCGACAACTTCAACTACACGCATTTCAATATCGTAGGCTTCGCATTTTAAAACTTTGTCACGTAAACCAACAACCCTATATATTCGGCCGCACTCCAAGTTTTTAACACAAACATTAAGGTATCTGCATTCACGACATTTTGCGCTAAAACCTTTATGTACAAATAATTCTCCCACTCTAGCTTGGCCTACACCTACCAGAGTGATTATGGGCTTCATGCGCTTCCCGTTTTCTCCGCTCATTTGCCTAATCTATCACCCCGGTTTCTTTAGCTAAAGCCCATGCATCCTTATAATCCAGTTTTTTCTCGCTGAGAATCGTGTACCTTTCAGGTCGGATTTTAGGCGCCATCACTAGAGCCTCAACTATGTATTTTGGCTCTATGCCTATTTCCTCAGCGGTAACAGGGGCCCCAATCTTTTGCAGTGTGCGCCTAATAAGATTCCAGTCTAATCCATGTAGGGAAGCCATCATTATGGTTCCAATGCCACACTGCTCTCCGTGAAGCGCTGGCTTAGGTGCTATCAAGTCTAATGCGTGACTAAATAAGTGTTCTGATCCACTGCACGGTTTGCTGCTTCCAGCTATGCTCATAGCTATGCCGCAGCTGACGAGCGCCTCTAGAAGTATCCTTAACCCTTCCTCAGAGTTAGGTTTAATTAAGTGGGCATTCTCAACAACGTGTTTGGCGCTCATTAATGCGAGGCTAGCCGTATACTGCGCGTAATACTCTTTTATTCTCTCGTGAGCCAGCTTCCAATCGCATGTTGATGTAAACTTCGCTATAACGTCTCCACAGCCGCTCGCAATAAATCGATAGGGCGCCTTCATTATTATCTCCGTGTCAGCTATTACCGCTATTGGAGGCTGAGCCATAACTGAGTACGGCCTATTCAGGCCTTTCAGGGAGGCGAAGGGGCTGGCTATGCCATCGTGAGAGGCCGTTGTTGGAACGCTTATGAACGGTATGCCCTGCCTAGCGGAGCTTAGCTTCGCGATGTCAATTTTCGTTCCTCCACCTACGCCGAGAACAACATGAGGCTTAAGCTTCTTTATCTTCTCCTCAGATAAATCCACGTCTCTAACCGTTGGCACGCTGGAGGATACTATATGCTCCTCAACCTTTAGCCCGCCGCTTTCGAGAATCTCTTTAACCCTCCGCCCAGCCGTTTCAAAGGTTTTCTCCCCAGCAATTATCAGAGCCTTGCCGGTGAAACCCAAATCGCCGCATATTGAGCCAATAGTCTCTAGACTCCCGCTTCCAATGATTATCTCTCTGGGCAACCTCATTCGATGAACTTTAAATTCCAATCCCATCAACCCAGAAGCTAACATTATTTTCCGCCAAACTTCTAGAGATTCCCTTTAATATTTTTCGAACAGTTTAAATCTCAGATCATCACAATAATATTTTAAGTAAATATGCCCCTAATATAAGCGTTTAAATACGAAAGGGCTGTGATAAATTCGTTTGATTGTTAATTATTGCTCAATAATAAGTTTTAAACATGAGGAAATAAGGAAAAGAGGAAGGAGATTTAAAATTGCCGTCGATTGAAAAAAGTAAGGCTGAACTGAGACAAATAATACTAGAGAATATTCCGAAGGAGGCTGAAATAACACGTATAGAGTTTGAAGGGCCAGCGCTAGCCATCTACGCGAGGAAACCTGAAATACTAATAGAGCAAGAGCATATTGTAACAAACATAGTTAACATAATAAAGAAGAGGATAGTGCCGCGCTCAGACCCGTCTGTTAGGCTCCCTGAGAAGGAAGCTGAGAAAATAATATATGAAATAGTGCCCAAGGAGGCTGAAATAACTAACATAACCTTTGACCCCCCGCTAGGTGAAGTGATAATAGAGGCTAAGAAGCCCGGCCTCGTTATAGGTAAGAACGGGTCAACCCTTCAGGAGATAATACTTAGAACTAAATGGAGACCGCGCACCGTGAGGAGACCGCCGAAACAATCAAAGATAATGATGCATTTACAGCACTTATTGTACGCTAGCAGTAAAGAGCGGGAAAGAATTCTCCGCAATGTTGGCGAGAGAATATTTAGACCCATGCTATATGAGGTGGGCGACGTCAGGATAACTATGCTTGGCTCAGCTAGGGAGGTTGGCCGCTCAGCTATCCTCGTCCAAACCAGGGAGAGCCAAATCCTGCTGGATTGCGGAATAAATCCCGGGTCAACAAAGCCTTTTGAAGCGTTCCCGAGACTGGATGCGCCGCAGTTCGATATTGAGTCTTTAGATGCTGTTGTGATAAGCCACGCTCACCTAGACCATTGTGGCTTCTTACCTTACCTGTTTAAGTACGGTTATGATGGGCCGGTTTACTGCTCGGTTCCAAATGTAGGTTTAATGACGTTGCTGCAGCTCGATTACCTAGATGTCTTATCTAGGCAGGGGGCTCCGCTCCCATACGATCAGAAAGATGTTCGTGAAGTGGCATTACACGCTATACCGCTACGATATGGTGTTGTCACGGATATAGCGCCAGACGTGAGATTAACTTTACATAATGCTGGGCACATACTTGGATCATCAATTGTGCATCTGCATGTCGGTGAAGGCTACCATAACATAGTTTACACGGGGGACTTCAAGTATGGTAGAACCATGCTCTTAGAGGCGGCTGCCACAGAGTTCCCAAGGGTTGAAACCATCATAACCGAGAATACGTATAGCGCCCCAACGGACGTTATGCCTTCTAGAGCTGAAGCGGAGAAGAACCTTGTATCGGTGATAAACAGGACGCTTGAAAGGGGTGGAAAAGCTATGATCCCTGTACCGGCGGTCGGCAGAGCTCAGGAGATAATGCTCGTCATAGACGAGTACATGAGGCGCGGTGAGCTTAAGGAGGCTCCGGTATTCATTGAAGGCATGATATCCGAGTCAACGGCGATACATATGGCTTACCCAGAATACCTGTCAAGGGAGGTGCGCAATAAAATAATTAACGAGGGGATAAACCCGTTCGAGTCAGAGTACTTCACAATAGTTGAGCATCCAAGCGCTAGAAGCGAGATAATTGAGGGTGAGCCATGCATAATATTGGCAACATCGGGAATGCTTGAGGGCGGACCTATAATAGACTACTTCCAGAACCTCGCCCACGACGAGCGGAATTCACTGATATTTGTCAGCTACCAGATCGAGGGAACATTAGGCCGAAGAATTCAGAAGGGTGCACGCGAAGTGTCCATTATAGATCAGGATGGGAAGATCAGGGTTATAAAAGTTGGCTTAGAGACTCATACTGTAGAGGGTTTCTCTGGGCATTCCGATAGGCGGCAGATAATAAATTACTTGCGTAGAATAGCGCCGAAACCGGAGAACATAATCATATGCCATGGAGAGAGGAGTAAATGCTTATCTCTTGTAGAGTTCCTTCGAAGAAGATACAAGGTTAATGCTATGGCGCCGGATATACTGGAAACCGTTAAGCTCAGATAGAAGAAGCGTCGGACGCTACCGTCCTCTCCTTCCATATACGAACGTTCTGCGGCGTTAACACTATTCTCTCCTCCCCTAACCGAGCTATATCGCCACCTATAGACTCAATGAATTCGCCTAATTCGCCAATGGCGCGCTTAACATCTTCAACGTTTTTCTCCAGCAGGGGAGTAATCTTAACTATCAATATATTTCCGGATTTAATCTCGCTCTTAATCTTCTCTAGGTCGTTGAGTGAGTGTAAGGATAACGCCTTAAGATATATTATACTTGGTTCTTTCTGAGAAGCCTCTTCGGCTTTAATCTCCCTCTCCTCTTTCTCCTCCACTTCCTCCCTCTTCTCCTTACCAACGATTTTCTCAATCATCTTTCTCAGGTCTGATTTAGCCAAAACTATCCCCTCAAGGATTAGCAGGATAACCTAGCTAAAAATCCACCTTTTAAGTCTTAACTCTTTCGTTTCTGAAAAATATCCATTATCACCCTCCAAGCGGTATCCCCAACATAATGCAAATTCTTCAAAACTTTCCCACTCTCAACTGTTTTCAAACTCCTTGAGTCTAGCAGGGCTCTGGTCACAGCTATCACCCTACCGTGCTTTTCATCCAGAACTAGCACCAGATCACCCTCTCTAAATTCTCCCTCAACCCTAACTATGCCCGGCGCCATTACATCAGCGCCATTGCATATGTGGGGGACAGCGCCCATGTCAACGACAACCTTCGGAAGCCGGTGAATTAAATCCTCGAAAACTAAAGTTGGTATAAACATGCCCTTAGATTCCAATAAAAGTGGCTTACTGTTAACTGCAAAGATTTTACCTTCGGATACCTCTATAACTTCAACCTTAGGCTTAGACCCGAAAAGGCTCTCGTGATTGATGCCGAATTTTCCAGAGACCTCTCTTAAAAACTCTTTTCTCTCGCTTTCCCTTAAAAGGTATCTGCGCTTAACGTGGCTCATATAATCTTAAATTTCAGCATAATACATATAAATTTGCGCTGCATCATAAGGAGATTAGTTAGGTTAACAGATTGGTAAGGCAGGGTTGTTGAGTAAATGGCGACGCAAATACTTGAGGAAAGTCTTGGAAAGATTGTTCTAATAAAGCTTAGGGGCGGAAGGAGCATAAGAGGGCGGCTCCAAGGCTTCGACCAACACCTTAATTTAGTCCTTGAGAAAGCTGAGGATGTCACAGACGCTGAAAACATCAAGGAGTTAGGTCTAATAATAGTTAGAGGAGATAATGTCATAATGATTTCACCACCCCCAAGGTGAAGGATGAATGACGAAGGGTACGGCTTCGTTTGGGAAAAGATCTGGGAAGACGGTTCACATAAGATGTAGAAGATGCGGCCGCAGATCATATCATGTTAGAAAGAAGAGGTGCGCTGCTTGCGGCTACCCGGATCCGAGGATAAGAAGATACTCTTGGCAGACTAAAAGCCTCCAGAGAGAACGATTAATTTAACATGTCTATCGCCATTGAGAGAAAAGAATTTAAATGTGTAGTCTTGAAGAATAAGGAGACTGCGAGGGCGTACACTTGGTAAGAAAAGCTAGAATAAAGCTTACAAGCACGGATTACAGTAAGCTTGATGAGATATGCAGGGAACTTAAGACCATAGCTGAAAAATCAGGGGTGAAGGTTTCAGGCCCGGTTCCACTACCAACAAAAAGGCTTAAGGTGCCCGTGCTCAGAACGCCTTGCGGTGAGGGGACGAAAACATGGGATAGGTGGGAGATGCGGATACATAGGCGTCTAATAGATGTGGATGCCGATGACCGCGTTATGCGTAGAATTATGCGAATGAGGGTTCCGGAAGAAGTTTACATAAGCATAGAATTAATATAGGATTATTAGGTTGACAGCAACCAACATTAATGATGCTAAAAACGTTACAGCCCAAAAGTACTTATTCCACCACAAAATTTTAGCCCCATCTAAAACGCCGAAAGGTATTAAGTTAAATGAAGCCACAAAAGCGTTAATTATGGAACCTTGAGCGAAAACTATCTCAAGCAGCTTGACGCTTGAAACGCTACTTAAAGCCAAGAAGACTACTGCAAGACCCACATTCACCAAAGGCCCAGACAACGATACTTTGCCAATGGTTTTTCGGGTAGCCTCACCTGAAATTATGACCGCTCCTGGGGAGACGATTTTTATCGGGGATAATATTGAGATCAAAGTTATTATTACGCCTATAAGGGATAGTCTGAATTCGGCCCATAAACCATAATATTTGGCTGTAAATTTATGCGCAAGCTCATGTGGTATGAACGCTGAGACAAGTATAAGGGCAAAGAATAATATTGACTGTAAGCTCGGGGAGCCGGCTTCATTTATCGCTATGGATAAGCCGACCAATACCACCATTAATGTGCCTAGAAAAATGTGAATTAGCTCCGTAGAACCGAACAAATTACGAAAACTTTCGAAAAACCTCGAAAAATTCCCTTTGACATGCTTTACCCTAACGCCCTCATCAAATCTCCCCCTCATAAAGTATTCAGGGGGAGAAGCGCCCCTTCTCATGCCTTGGCAAGCATGAAACTCCGGCAACCGGTGGTCGGCGCAAAAATATCCGCCGCAGAAGGGGCATCTAAATGGGAGATCGACATTTAAGCCACAATACTGGCACTTCAACTCTGATCATCTTCCTTTTTTATCGTTAAAGATAATTGGGAAAGAAAATCATAAATCTTATTAAAGAATTATTCAAGATGAACTAGATTGATGCCGCGTAGCCGGGGTGGCCGAGTGGATAAGGCGCAGGCCTTGAGCACTAGGCGTCTAGAAAGCCTGTGGCCCATTATGGGCCGCATGGGTTCGAGTCCCATCCCCGGCGCCAAACCTTTAACGTGAATCCACTATGGTGGATGGCGGCGAAGGGAATCTGGACTCTATTCTATACCTCGATGAGTCCCTCAGATGGTATGAAGATTTTATACCATTTTTCCAGAATCCCCTCGGTGATCACATGTAGCTCCTCATAAATATATGGAATAAGCCCCCTCAAACCTAGCCACATAACGCAACTTATCTTCATCTTTAATGAGAGATTGCAGACTAGGATTTAGCTTCATTAGCTCCCTTATGAGGCGTCTAAGGGAATGCGTCCTCAGGTAAGATCCTACTTTACCAGCAATTTAATACTAAAGACTGATAGATCCCATTCACCCTTCTCAAGTAAATGTTCCGCGTTTCTCAGAAAAGCCTCAGCCCTACGCCTAATAACTTCAGCTTCCTCAAAGGACGTCTTTAACCACCACGCATATCGCATCCTAAGACTAAGAGATACTTCAAAAGCGTGTCCATCTAGATGTCTCTAATTAATGGCGGCGTTTCAAAGCGATCCTCTGTATTCTGTTAAACCTTTTACCACCACATTTTCTTGAGGGGCATTGCTAATATCTCTCTGATTTCAAGCCTCTTGGATTTGTCTCTGCTAAACATGTCGCTGGTCTTGCAGGCTCTGACCACTATGGCTGTATCTGAGCCCCTGCCTGTACCAGCAACGGCTATAACATCTTCCCCGGGGTTTAATGCGCCTAAATCCGAGGCTATTAAAACTATTTCCACGCAGACCTTGAAGCCTTGCCCCAACGTGTAGAAGCTATTTCTAACAGCGTCCATTCCACGCGCATGTAGAGGTAGATGAGTTTTATCTAACGGTTTACCGCCAAGCCTTGAGATCTCCTCCCTATATTCCCGCCTCATTTCCTCATGGGAGACAACTACAACGTTGCATAATCCTTTAAGGGCTTTCGTAAACTTAACCCCTGTCTCTCCGGACGTGCTCGCAACAACAACGGTTTTAATGTCGCCCTCTCTAACCCTCCTATGAACGCAGTCTAGAACAGCGTCGGTGTTCTCCGGCCCCGGCTCCCTAAAATACGTGATCTGTTTTACCACGCTCATAGAGATACGTTGATTCTCCGGCCTTAAAAAGATTTTTCCCCATGCATGTTCTTTAAAGCCTTTTATGCGCGTCTGCAGCATCTTATATTTGGTGAGAACCTTTTATGGATAGGGATGTCTTCAAGATTGCGGAAAACGTTTACTGGGTTGGTGTGAGGGACTGGAACCGTAGGCTATTTGACGCGTTAATTCCTCTGTCTAGGGGAACATCCTACAACGCCTATCTTATCGCGGGCGATGGTGGAAAAGCTTTGATAGACACCGTGAACCCCGGCTTTGAGAAGGATCTCGAAGAGAAGATTCACACCGTTACAGGCCTAGAGGAAATAGATTATGTTGTCATGAACCATGCGGAGCCGGATCATGCTGGCGCAATCCCCTACATAATGGAGAGAGCACCTAAAGCGAAGCTTGTAACCACTAGTAGAGGAGCTAGGATGGCGCAGGTCTACTACCGTGTTCCACAGGAAAGAATAAGGGTTGTTAGCGACAATGAAGCCATAAACCTAGGCGATAAGACTCTCCTCTTCATAGAGGCGCCCATGCTCCATTGGCCTGAAACAATGTTCACATACCTAAAAGAGGACGGCATCCTTTTTCCATGCGACTTCTTCGGCGCCCACTTAGCCGACGGCGTCTACAGCGATGAGGTTGAGGACTATATTGTTCACGCTCAGAGATACTGGGGTGAAATAATGATGCCCTTTAGACTTATGGCGCAGAGAGCTCTCGATAAAATCGCTAATCTAGATATCCGCATTATGGCGCCCAGCCACGGCCCAATCCATAGGAAACCCGAATTCATCTTAAACGCCTATAAGAGGTGGGCTGCTGGTGAAACCCGCCGAAAAGCCGTTATAGCTTATGTGAGCATGTGGGGAAGCACCGATATGATGGTGAAACGGATAGCTGAGACATTAATGGCTGAGGGTGTTGAACTCGCCTTCCACAACCTCGCTGTAGCGGGCGCAGGCGACCTAGCAAAAGACCTCGTAGATTCAAGAGCCATAATTTTAGGCGCGCCAGCAGTCCTAGGAGGGGCTCATCCTCTATCAGTCTACGCCGCTTATCTCTTTAAGGCGCTTCGCCCACCAACAAGGTGGGCTGCCATTTTAAGCTCCTATGGTTGGGGCGGAGGCGCCGTGAAACAGATTCAGGAAATATTTAAAGACTTTAAGATTGAAGTCGTCGGCACATTTGAGATTAATGGTCCGCCAAGAGAGGAAGACATGAAGAAGATCGCTGAGTTGGGCAGATCCCTAGCCGACAAAATTAAGGGGTGAAGCTCAACGGTATACGAAAACTCTCATGTATGGGAGGACGCGCCTTATGGAAGGGAACTATTACGATGTGATAATTGTTGGCGGCGGGCCATCAGGGTTAACCGCCGCAATATATGCTTCCAGAATGGTGTTAAAAACACTTGTTCTAGAAGAGAACATGCCTGGCGGAAGAGCTCTGGAAGCACCGTTAATAGAGAACTTTCCCGGCTTTCCAGATGGGATATCTGGCGCTGAACTTGTTGAGAGAATGCTTAAGCAGGCTGAGCGCTTCGGCGCAGAGATACGGTTTCCGGAAGAGGTTCTCGACATGGATCTTTCGGGGCTGATTAAAAGCGTGGTTACCAGACATAGCAGATATTATGGCTACAGTGTTATAATTGCGACTGGAACGCAGAGAAAAAAGCTAACCGTCCCCGGGGAGGTAGAGTTTCTTGGCCGCGGCGTCTCGTACTGCGCTGTCTGCGATGCGCCATTCTTTAGAGACAGGGTTGTGGCCGTGGTCGGCTTCAATAATGAGGCGCTGGAAGACGCATTGTATATATTGGGCTTCGCAAGTAGAGTTATCATGGTATCTCATGGAGAGAAGACCGCTGTTGAGTGGGCTTTGCTCCAGCAAGCCCGCGAAAAGCGGAATATAGAGTTTATTGATGCAAAAGTTAAATCAATAAATGGCGACGTATATGTTAACTCTATAACCGTAATGGATCAAAAAGGAATTGTGGATATCCCTGTTAACGGGGTCTTCATAGTTTTAGGAAGTGTCCCAGTTACAAGCATCGTTAAGAAAGCCGGCATTATGGTCGATGAGAGGGGATGCATAAAAGTTGATAGAAGCCAATCAACTAACATTGAGGGTGTCTTCGCGGCTGGCGACTGCACATGTGGCGGAATGCAGGTGGCAACAGCCGTGGGCGAAGGGGCAATGGCAGCTTTACAGGCATATAGATATATCAAAAGGGTAAAAATGAAGGGAACGTAAGAAGATACGTCAGCGGTTTAATAGAAAACTTCTGTCCGCTAGATGGAGCTGAAAGATCTATTAATAAGTGGGCGCGGGTCTATAGATTATTAAGGTGGAGGATGGAGCTGCCTCGGACGATATTTCAATTCCATCAGTAAGCTGCTTGCCTGTTGCTTGACACGTCTTCCGATTTAGCTGTTCATCAACTATTTCAATAAGATAACGAGTTGTCTCCGATAATCCGCGTAATTTTAAATAAATTGATGGGTAACCGCATTCGCTTCTTCGAAACGCTAAGACAACGCCAGCACTAAGATCTGGGTCATGAAATTGATAAGTCATCCATGCATCATCAGCGGTGCTGTATGGCGTCAATGGATAGAAATCGCCAAAAAAGAATCGACATATCTCCTTGAACTCCTCGATGAGCGCTTTTGCAAAATCAACGTCGATAGGTTTGTCCGCTCTCCAATCCACATAACGGGGTAGATAACGACTATAGATCTCGTGTGATGCGTTAGGCGACCAAGGAACCCATAAGTTAACACCGCTATTCGCAGCACTCCTAAGCAGATACGCCTTAGGATAGCCGCATCCAGTAGCCGTTGTTGGGAGCCAAAGACTGATACCATACGTATGGCACTGCTGCCCAACCGGTTCAAAATACTGGTAATCGCTACGCCAAAGCACAATACTTCTTGAAATAGTCTCAAGATCAATTCGTCTGCCGCCAGATGCGCAATTATCAATTAGCAGGCCTGGATGCCTCCGCAAAAGCTCGTCCCAAAACTCATATAGTCCCTCAATGTAACGTATCTCCGTGATCCCCTGCCTATCCGGTGGATCGGCGGCACGCCAGAAGGGCAGCGGATCAATGTTAAAGTCATGCCGATAAATACTGATGCCTTCACTCTCAATCATCGCTGAGATATGTTCCGTCAGCCATTTCCGGGCGCTTTCATTACCAAGATTAAGCAGACCATTTGGGTTATCAGGGAGGCGTAAAACCCAGTCTGGATGCTCTCGGTCTATCCATGTGCCTTGAAAAACACGCTCGGGCTCAAACCATAAGATCATCCCTTTCATACCCATCCTTTTCACAGCGTCTGAAATGGGGCGAAGACCATTTGGGAAACCATCCTTACGCGGAAACCAGTTACCGACACCATTAGGCCAGCGCCCCTCAAACCAACCTGCATCAAGCCAAAAATATTCGACGCCATAACGGACAAACTGTGATGCGAAATTAATTTGATTCTGCTCAGTTGCTTGATTCGCTTCATCTGGCGGCCCGCATGATGAGCAGGAGAGAGGAAGCATAACAGATTTGCCATCCTGCTTAGGTGATCGATGCTTGAGAATGAAGCGGCGGAACATGTTTTGCCCGATAAGAAAATCATTGCCGCGCCAGAAGAGTAGCAATACGCGTGGAGTGCGGATCTCTTCGCCGCTATAAAGGCTTAAGCGAGTTAACTCCATACCAGCTTGGACTTTGACGCCATCTCCTTCATGCGTGAATAGTGACGACCATTGGCCAGACCAACCTATTGCAATTATGACTCCGCCCTCATCGGTGGCTTCAAGATTAAAGAAGGGCGATGCAGTTGTGTTTGATGAGCGCCCGCCAATTGGAGCAAAACTAAGTGTGGTGTTTTGTTTTATCTCTTCATGTATCGGCGCGAAATCATTTCGCTGAGCACTACTGCCGAGAGAACGATGGAGAATGAAGCCTTTACTTGACTGAGATATGAATTTCAGATCAAGCGTTTGAATATCCTCGATCAGCGGCGACTTATTGGCGGCACCTTTAAGAAAATTAAACCTTAGGACCCACTCAACAGCTGGGAAATCTGAGAATAATGTGCATTCGCATTTCAATTCAAGGTTTGTTTGCGGGTCACCCCAAGTGAAAAGGCATAGGGATCTTTCATCATCAATTTGTTTCTGCTCGCTCGCAAAATCCCATGAATGAATAAAATACGATGAAGGCTTACCGGCGTAAGTAAATGAGAATGGCGGTATAGTGTTTTGAGCGAAAATCCGCATTACCCAGGTTTTAACCTCTACAGAATCCGCGAGAGACCAAACGAGGGGGAACATGACTGGATATATGGATAAATAGTGTCATAAATCTTTTTAGCGGTGGCTTTAGAGGCGTAAGGAGACACTAAAGAAAAAGTGAATTTAAAGTGACGCTAGATTTGATGCTAAAGTTGCTGGCAAAGATATGCGAGATTTCATTTGTTTTCATTTCAATTTTTCTTCAAGCCTTCTATTAACTTCGTCCCAGTTGACTATGTTCCAGAAGGCTTCGACGAAGTCCGCTCTCCTATTCTTGTAGTCTATGTAGTAGGCGTGTTCGAAGACGTCTAGGACCATTAGGATTGGGAAGGTCGGATATATGTTAGTATTATGCTTCTCTATCTGCATAATTATTAGGCGTCCGGTCTGCCCGCATATTGTCAGCGCAGCCCAACCGGAACCCTCAACGCTGACAGCAGCCTGAGTAAACTCCTTCCTAAACCTCTCAAAGCTCCCGAACTCGCCCTCGATGAGACTGGCTAGTTTTCCGCCAGGTTTGCCGCCGCCCTTACCTGGAGGAGCAAGGTTCCTCCAGAACAACGAGTGCAGCAAGTGCCCTCCAATGTTCCATGAGAACTCCTTTAAAGCCGCCTTCACATCTATATCCGCGTTCTCTCTTCGGGCGCTGTCCAGCCTCCTAAGTATAGCATTAGCCCCATTAACATAGGCTTGGTGATGAACCGTGTGATGAACTCGCAGCTGCTCCTCAGACATATATGGCGCTAAATCACCATAACCGTAGGGCAGCTGAGGCAAAACATATAATTTAGCGGTCTCCAACAAGAAACCTCCCTAAACAATATATTCTTTATTACGACATTTATATTTATTTTAACCTATTCTCCTGAACATGTTTTTTGAGGCCCCGCATATTGGGCAAACCCAGTTGTCCGGCAACTCCTTGAATGGTGTTCCCGGCGCTATATTTTGGGTTGAGTCGCCTATCTCTGGGTCGTAGATGTAGCCGCAGATCCGGCACTCCCACTTATCCAATTTTCAGCCCCCAATCTAGGTTATAACATGCTTTAGAATTTCTTTATTTTATCCCTAGTGGCGCCGCATATTGGGCATCTGTCAAGTTCTTCTTCCGACGTGTAGCCGCACACGCTACATATGTATATTGCTTCCAGCGATATGTCTTTGCCGCTTTCAACGGATTGCTTAGCCCTCTGATACATTGCCGCATGGATCTTCTCCGCCTGCAGAGCCCACTTAGTCGTCCTCTGGGCGCCCCTCTCATCCTGTAGCTTAGCAACAGCGTTATACGCCGGATACATTTCGTTAACCTCATAGGTTTCTCCGTTTATAGCCTCCTGAAGGTTATCCGCTGTACTGCGAATCATTCCCAAAACACTGTAATGGTTAGCGGCGTGAACCTGCTCAGCGTACGCTATGGCCCTAAATAGCCTAGCAACATTCCTAAACCCATCTTCCTCAGCCTTCTCTGCGAAAATCAGGTAACGCATATGCGCTTGGCTTTCCCCGGCGAAAGCGCTCTTTAAATTATCTTCAGTCATCTTTCTCATGTATATAATTCCTCCATAACCTCACAATAAATTTATTATTCTGTATTAAATTTAAAAGTTTTATGTGTGTTTTTCGGATAAAAAATAGTTAAATAATGAATTAAGGTGAAGGAAAGTATGGTGGATAATACTGATTTAGCAATCCTAAAGATCTTGCAGAAAGATGCTAGCGTATCTTTCACTGAGATTGCTCATCAGCTTAAGGTAAGTGAGTCCACTGTTAGAAAGAGAGTGGAGAAGATGAGGCAGGAAGGTGTTATAAAGAGGTTCACGGTTATAGTTGAGCCCTCTAAGATAGGTTTTAACGTTATTGCGATAGTTGGCATAGACGTTGAGCCTTCAAAGATTCTAGAGGTGTCCCAGAAGCTATGTGAGCTGCCCGAGACAAGATATGTGGCTACTTCCACAGGAGACCACATGATTATGGTTGAGGTGTGGGCTAAAGATACAAGGGATTTAATGAGAATAATATCGGAGCGAATAGGCGCAATAGACGGCGTTAAAAGAGTTTGCCCCTCAATAATATCGGAGAAACTTAAAGAATAGTTAGCGGAACGCTAATATTGTAGTCTAAGACTCTATTATTGTTTATCGTCCCGTAGCGGAGGACAGTTGGTGGAAAATTTGACCGTGAAAGATGATTTGCTGGATTTTATTAGGAAACAGATCACTGTTGAGAATGAAATTGTGAAGTCTCTCAACGAAGCCCTACAGGATATGCAAAACCCGGCCGTTAAAGGGGTTTTGAGGGGGATATCCCTAGACTCCGCTAAGCACACAGACATGTATGCCTCAGCCCTAACGCTTTTAACAACAGCGCCGCAGGCCCTTTCGCAGGAGCAGCTTGATAGGCATAGAATGGTTGTGGAGAAGCATATACGGATAGAGGCCGAGCTAATAGAGAAGATTAACAGCATTCTACCTACTGTGGAGAACGAGAAGGTTAAGCTACTCCTAACAGCTATATTAGAGGATGAGAAAAGGCATCACGCACTCCTAAAACAGGTTCTGGAGATCATTGTTCGCGGAGAAACAATAACTGAAGACGAGTGGTGGGATATAGTGTGGAAAAGCACACCATTTCATGGAGCCCCCGGAGGATAGGATGAAAATAATCCGGGAGTTGATGTAAAGTATTTAAGCGAATACATAAATATATTTAAGGTAAAGGAGGTAAAAATTTGGCTTCCAAAGAACTTCTGGATTTATTGAATGATGCTATAGCGCGCGAACTTCAGGTATCCATACAATACATATGGCAGCACGTCCAGTGGAGCGGCGTTAAGGGCTTCGCCGTCCAAGAGGAGTTGAAGAAGATAGCCATAACCGAGATGAAGCATGCTGAAGCTATAGCGGAAAGGCTTGTCTATTTAGGCGGCACCCCAACAACTAAGCCTTCAGAAATATTTGTGGGGAAGACGCTGAAAGAGATGATTGAGCGGGACGTGAAAGACGAGGAGAACGCGATAAAACTCTATAAAATAATAATAGAGAAGGCTCGCAAAGAAAACGATGTAACAACGGCAGTTCTATTCGAAGGAATACTAAAGGATGAAGAAGAACACCACGACTTCTTCACAACACTCCTAGAAGAAATCTAAAATAGATTCCCGTCAAACTCAATCCAATTTTTTCCTCTTATTCTCAAAATTATTGTAAGGCTTAAATTAACAGTTTTCCTTAAAAGGTATTGTGGTGAAATTATGGCGAGCGTGCTGGATGTTGATGCTGAGGACTGGGAAAGAGAGGTTTTACAGTCCGACATATTAACCGTTGTGGATTTCTGGCATGAGAGGTGCCCATGGTGCATTAGGCTGAACCCGGTCTTCGAGGAGGTTGCTGAGGAGTATAGGGATAGGGCAAAATTCGTGAGATTCAACGTGCTTAAGAGCCCTAGGAATAGGGATATAGCGATTAGAAACGGCGTTATGGGTACGCCCACAATCGCCTTCTACTGCAGCGGCAGACATATCAGCTCAATAGTCGGCTTTGTTCCAAAAGCCCACCTAAAACATGTTATTGAGGATATAATGGAGCGCTATAGAGAATGCGTCAAACAAAGCACGAAACTAGAGTAACTTGATACGACTCCTATAACATTAGCCTTTTTTTATTGATGAGATGGAAACCATGATGTATCTCCCAGACGCGCTATCTAAGCTATTATTGCAGAAATAGTTTCGTGATTAATTTTAATGGATACAAAAGCATCAACATGACGCTGCGCTGTTAAGAGAGGCTGCTGTTCATCTCATAAACCTTTTCATAATGGTCTCTAATATTTTCTCGGCGCATTCCTCTGGGCTGATCTTATCCGAGTCAACCGTGACCTCCGGGTCTAACGGCTCCTCATATGGTGCCCCTAACCCCGGAACAGTTTTGCTCTCGCCCTTAAAGGCTTTAGCGTAAACCTCTCTAGGCGCTCCATAGGCGTCCGCTTTACGCTTAGACTCCCTCTCAATGCAGACCTCTAGGGGGCATCTTAAGTAGGCTTCCATAAATGATGGTATCTGGCGCCTAGCGTTATCGCGGTACCTACGCCTATTGCCAGTAGCATCAATAATAACGTTCACACCGTTCTCCGTTAGAATCTTAGCGATGTAGACGAGCGCGCCGTAAACAATGTCGCGTTCCTCCTCAGTGTATTTGGGGTTAGGCGTTATAACCCTACGTAGAGCATCCGAAGAAAGAACATAAGCGTGTACGCCCATTGCCTTAAGCTTATCGGCCAATAGATGTGCGACAGTGGACTTGCCGCTGCCGGGCAAACCGGTAACCCAAACGCACCAGCCACTGTTAAACATTTTCACCCTTTCCTTCGGCGCGTAACTATTAGTCCATATATCCCATGATAGCCTATTAGTAGACCCGCAAATGATGACGTGAACGCGGCTATCGATAGAACATACGATTTCTCTAGAATCCCGATGACCATGAGAAACGATATTAAGAAGCTTACTACTAGCATTATTCCCCCGATGATTATTTCAATATGTTCTTTTCGCATGTTAACCATAAAGCCAACACTTCACATAATGCCCTCTACTGGCTTCTATTAATGGGGGCTCCTTAACGTCACATACCCCTTTCATGAAGTTTGGGCATCTTGGATTAAAGCGGCAGCCTGTCGGCGGATTTATTAGGTTGGGTGGTTCACCCACCGGCACATCTCTAATTATAAGGCGGTTTGCCGGGTCAGGATCCGGTATAACGTTCAGTAAAGCTTTAGTATACGGATGTAACGGGTTGACCAATATTTCCCTTGTTTCAGCAACCTCAAAAATATGGGCTGCATACATTATACAAATTTTCTCCGAGAAGTATTTTGTGGTGGAAAGGTCGTGTGTTATATATATTATGCTCAGACTATATTTCTGCTGCAATTCTTGGAGCAGATTTAAAATCTCTATTCTAACTGATGCATCTAGCATGGAGACGGGCTCATCGGCAACTATCATCCTTGGCTCTAGGATTGTAGCTCTGGCTATAACCAGCCTCTGCTGCTGCCCCCCACTCAACATATGCGGATACTTATTGATGAAGTCTTCAACTGGTATCAGCTTAACCCTCTCTAAGGCCCTATAAATTCTCTCTTCTTTATCCTTCTTACTTTCTATTCCATTAATTATCAGCGGCTCCTCCAATATCCTCTTCACGGTCATGAATGGCGGTAACGCACCAAAAGGATCCTGCTGGACTAAGCCTGTCTCACGTCTATACCACTTTAAATCTTTCCACTTTAAATGAGTTATATCTTTTCCATCAAATATTATTCTTCCATCGGTTGGCTCATACAGCCTAAGTATTGTTTTGCCGAGAGTTGTCTTTCCACAGCCGCTCTCACCGACCACCGCGACAGCTTCCCCTCTATTTAATGTTAGGTTCACATTATCGACAGCCTTTAGATAGAGTTTCCTGCCGAATAAACCTCTTTTTATCTCAAAATACTTTTTCAGGTTTTCGACCATCAATAATGGTGTGCTCATACTCCTACTCCTTCGCATAAAGCCAACATTTAACATAAAAATCTTCATTCAAATAGGTTATAGGAGGATCCTCAATGCATTTACCGAAGGCAAATGGGCATCTTTCAGCGAACCTACATCCCCTAGGCGGATTTAAGAGGCTAGGCGGCGAGCCGGGTATGAAACCTAGCTTCTTATCGGTTCTAAGCGTCGGGACGCTCTCCATTAACTTTTGGGAGTATGGGTGCTTCGGATCGCCATAAAATTTTTCCGTCGTATTAAACTCAACTATTTGGCCAGCGTACATCACCGCAATTTTATCCGCTAATTCGCTTGAGAGCCCGATGTCATGGGTTATAAATATCATACTTAACCCTACATCTCTCTTAATGCTCTTTAAAAGGTTCATGATGCTAGCTTGAGTTAACACGTCCAGGGAGGAGGTAGGCTCATCTAGAATCATCAGTTCCGGGTTTGTAAGGAGAGCCATCGCTATTATTATTCGCTGCTTCATTCCACCGCTTAACTCAAATGGATAGCACTCTATGAAGCTTTCACTTATGCCAACTTTTCTTAATGCTTCAACAGCCTTCTTAAGTGCTTCCCTTTTATCCATCTTATGGATTAGGATGAGGGGCTCTATCATCTGCTCTCCAACCTTAACTACAGGGTTCAAGGAATTCAGCGCTGCCTGCGGGACATACGTAATCTTACTCCATCTAATTCTCTTCCTGAATTCTTCTTCGTCTAAACCCGCTATGTTTGTGCCGTTAAACATGATCACACCCTTGTATACAGAAACATTTCTGGGCAGCAACCTTATTATTGACTTTGCTAGTGAACTCTTTCCGCAGCCAGATTCACCTATTATGGCGATCGTTTCCCCTTTAGATAATGAAAAGGACACGTCATCGACCGCTCTAACTTCGCCCCTCATCGTCCTGTAATACATCACTAAATTCTTTACGTTCAAGTGTTCCCCGACCATTTACATCTCCTTTAACCTTGGATTAAATATTTTATCTAGTGCGAAGCCCAGCATCGCGAAGCTTAGCGAGGTCAAAGCTAACATTACTGACGGTTGTAAAACCCAGTAATATAACCCTTTATATAATGCTCCCTGCGTATATGCGTCATCAATTATTTTCCCCCATGTAGGGGCTAACGGGTCACCTAAGCCAAGTATCGCCAACGCGGCCTCAAGGAAGACGAAGTCTGCAACCGAGATAACTATTGATGGAATCATTGTTGGGAGAACCTTCGGGATCAAATAAAACATTATTATTCTAAGGTTACCAGCCCCGTAGGCTCTAGCAGCCTCCACGTATGGAAATTCCTTGACCTGTAGGAAAATTGCTCTATAATTTTTAACACCACTGCCGAACACCGTGAGCGCTATGACAACTGCTAAAAGAACCCATATATTGAACTTATAGAACGTGGATATCATTATTAGTAGCGGTAGGAATGGAAGAATCATAAAGACTTCGGTAACCCTTTGTAGAACAGTATCCGCCTTCCCTCCAAACCAGGCGCTAATGGCTCCGATAAACATCTGTATTAAAGCTATTGTGACCGAAGCGGTTACGCCGAAGGAGAGCGCTATAGGCGTGCCCCATAAGAGCGCTATGCTTAGATCCCTTCTATAATGATCTGTACCAGCCAATCCATAAACCTTGCCATACACTACTAATTTAGCATTCAGATCCGCATTAGACTCGAAGGCGATACCATCTATTAGAAGCTCATATGTTCCCTTCATAACTTTAACCGTGTCAGGGTTCAAAATACTGGCATCCTCCTGCGCAAAGAGCAGAATTGTGACCGGTGTCTCATATTCTATAGTAACGTTGATCTTCTTTGAAATATATCTCCTAAGATCCTTAGCCACATCCTCGTCGCCTGACACATAATATCTATCTTCCCTCGATACTAAAAGCGTCTTTAGATTTATTTGGTCCCCATTGGGTTTAACCCAGTAAATTGTCAAATAGGGGCTAGATTCGTTAAATTTCGCCTTAAAAAACAGGTTTATTTCGCTTGGAAAATCATCATATTCATAGTTAAATGAAAACTTAATCTTAATAATACTGAACTTTTCAGTGGGAACTATCGCCTTAGAGACGCCTACTTGAGCTTTCTCCGTGGTTAAAACTATTGTTTCTGGAAGCCTTTTCTGTGAAAAAATGTTCATCCATGATGGTAGGGCGTTACGTGGGTTATCCAGCCAATACTGTTCGCCAGCTCTCCAGAGCCGCGTAGCTTCCTCATAGGGTAGGGTTATGATCGTATAAATAGAGACCCCGACTAGAAACAGGATGATGATTGATCCAATGAGCGCAGACTTGTAAAGCAGTAATTGACTTAAGGCTTGCTTAACCTTCGACAATTTTTATGTCCCTCCAGCCCTGATCCTCGGATCTAAGAGCACATAAACGAATTCAAGAACGAACACCGTTGCTGCGAGGAGGTAAGCGTAAATGACTACGAGCCCTACGAGTACAGGTGTATCAAATATCACGGATGCCGCGTAGAATAGGCTTCCTATCCCAGGCCAGTTGAACACCCTCTCGGTTATTATTGCTCCCATCCATGAGCCGATCAATGTTAATGAGAAGTCTGTTATTATTGGTGGTAGTGTTGGTCTAAGTATATATCTCCTCTGTATTAGGGAGTCCGGTAAACCCTTAGCCTTTGCAAACTCCACATAATCCTCGCTTGAAAACATTAGGAAGAATGTTCTCCTCACATAGACGTTTATGAACGAGTAAGCTATTAGCCAAGATAAGACCGGTAGAATCATATGTTTTAGGACGCTTAAAGCGTAAGCCAATCTATCCGTCGGCGGCGGGATATCAACCATTCCCCCATATGGCAATAGCCTTAGGAATGAGGCAAAAATTAATATGAGGAATATTCCGTAAAACCACCCGGGTAGGGATGAGAGGGGGGCAAGTAAGACTGAGAGCCTATCCAGAAAACTTCCATATCTCCTTGAGAGGAATAGCCCGAGAAACAATCCTATAAAGAATAGTATCATCTGCGTTGTTGTAAATAGGAGAACGGTGTTTGGCAGCCTTTCAAGAATTATTATCCGGACATTCTTCGACCCGCTGTCGCTGCTTAAGAATAGTGCTCTTCCAAGACTGAGAGTTATGGCATCCCTCAAATAAATGAAGCTTCTATATATGAACGGTTTGTCAAAACCTATTTTCTTCAGCTCATTATCATAAATTTCATTTATTATTTTCATTATTTGGGTCTCATTTAATCCCCTATACAGAGGGTTTTGCCGAACGCTCTGCGAAACTGAGAGGAGTATATCGCTCTTAATTATTTCATCGACGTATCCGCCCATGTTTGCAATCCAAATTGTTACATAGACTGCAATAACTACAGTCACTAAAAGCGTGACAGCGCGCTTCAATATATACTTCGCTACTCTTGTAAACATTCGCTCCTTCCTCGTGATCTAGAGAAAAAATAGGTGAAAAGGATAAATAAAAAAGTAGTGGTTTTTCTTTACTTCTTTCTTAGCATTGGTAGTATTATCGCTACTACGGAGAGTATTATGGCTATTACGCCAACGTACATGGCTGTTGTGGCTGCACCCACCATACCTCTCAGCTCATCAATCCTCGCATTAAGCTCATTGATTTTGCCTTCCAGCCCAGACTTTAGATCAGACATCTTTATTTCGTAGTCGGCTTTAGCCTTCGCCAACTCGCTCATAAGATATTCTGTTTCACTCATAACGATAGCTGACCCGCTCGCAGATACTGGCATGCCAACTAGTTTAGACACAGCTATCACATCTATGCTGGCCGCCCCGGCAGCCAACATTGACGTCTCCTCCGGCTTAAGTTTAATAACCCATTCGCCGTCCGCTACCGGTTCAGCGGTGCCGATAAGCGTTATTGTTGGACTGGTAACAATATACTTGACATAGCTCATATCTGCCGCACCGTATGGTTTGCCCTCAAATGTTACTGAAACCCTAATCTCCGCTGAGAGACCAGGCACAATTTTAGGTGCAGCGGCAATTTTAACCTCCGGTATCATAGGCTTAGAGAATTTAAGCCACTTGTCGGCTGAGTCTATGAATTCTCTGTTAGCCTTCAACACCACTATTCTAGCTGTTGGGTCGACTCTATCTAGGTAGAATGGCCCATGACCGATGAGGAAGTGGCCCTTCGCCTCATACCACCTCTTCAAGTTATTATATCTTTCTAGAGCTTCTGCCTCGCTAACATATTTGCCTAGCACGTTCTTGTAGGGTATGAATTTCTCTGAAATGGCTTTGTCTAAGGATTCGGCAAGTATTGGTATTGATGGACCAGCAATATAGCTCATCCACTCAACTTTAAGGCTCTCAGCCTTATCGGCTGAGAATGCCAGCTTATTATCCGCCTCAGCAAGCCAGCCGATGGCAACCATATGCCATGGGGCCGGGCCATACGTGTACTCTGGGTAGAATGCTGTTGCAGCAGCCCACGCTATCCACTCAGCGTCAAGGTACAGTTGATCCGAATAGTATTCTATGACCAATGGATTAGTGCTCAATATCTTAAAGCCCTTAAAGTACTCTCTAAAAGCCTCAAATGTGGGAACATATGATTCATCGTAAACCGGGCTTTCAGACTTAGCTCTATCAAAAGTCAATATATAGGCGAACACAAAGTCTGCCAGCGAGAGTTTACTGCCATCATGGAACTTTATGTTAAATAAGTTATCGTCGTAGTAGACTACGGTCTTCGTTTTGGCTTTTGTTCCTGAAGGAGCATAAACTATCTCCTGCTTCTCCGGGTTCCAATCATACCATGCGTCCGTTGGCACCGCTATTTCGTCAACAAATTTTAGAGACACCCAGTCTAGGGTGACGTCCACAGGCAATCCTTTTTCGACATAGACCTCTGCTTTTTTAACCCTCTGTGGCCAGTAGAGTCCGGTGAACGGGTCTGGCATAACGGCTGGGTCAGATAAAGCCCTATAGAACATGGCATCATATATCCAGTCGCTTCCACTAACAGGATTTATAGGGTCTACGAGTAGATCTGTAGACATTATTCTAACCGTGCCGCCAACCTTATCAATGTATCTAATAGTGTATGGCCATAACCTTGCGCCAGAGAAACCTGCTGCCAAGTCATACGTTAGCGATACCTCTTTTCTAGCTGGCCAAGGAGCTGTCTGACTAACCAGCCACACTCTCACGGAATCCTTCATTGAAAGCGTTAGGGCTTTCCTCATGAGATCGTCTCTTTCTTCAATGGTTCTATAGTCTCTAGTCCATAATCTACCAGCTACGTAGTCGAATTCTGGTGCTGGCTTATAAGCGCTCCATAGGGGCCCTAAACCAGCCCTCGGCGTATAGAAGAAGCCAAAGTTATCCGCTTCGTCCCTAGAGACAAGGGTTGTTATCCATCCACCCGTATAGACGTGCCATTTTCCATCCGCTGGGTTGCCTCTAATCCATATGGGCGCTGCCTCCCTACTGGTCTTATATTGCCTGTCAACTGTGAAACCCAGCTTCTCAAGCTGCGAGGCCACATAATCGCCTATTGCTCTCCTCTGGTCTTCAACCCTAATAATGAATATTATTGTAACCGGCTCATCCTTATAATGCCATTTTCCGCCAACGAGCTGGGCGCCGAGCTTAATCATCTCCTCAGTAATTATCTCCCTAGCCTTCTCAAAATTGTAACTGTACTCCCTCTCGATCTCCTTGACTACGTCTGCGTATCTCGCATAGTCTGGGAAGGCTGGCGTCAGGGTCGTGTATCTCGGCACGCCCATTCCGGCCATTATCTCATCACAGATATATTTTCTATCAACTAGGTAGTTCATCGCTTCCCTTATCTGCGGGACAGAGAAAGGATTCAATTTACCAGTTGCAGGAAACTCTGGCCCCACAGGGTTAAATGTCAATTCAAAGTATAATCCATAAGATGTAACGTACCAGAGATCCGGTGAAGCCTTTATCTTCTTGAACAACTCTGGATCCCTTATATCCCTAAAGTACACTTGTATCTCGTTTTTAAGCAACATATCCACGGTCTTCGCTTCATCTGTTTCCACAGAGAATACGACTTCGTCAACCCATGGACCCTTGGGGGCAGCTTGAGCTGAAGCCGCAGGAACATTTGCTAACACTATGCTAAGAGCAAAGGTTGTCAGAAGGAATGCTGCTAATATATTTGTTTTAAATTTCATATCAGACATCACTCCTAAGAGATATATGAGGCCCCATCTTGTTAATAAAATTTTTCAATCAAATATGAAAAGAAGGTATCAGAAGCCTTGAAAATTTATCATGCCTTAGTTTAGGGAAACAAGAGATTTATATTTTTCACGTCAACCTTTTCGATTTCCAAGATGTCTCTTATGAACCCGAATATTTTCATCCTCGTCTCCCTTGCTAGGTTTGGATACCATATTGGTGACGCTATTACTAAGCCTCTCCACGCATAGTATGGTTGTACAACTGTTAGGATTTCTTCGTCCCCAGTCTTGTTCAAGTAGTTTTCCCAGAATAGATCGAACAGCCTCTTAAACGGGTCTTTTATTTCGCCGTATGCCTGCAACGAGTAGAATAGATAGTTTATCGTCATGGCTGCTAAGTCGTCTGCCGGTTCACCCCACTCGCCGCGACTGCGGTCTAAGGCTGTGAAGTCTGTACCCTCGCGGAACAATATGTTCCATGGGTGGAAGTCTCCGTGAACCCTAGCGCACCTATAGGCCTTCTTCTTCAGCCTCCAGCGCCAATCGACGCATTTACGCTCAATCTCCATCAACGTCTTCTCGCCAGCGTAATCCAGCCCCGGCGGATAGCTGTCTATTAAGCCCATTATGCATTCCCCATGCCCAACAAGATCCCTAACACGCCTAACATAAAGCGGTTCCAGCCCAGCACCCTTAACCGAGTGAACTTCAACGAGGTAGTCTGATAAAGCCAGGCAACGCTCAACGTCTAGGCTTGTTAATTCACCCCTAGATTTTATCGCCTCTAAATCTAGATAGTAGGGTTTACCCTCAACAAACTCCGTCAATATGAAGAACTCCCTGCAGTCTCCAAGCGATTTTAGCGCTCCGCCCGCCGTGAACGCGCCAACATCAATGGATCTCACATGCTTTGGTAGGTTGTTGAAGGCTGAGTACTGCCATAAAAGTATCTGGGCTCTATCCGAAAAATGCTCGTGTCCGAAGCCGCCCGGCCTAATAGTCTCCAAAACAACCCTCTTAACCTCATCGTTAACTGAGATCTCAATTAAATATGGGACGCCGTAGCCGAACCCCTTAAGCTCCTCGCCGCTTTTCTCCTTTCCGGAAGCCATCTCTAAAACCCTCAGAACATCAGCCTTAGGCCCATAAACCTCACGAAAATACTTTCTTAAACTCTCTAAGCCCGATAAGGCTATCTCCATTAAGCATCCTCCGTAAACCAATTATAATAACGCTGGGGCCATATTTAAAAATCCTATTGCGGACGAAGCTTCAAGCGTTCACGAGGCAAGGTCAGGGTTAATAATTTAGGGTTT
Source organism: Candidatus Bathyarchaeia archaeon (assembly GCA_038882715.1). NCBI lineage: Archaea > Thermoproteati > Candidatus Bathyarchaeota > Bathyarchaeia (SeqCode) > Bathyarchaeia archaeon. Next base: position 40,141 of record JAVZNR010000001.1, read on the forward strand.
CAGTAGCTCTTATTTATATTGAGCTATTTAAAAGTAAGTTTTGGAGGATGTTTTCATGGATCTCATAATACTTGGCGGAACAATCGTTACGATGGGGGATAAAGGCGTTATACGTGATGGAGCTATCGTGGTGGAGGGCGACACCATAGTTGATGTTGGAAGAAGCGATGAGATTAAACACAAGTATTCAGGGTATGAGAAGATTGATGCGAGCGGAAAGATTGTGATGCCCGGCTTGATTAACGCACATCAGCATGCGGCCATGAGCCTGCTGAGAGGGTACGTTGACGATTATCCGCTTAAGGAGTGGCTTGAGAGGTGGGTTTGGCCCTTCGAGAGACACATGACTGGCTACGATATTTATGTTGGCGCGCTTCTGACGGCTGTTGAATCTGTTATGGGCGGGACAACAACCATTAACACAATGTATCATTATGCTGAGGAGTATAATGAGGCTATGGCTCTAGCCGAAGTCGGATTACGCGGGGTTGTTGGACATGTCTGCTTCTCATGGCGCAAAGAGCAGGACATAAAAGCCCTAAAAGACTCTGCAAGAAAATGGCATAAAGGAGCCGATGGAAGGATACGCGTCAGCGTTGATCCCCACGCCCCATACACCGTTGACCCAGAATACATGAGGGAGCTAAGAGCCATAACACGTGATTTAAACGAGAAGTATGCCTCAGCCAGCGCGCCTATAATATGGCATACTCATCTGGCTGAGACCGAGGATGAGGCGCAGAAGATTAAGGATTCATTCGGCATCTCCGTATCTAACGGCGTCGTGGATTACGTGGATTCGCTAGGCGTTCTAGGTGGGGACGTTGTCGCAGCGCACTGCGTTCATTTAACGCCGAGAGACATAGAGGTCTTAAGCTTAAGAGGGGTTAAGGTTGCCCATAACCCCATCTCGAACATGAAGCTGGCTTCAGGGGTTAGCCCCATCCCTAAGCTTTTGAAAGCTGGTGTAACCGTGGCCCTTGGAACAGATAGCCCGTGCTCAAACAACTCGGCGGATATGTTTGAGGTCATGAAGTTCACCGCGCTTCTACATAAAGGCGTTAACCGTGATCCGACACTGTTGCCGGCTGAAACGGTTCTCAGGATGGCGACTGTTGATGGCGCTAGGGCGCTCCTATGGGATAGAGAAATAGGGTCCATTGAGGTGGGCAAGAAAGCCGACATAATCATAGTTGATTTTCAGAGGCCGCATCTATGGCCGCTCTACAGTGAGGTGAGCCATCTGGTTTACGCGGCTAAGGCGTCGGACGTTGAGACCGTTATCGTTAGTGGCCGCATAATTATGGAGCGCAGAGAGCTAAAAACCATTAAAGTCGAGGAGGTCATGGAAAAAGCCAAGAAGGTTCAGGAGAGATTGCTTGAACGCGTAGGTGCAAGATGATTCTCCTTGTGGGAGGGGTTTATTATCGAGCCGATCTCGTTTGGATTGGTTGGTGTAGGGGGTTATGCCGCAGTCTATCTAAGGGTTTTAAGGGCTCTAGAGGATGAAGGCTTAGCTAAGATTTCAGCTGTGGTTATAAGAAGCCCGTGGAAATACGTTAGGGAGGTGGAATATTTTAGGGGTAGGTCTACGGCTATTTATGGTAGCTTTGAGGAAATGGTTGAGGCTGAGCGTGGCAGAATAGATATTGTCGCCCTGCCCACAGCTATATATGAGCACAAAGACATGGCTGTGAAAGCCCTTAAAAGCGGGTTCAACGTTATCCTCGAGAAGCCTCCTGCCGTGACGGTACAGGACTTGGATGAGATGATTGAGGCTGAGCGGGCTTCGGGCAAGTTCTGCGCAGTGGGCTTTCAACTACAATCGAAGACTGTTGTCCGCAGGATTAAGGAGGCTGTTTGCGAGGGAAAAATAGGTGAAGTGAAGTACGTTTTGAGTAAGGGGAAGTGGAAGAGGCTTGACTCCTATTATGAGAGGAACGCTTGGGCTGGCAAATTCATGTATGAGGGAAAGTATGTTTTGGATGGAACTGTCAGTAACCCCTTATCCCATTATTTAATGAGCTCGCTGTTCTTTGCGAGTGGGGAGGAGGGGCGAGCTGCCTATCCGGTAGGGGTTAGGGCTGAGCTCTATAGGGGTCATAAAATAGAGGGTGAAGATACATCGTGCCTTGAGGCTGAGGTTGATGGCGGTGCACGGGTCTTCTTTTTCGCCACGCTTTGCAGTCCACATCAAAGTAGCCCATCTCAGCGGATAATTGGGACTAGAGGCTTGATCGACTGGACTTTTGGGGATAACGCCTACATAAGGTATGCTGATGGAGGCGTTGAAACAATAGAGGAGGACGGAAAGAATGAGCGCATCGAGCTCTTTCGGAACGCCATCAGATATTTAAGGGAGTTGGACGAGAGTATCAACTGCACCCTCGAATTAACCAGACCCTTCGTCCTAACGCTAAATGGGGCATATGAGTCAGCTAGGCGGATAAAGGATATTCCAAACGAATTCATAATTAGGAGGGCGGAGGAGGATTCTATAGCCACAGTAATCATAGGCATCGACGATATAATTGATAAAGCCTTCGAAGCGAAGCAATTGTTCTCGGATCTCGGCGTTGAATGGGCCTATAAAACGGAGTATTTCCCACTTGAAAATTATAGGCGCTTCAACCTAGTATTATAACTGTGGGATGCCCATGAAAATCTGCATAGTTACCGATGAAGTGAGCTCCGATCCCGAGACCGCCATGGAGCTCATCTCCGACTGGGGAGTGAGGCACATTGAGATAAGAAGCGTTTGGGGTAAGAGGGTTCCAGATATTGAGCCTTTTGAGCAAGAACGCTTGAAAGAGCTGGTTTCAATGTACAATTTGGGGGTTGCTGCAATCTCGCCCGGCATTTTTAAATGCAGGATCAATGACGAAGCGACGGTTATGAATCATTTGAATGAAAGGCTTCCACGCTCCATTGATCTTGCGAGGAGTTTAGGGACGAATACTGTGATAGTGTTTGGCTTTTTATGCGATGACCCCCATAATATAAAGTACTTTGACTATGCTGTAAGAATTTTGAGGAAGGCTTCAGACTATGCCGCTGAAAGGGGGGTTCTCCTAGCCCTTGAAAACGAACCGTCAAGTCTGGCGGATACTGGTGAGAGAACCGCCAACCTCGTTAAATCTATTGGAATAGAGAGTCTGCGAGTAAACTGGGATCCGTGCAACGCATATGTTGCTGGCGAACAACATTCTAGAGGCTACGAGCACGTGAGGGGTTTAGTGGCACATGTCCATCTAAAGGATGTCACCATGGACAGCAAGTCCGGTAGAAGGGTTTATGTGCCCTTTGGGGATGGGGAGGTAGGGGTCTTCAGCCAAGTGAGGCATCTTGTAAACGATGGCTATAGGGGCTTCTTCTCAATCGAGACCCATGTGAGCCAAAACCGCGTGAAAAGCACCCTCAAGTGTTTAAGGAGACTCCAAAATTTCATCGAGGAGTTGGGTGAGAAACTTGAATAGAGCCCTTATACCCGCCCATATTCTTTTATGAGCCTTAAGCACATGTCTAAAACTTTTCTGGCGGACTCTAGAGCATCCTCAGCATCCATTAGACTATATAATTGGTCTGGTGGCGTGCCAGTCTCCTCGTCGCCATACATGCTTGGCTCCCTTTCACGCCTAAGCCTCCTCGAGATCGAAGCGATCTCATCAATATCTTCTCTAAACCATTCGGGAAAAAGATGCTTGTTTCTTTTAATTATTGGTCCAACGTCATGCCATTTCGGAGGCTCTATAGCCAGTAGTCTTAGCGCACCTTTTAGGGCTAGTTCGACGGTCTCTTGGCTCTGGCGTATCGTGAACGCATAGTTTCCCGTCTTTATAGCCTCTTCGGCATGCTTAACCCTCTCTTCAGCCTGCCTTAAATATGATTTAGCCATCTCAACGTTATTCAATCTCAACAACCTCGCCGAACCTTATGTCGGGCTTAAGAACCCAATACCATTTATCGCCAACCCAAACTCTTTTCGCGCCCAGCTCCTCAAGCCTTTTCCTCAGCCTATCCATGATATTCTTAAAGAAACCGTTTCTATCATAGAGTATTATTGAGTCTTCGACCATGTCTAAGTAAATTGGCCTGATCCTAGAGGCTTCTTCCAAAGATAGGATTATGGGCGAGAAATCCACATGGAAGCCCTTATCCCAGAGATCGTCTATAAGCGGCTCAAGAGGCTCCTCAATTAAAAGGAATAGTTTTTGTCGCATCATGCGGCTTTTAGGCAGAGTCTCGGCAACTATTAAGATGTCTATGTCGCTGTCTTTACGTGTGGATCCACGCGCAACGCTACCGTAAACGATCACTGATACAAGTTTATCGCCTAGCTTGGCGAACAGCGAGTTAAGAAGTTTTTCAATCAGGGATCTATACGGTTCCTTAATCTTCTCTAGGCTCAAATCTCGGTATCCCACAAAACTAAATATTTATGCGATTGCTTAAATAGGCTACCTTAAAGAAATGCTCAAGATAATTTTTACTCATATTGGAATTCACCGTATTGGCTTTTTATGGTCAGCCTGTTTTTTCCATCGCTTCTCTCGCACCTTCCAATTATCTTCGCCTCCAGGTTAAACTTCTCTGATATGCTGATTATGTCGTCGGCGGCTTCCGGCTTCGCTATAACCTCGAAGCCGACGCCCATATTATAATTTTCAAACATCGCTCTCCAAGACTCGTTGGACTCACGTTGTATGAGGATGAAGATCGGATCTGGGTTAAAAAGATTATCTTTAATGTAATGGATGTTTCTGCCAACGCGTAGGCATTTCGTTTGGCCGCCGCCGGTATTATGAACTAGGCCGGAAATATGGTCGCCGAGATCATCAATTATTTTCAGTATGACTGGCGCGTAGAACCTCGTTGGCGAAAGTATGGCTTCACCGACGGTCATGCCGAGATCATCAATATAATCGTCAAATCTAAATCTCCCATAGTAAGATCTCTTACCATCTCCGCCCTCAAGGATCTCAGGGTACTTCTCTTGATAGTCTCTATGAATAAGGCATAGCCGGGCCAGCGTTATGCCATTACACATTATCCCGCTATTCTCCCTCTTCTCATATTTTGTTTTTCCCCCACTTCTAAAACCTATGATGACATCGCCCGGCTCAATCCTGCCGCCGGATAAAACTTTAGAGAGGTTTACACGTCCATTCATCATCACAGCTATGTCCAGAGTCCTAAGCTGATCCGGCAGATCAGCCGTCTCGCCACCAGAGAACATGATCTTAACATCTAAGCCCTCCAGCGTACTCATGCATTCTCTGAAGCCAGCGCTTAAAGCCTTGAGTAAGCCGACCTTATCAACTTTAAGGGGGTTTACCGCCACGTAATCTACAAAGTTTATTGGCGTAGCGCCCACGCAAATAATGTCGTCTATATTCATGGCTAAAGCATCTTGGGCTAAACCCATAAACCAGCTTATGTCCCCGGTCTCCCTCCAATGGAGATACGCTTGAACCGGCTTGCTGCCAGCGCCATCAACATGGGTCACGATGCCGAAGCCGGGTAGATCAGGGTCTTCGCTTACGACGCAGAAGGCTTCTGGAAACAAATCATTTATTACGCCCTTAAAGAATTCTACACCCCTCTTCTTAACATCTACCCCCGACTCAGCATACTTAGATGACAAGGACGTGATCACCCGGTGAAATTACCATATCGTGTAGCCGCCGTCCACCACTAAATCGTGTCCAGTTATATAGTCTGCGGCTCCAGAAGCCAAAAAGATAACCGCGCCCACTATGTCAGCTGGCTCAGCGAATCTTCCGAGAGGTATTAGAGCGCGCCACTGATCAGCGTACTCCGGCTGGCACTTTAGCAAGTTTTCAACCAGCGGAGTCAATGTGTATCCGGGGCTGACACAATTAACGTTCACTCCGTATTTAGCCCATTCAGCCGCCAAGCTCTTCGTTAGCATGATTACCCCAGCCTTTGAAGCATTATAATGGGCTTGCGGCTGAGGCCTATTGACGATCCTGCCGGACATAGACGCTATATTTATTATCTTACCGCTTCCCCTCCCTATCATGTGCCGGCCAACCACCTGGCACATTATGAAGACCCCGGTAAGATTAACATTTATCATCTTGTTCCAGTCTTCATCGGTCATGTTCTCGAAGGAAACCCATTGCCCAATGCCATGGCTATTCACTAATACGTCTATTTGCCCAAAATTTTTCAGAACCAGGTTAACGGCTTCCTCAACTTGATCACGGTTGCACACATCCACCCGCATAGCAAGAACCTTAACCGGAAATCTTCGCTCTAGAATCTCTTTTAGATCCGCTATTTTCTCTGAATCTAGGTCGAATAACGCTACATCGGCTCCGAGCCCCGCAAGAGCGTACGCTATTGCTCTTCCGATGCCCCCGCCAGCGCCGGTAACTATAGCTTTTCTACCATTCAGCATGAACATTTCTTTAATGGACTTAAACTTGCTTAAACTCAAATCCGCACACCATAAACTACTTATAGAGCTCCTCCACGATTTTCATTCTCCACTTCTCGCTCTCAAGAGTTCTAAGCCTATAAACCTCCTCTTCCGGCAGTAGCACCGGGCCCCCTAGGATCTTGGCTATCAGCAGCATTCTAGCGAAATCTTCAAGGGTCTCGGCTCTTTGGAAAGCTTGCTCAAGGTTGGCGCCCAGAGTTATTATACCATGGTTCTTCATTAGGAGGGCGTTTGCCTCCTTAAGGTGTTCAGCGACCTTCCTCGCGTACTCCATTGTTGTTGGCGTCGCATAATCCATTAGCGGTATCCTGCCGACTTGTATTATAACTTCGGTGAATGTCGGCACGTCTAAAGAGACTCCGGCGCAGGCGAACCCACCACATATTGGCGGATGGACATGAACTATTGCGTTAACGTCAGCTCTTGCGGCATATATCATTAGATGCCACGGGGCGTCGGTTGAGGGCGGATACTTACCCTCTAAAACCTCCCCCTTCAAATTCATCTTGACAATATGTTCCGGCCGCATATCCGCCAAGGAGAAGCCGCTCGGCTTAATTAAAACCTCGTTTCCAGGAGCCCTAACGCTTATGCTTCCGCCAGCTCCGCTCGTTAAATGCCTCTCATAGAGCCTCCTTCCAATCCTGCATAGTTCCTCCTTAAGCTTCCATTCTTCACTAACTTCGCTCAAGGTCTCACTCCACCATTAAAGCGATCGGATGGTCGATCAAGGTTGTAGAGCTCCCTATATAGACTCTTGTTCGCCTCGTAGAGCTTCAGATACAGCCCATAATATTTATCGTAGATCTCAGATGTTTTAGGATCAGGCTCCTGCACCTCAGCCGCCTTAACCCAATCCTTTATAACCTCATAGCCCTTAAGTACGCGGGTTCCAACGCCGCTCAGAAGCGCGTCTCCCAGCGGCGTCCCAGGGTGCTCAGCGATATACACTAGCGGAAACTTCGTTACATCAGCAAATATCTTCCTCCACAACGGGGATTTCGCCCCGCCATCAACTATCCCCATACTAGGCTTTAGCGGAATATTGTTGGCTTTAGCGGTCTCAACATTGTGCCGCAGCGCGTAGGCTGCACCCTCCATTAAAGCCCTAAATATATGTGCCCTAGTATGGGTCAGCGTTAAGCCTATTATCAGCCCCTTTGAGTACGGATCCCATATGGGAGTCCGCTCACCCATAAAATACGGTAAAACTATTAGGCCATCTGAGCCCGGCGGAACCCTTTCAGCCTCCAGATCTAGGATTTTGTATGGGCTTAATCCAACCTGTTTTCCAAGAGAGACCTCAACCTGCCCAAACTGGTCTCTAAACCATCTTAGCATGCCTCCTGAGGTCGCTGAGCCGCCGAACGTGTAGATCTTCTGTCTATCGTAGGCTACATGTGGATAATTAATTAGCTTAGGCGTTAACCTCAGCTCATCCTGTATGACGCTCCAGCATGTTGATGTCCCAACCATAGCTGAGTGGTCGCCGTCCTCTAGGCATCCTAGGCTTAAGGCGGCTACAGGTGCATCCACGCCTCCAGCGCAGACTGGTGTCCCCTTCTTTAAGCCGCATAGTTTGCTCCCCTCCTCCGTTATCTCGCCGACAACAGTCTTTGACTCAACAATCTTCTCGGGGAAGAAGCTTCTCGGTATTCCCATCTCCTCCATTAGCTCCTCAGACCAGTCTCTTTTATGTATATCGAATATGCCGCCATAGTTTCCAGCTGAAGAATAATCTATGCACACGACGCCGGTTAAACGATAAACGCAATACCCGTAAGTCGTCACAAGCTGCCTCGTCTTCTCCCAAGTCTTAGGCTCCTTAAACTTGATCCAAAGCATCTTTGTGAAACCAAAGTATGTATCTATAGTGTTTCCAGTAACCTTAAAAACCTCCTCCTCACCTATATTTTTCCTAACCCATTCAACCTCATCAACTGCCCGCCTATCCATCCATATGAGGCAGGGTCTTATAGGCTCCATGTTCTCATCACACGGTACTCCTGAACCGCTATACAACCCGCTTATAGTTAAGCCGCCAACCTCAGCTGGGTCAATCTTAGACTTCGATAGAACCTCACGGATCGTATTGCATACAGCGTTAAGCCAAACCTGAGGCCATTGCTCAGCCCAAAGTGGCCTAAGCGATATAATATCCGTCTCCTGAAAAGCCTCCGCAATTATCCTTCCATCAGCATCGACCAGAACAGACTTTGTGCCGAATGTTCCAATATCAGTCCCTATAAGAAAGTTCCCCTCAGCCAACCAACTTCACCCTCCACTCATATATCTTACACTAATTCACGCAGAAGAATATAAATTATTAAAAGAACACTCACAGAAACAGCAACCGTAAAACAACGAGCACTTCAAGAGATAAATTTTTAAATAAGACTCGATTTATAATAATCCTGAAAAATACATAAAACACTATTTAGAGAAGCGGGGTGGGGTAGCCAGGTTAACCCGCTGGGCTCATAACCCAGAGATCGGTCGTTCAAATCGACCCCCCGCTACCATGTCTTTTGCGAGAGGTCGTACAACCCCAAAACTAAGCCTTTTCAGACTTCTCTTCAAGTTGCTTAAGTTTTTCACGTGTCTTTTCCAGTCTCTCTGCAATCTGCCTCTTTTTCGTTTCCTGTTTTGCCTTTTCTCTTACTGCTTTGATGTTCTCTTCTAATGCTATATACCATGCCTGTTTTTTGATGCTTTCAAAGCTGAATAATTCGAAGAGCTGCTTTTCAGTCTCCTTTATGTCTAAGCTTTCCCGCTTGAATGGTAGGTCCGCGTTCATCAAAAACGCTATTAAGAGTTGTTGTAAATATGGTATCAACCAATCTCGTATATGCCCATAAAGCTTTTCGTTCGCGATCTCACCTATTTTTATCGCTTCCCTCAACATTTCTTCCGCGCTCTTTTTGTCTCCCTCCTCCACAACCCCAGCCTCCTTGAACGCGGAGAAGACAGAGTCCCAAAAGAAGTAGAGTAACATTTGTTTGATGCCAGCCATATTGAAGTCAATGAAATTAATGAAAGCAGCCGTTCTCTTTTCTGTGTTATCGATTGCTGTGATCTCCAAACCGAAAAACGGAATCCTAACAAGAAAGCGCTTAAACATTCTCTTTCCGTTGTCGAGCTTCTCAAGCGGTCGGAAAACTTGAGGTAGACGGTATTTTCCCTCCTCCCGAAACAACACACCCTCCTTCTCCAAATTATACAGATACTCGCTCAATGACGGAGAAGACAAACCGGTTGCCTTCTTTAGCTCAGTAAACGTTAACCCATCCTTGGCCCCAGCAAGGACAAGCAATATTTTCATCTCGCCCGGCTTAAACATACATTCTCACCTAACTTAGTTAACCAACTAACTTATATATAACCTTTTCCTATCATTAAGTTAGGTAGGTGACTAACAAATGATCAGGTCAATCTACATACCTGATGGGGTTGCCAAGCTCATTGATGAGGCAGCCAGAAAACTCGGCATGAGCCATTCCCGATTCATTCAATATTGTGTGCTCCATGTGCTTGGGGAAATAAACATGCTGACCGCGAAAGTGCATGAGGAGGATTCAGAAAATGGAGTCTATCCCTGGTGAGTGTTTCGGATTCTTTGGCATGCCCGCATGGCCCAATGAATGTGAAAAATGCGAAGCTAAAGAGCTCTGCAAATACACAGCTAAGCACTTTGTCCCAAAGAAAAAGTTGCAACCTATATTTCAACGCCTGCTTGCGCTTGAAAAAAGTATGGGGGAGAGGATCATTGATGAGCTTTTGCGGGGGCTTGCTGATTTGTGTGCTTCTCTCGAAGAGTCTTTTAAGCAATTTCGAGAGAAGGTAGCCGCGCTTGCCCTTGAGGCAACCGCATGGAAAACCCTTCTCGCACCATCTCCAATCGATCCCAACGACCGCGCTTTTCGCTGGCTGATTGAGAAGTGTTTGCCGGAGGTCGCCCGGAAGCACCCTGAAGTGCGATGGGACTTGATCAAAACCGAGAACGGCAAGATTGCGGGGTTGCGGTATTTCTGTCAAGACCAAGAAACGGAAAATGACATAGTCAAGCCAACCACTTGGAGTTTCGAGGTTGCATGCAATCGGCCCTTAGCCGATAGCAAAAACAAAAAGTAAGGGGGCACTTTATGCAGATCGAGCGATACGAGGATTTTTGGCGGCTTTGCGAGAACTGTCCCAACTTCCATTTTGGTTGCGCTTTGAAATGCGAGCTTAGAATCCGTTTGAAGCTGCCCCCGCACGGACCGAAATACATCTTTAGCGGGAGCGTGAGCGAGGATGAAATGTCTTAGATGTCTGGCCGATGTTCCTGATGGCGCGGCAGTCTGTCCTAAATGCGGGGGAACCGTTTTCTCTGGCTCTGAAAGCGGGGAGCCTCTCCGTAATGTTGTGCAGCTTTACAGCACCCCCCTCCCCTTTTATGTTAAGGCAAAGACACCTATTGTTGTTAATGGCGAGTTAAAAGGATTCGAGGTTGAATGGAAACTATTCCGCGCGCGCCTACAGTTGAATGCCCCAAGCATATTTCTCTGGGACCGGGACGGCTACCTGCCCGGGAAGCAGGAAGCAGCCCTCCACCTCGTTGAAGGAGAGGACCTAATGCAGATTCTTCAGACTTTACCAAAGAAGAAAATAGAGGAAATATTAAGGGTTTTACGGGAAGAATGGGGCGTTGTAGCTGATGACAAGAATAATCCTATTGAAGTTATAGCATCCTATCCCCTCTTCTTCCAGCCGGTTCCAAAGCTCCGTGATCCAAGCATTTTGGAACGCATGGACTGGCGAGAATATATTTATCGTCTCGCCTGCCCCAAGCCTGGGAAGGATGAAACTTTAATAAAGGTTCACCTAGCGAAAATCCTGCAGCCGTTAGCGATGCAGTATGCCCCGCATAGCATTGAAGTTACTAATTCAGGCACCGGGAAAACTCGGTTCTATGATGCCGCGGGCATCAAGATTGACAAGGCTACGAGGCGGGCTGTTTTAGGCTTCGCGAAAAGCCCCACGGAAGTTTATCCCGGAACCGTGCATGGCTCCACTTTGCCTACAGCCTTCGATCAGATTGAAGCGCAAGATAGTCTTGAACTGGCGAAATATATGCTCGATTTGATGGAAATTGGACGTGCTTTAGTGGATTCTGGCGGCGTCAGGTTTGTTGTTGAAACCGGTTCCAGCTTCGCATACCTAGGGAACCCGATCGCTAAAGATGCTAAGGCGGTGGAGGGCTTCAAAACGCTTCTAACCCATATTTGTGCTAACCCAGCTATGGGCCGGAGATTCGGACTAATCATCTTCTCAACCAATCTTAAGGCAATTCAGGGGCAGGCGCGGATGACCCTCAAAGAGCTGGAAGAATGGAAAAGAAGTTTTGTTTTGTTCCGTGCTGTGGAGGAATACGCCCAGCCCAGGCTCAGGCGCTTGATACGTGATCCAAAGGTTGCGGAGTGGCTTCACCAGCCGATCAAAGGCTATAGGGAAACAATTTATATCATTGCAGGTAGTTTCCGGGTGATGGATAGTTTTTCTATCCATCTATTTGAGGAGCTTCTCGAATGCCTTGCGTATCTCGCTTATCTGCCTCTTTATCTCAGTTATTTCGTCTCTAAGAGACTTGTTCTCTTCCTCAAGCTGGCTTATCCGCTCCCTTGCCTCATGGTTCATTATTTTAACGGCTGGGACCTCTTTGAGGAAAGTTACGGTTGGCAGGACCTTGAGGTATTCGCTTCTCAGCCACTCAATGTTGCTTATGCAGAAGTCGTAGAGGCTTTCAACCCCAAACTTCGTTAGGCTGTGGCCCAGAAAAGCTTCGCTCGCCATTCTGTCAACCCCGCTTATGCTACACGCCGTCTTGAAGAACTTCCTCAGGGAGTGGATGCGCGTGTTGTAACGAACCGCGTTATTATTCACGCTTTTTCCTCCAGCAACCTTATGGATGCCTTTTATTGGAACCGGCCGCATGTCAAGTCCCGCTTTATTGCATAGCTCACGCCAAATGTTCTCAAACCTCTTGCCTGTCAGAGCCCGCCCTCCCCTTTCAGCCGCAAAGATAGGTGTTTCAGCCGTTATCTGCTCTCCCCTCCCCTGCCTCATGATCAGGTGTGTTCTAATGTAGTCTGCCGCCTCCGCGGAGATGAACGTCACATACGGCTCCCTCTCCTTATTCAGGTTCTCAGGGATCTCGACGGCATAGCACGGCAAATCTATGTTGAAGACATCATCCCGAAAATGCTTTAGGCGGAGCCCGAGGCATGTGCTTAACCTGAAGCCTCCGCTCGCCATAGCACATATAATCGCCCTCTCCCTAAGCTCAGCCACCTTGAGAAGCCTAACAATCTCCTCTTTACTCACAACATCGCGTTTAAGGAGGGGTTTAACCGAACCGAACTTCCGCTTAAACTCCCTCGCAATCTCCCTGCTAACCCTATCAACGCCTCGAACTCCATTCTCAACCAGCCAGGCCTTTATGCCTGGAAGCCAACCCCAAGCGCTTTTGGGAGCCACACGATCCTTAGCCCAGGCAAAGAAGCCGCTAAACTCCTCAACAATCTCATCCTCATTAAGCCTCTTAAAACGCTCAAGAACCTCAGAAGGCCTGAGACCATAATATTCGCAAAAGAACTTTAAGCCTTTAACATAGTTTTTCGGAGTCTCCCCGCTTAGACTCCTCTTTGAGAGCATAACCTGCACGGTTGGATCGGAGAGAATATCCTTTATAATTATTTTAGGCTTCTCAGACATTTCGGATCACAAATAATAATATGGAGAAACATATTTATATATCTTACGACCTCCCGCAATCCTAATACTTATGGGTAGTCGTTCAAATCCCCCGCTACCATATAAACTTTTTCGTACAACCGACCGCAACTTTTAGAAAGCCCGTTCCTTTTTCCCAGATATACTCACAAGCGGGCGCGTTACTTCTACCATGAAATTCATAGGATTTAAATCAACATATATGCCGATCGGAGCAAAATATTTTTAAGCGTGTTGAGAGAACAAGAGTTGGGTGTTGAGGTTGCCTTTTTGTAGGCAGTGTGGGAGAGAGGTTTCTCAGGATGCTAGGTTTTGCCCTTATTGTGGTGCGGATCAAACCTCTTATGCGTCGCCTTACTCGCCTTCGGTTCAGGCCGGGTTGGAGACTAAGAATACGGGTTTAGCGGCGGTTTTAGCTTTAGTGTTCGGTGTCTTTGGGCTGTGGGGCGTGGGGCATATATATGTTGGAAAGATAGGTAGAGGATTAGCTATACTTGTGCTAGGCATTATACTTCAATGGGTTCTCGGCTTCTTCATATTCTTCGGAATAATATTCGGCGGAATATACGGGGGGCGCCCATTTGGATTATCCCTGTTACTTGGAGGCTTTGCCGGGTTAATTATTTGGGCGCTGGTAACCATCGCTCTCTTCATTTGGCAGATCTACGACGCATATAAACTAGCTAAATATTATAACGACCATGTTCGACAGCATGGCAAGGCGCCTTGGTAAATCTGGAGAAAAAGCATGGAGGCGAAACATACTCGTTTTCGAAATAAGGTCTGTTAAGATTATTTAAACCATAATTCTTTTAAATTCCCCTAAAGAATAATGGTTTATGTCTGAGAAAAGTGGAAATGGGAGTTCGAAGAGAAGGCTTTGGCATTCTGTGTCCGGTGGGGTCTTCCTGATAGGTCTCGCTGTTCTCTTCTACGTTGGGTTCTGGCCCTGGATACTTGTATTATTGGGTTTAATGGCGATAATCGAGGGCGTCGGCGAATACTATTCTAGGAAAACTGAGAAGAAAGATTAACTGGTTTTCTAGGCCTATCAGCCACTCTGTTACATATGCCATAGAAGAGTAGCCTACCCACTAAACGTGTATTTTTCGCTGCTTCTAAGCCTAGCTCCTCGCAGAGCTCATCTGTGCATCTCTTAACCTCTCTCATAACGTCTTTCTTACTAAAATTTTGGAAAGAAGACTCTCACAGAACCTGAATATTTTCTCAGCATAATACTTAATTAGCCTCTCAGCCTTCCTACGAGTACATCTTCCTCGTGGCGATGAGGATGGATGAGCATTTGGGTATTAGAAGGGCTAAGTATTCTTCTCTCAAGGCTTTTAATAATTGATTTTTAGGCGATAGTTTTAAGTCTTCACATGCATCGGTTACTTATGGGTGGAAAGGCTTATGGAGATTGTAAGCATGGAGACGGTTCTTCTTTCCTGCCCTGTCCCAAAGGAGCAGCAGTTGAATTGGGATGGGGCTGCTTTCGGTCAGAGGGTCATAAAGAACGATATGATGATTATTAAGCTTAGGAGCGATGAGGGCATCGAGGGCATAGGCGAGCCGAGCGTTTACGGCGACGTAAAATTCATGGATTCTTGGCTAAGGGAGCGTAAATCAATGTTTATAGGCAGAGACCCATATGATGCCCTGAAAAACACTCAGCCGCAAGTGTACTATGATTGGCGGGTAAACTGCGCTTTAGCGGGCGTAAACCAAGCCTTATGGGATATTATTGGGAAGGCTAATAGGGTGCCTGTCTATAAGCTTCTCGGCGGAAGGCAGACTGATAGAATTATGGTTTATGCCAGCGCGGGACAGCTTGGAAGAAAACCTGAAGATATAAGGCGGGAAGCCGAGGCTTTCAGGGAGCAGGGTTTCTTGGGCTATAAGTTACGGGTTACTCTTAGCGACTATAGGGAAAAGGTTAAGGCAGCCAGAGAAGGTCTTGGAAAAGACCTTCACCTAATGGTTGAGTGGAATGAGCGGATACCGAACGCTAGGGTGGCGGCTAACGCCATAAGGAACATAGAGAGGTATGAGATCACGTGGATTGAGGAGCCTCTTAGAAAAACGGATATTGAGGGGTACGCTGAGCTGAGGAGGCTCGTTGATACACTAGTATCTGGCGGAGAAAGCCTGGCAACAAGGTGGGAGTTCAAGGAGAGGCTTGAGAAGGGATGCTACAGCATAGTTCAGCCGGATTGTAATGTTGCGGGCATAAGCGAGGCGAGAATAATAGCATTGATGGCGAGCCTAGACGAAGTCCTGCTATGCCCCCACAACTGGCACAACGCGATAAACACGGCGGCCAACTTACAGGTTATGGCTGCGTCGCCAAACCAGTTCTTCCTAGAAATAAACAAGACTTGGAACAACAGCTGCCCAGAATTCCAACAGGAAATAATAAAAGACCCATTAGTGCCCAAAAACGGCTACATCGAGGTCCCTGGTAAGCCCGGATTAGGCGTAGAGCTGGATGAGGAGGCGTTGAAAGAGTTCCCGTACCTAGATATTAAGCGCGCGGAGCCAATATAATGCGGCATGACGCGATAATAGGGGACTATGGGTGGCGTATTTTGAGATGCGGAGGCATGTTGTCGGCGTAATTGGGTGCGGATGGGCTGGCGAAAAACATGTGAAAGCATACTTGGCGTTGAGCAATGTTAGGGTTAAGGCTGTCGCAGACATAGACGAGGAGAAAGCTAGGAGACTGGGCTCATCGATAGGCGCATCGTGGCATAGAGATTATCAGCAGATACTAGGGGATCCTGAGATAAACGCTGTGAGCGTCTGCCTGCCGCACTATTTGCATGTTAGGGTTTCCATAGAAGCTATGGAGGCTGGAAAGCATGTTTTATGCGAGAAGCCTATGGCTACATCGCTGGAGGAGGCGGACGCCATGATAAGGTCGGCTAGGAAGATGGGAGTCACATTAATGATAGCTGAAAACGTGAGATTCCATTCCTTCAACCTTAAAATGAAGGAGTTGATAGATCAAGGTTTAATTGGGGAAGTCTTCCTGGCAAGAATATTCAGGGACCATGAGATGCACGATTACCTTAAAAGTAGACCATGGTTCCTAAGCCTAAAGGAGGCGGGCGGCGGAATATGGATCTCCGGCGGTATCCACGACGTTGATGCATTGAGAATGCTTATTGGCGAGCCGGAGGAGATTAGCCTATTTCAATCTAGAAAAGTTCTTCGAGAGATGGAGGGAGACGACACTGTTGTCGCAGTGCTAAGGTTCAGCGATGGGGCGCTAGGCGTTGTCACGGAGAGCTTCTCAACGAAGATCTTTAGGAGAAGTTCGCCGCTTGGATGCCCGTCTATAATTAATGGGAGCCTAGGGACAATTGTCTCCACGCCGAATGGATTAGAGGTTTACAGTGAAAACTTGAAGAGCAAAAGCAGGAGTATGGTTATGAGAGTAAGGCTGAAGGAGAACGATACTTTCCTCGAGGAGATAAAGCACTTCATAGAGTGCATAGAGCATGGAAAAGAACCTATAACATCGGGTGAAGAAGAGAGAAAAACATTAGCGGTTATATGCGCAGGCTACGAGTCCCTTAAAAACGGAGGAAAGCCGGTGAAGATAAAATATTAGGCGACTATGTGCGCAGCCATGTTATATATCCGTAAACCGGGCTGTTCGGGCTATAGTAGCCTTCGCATTTAATGGAGACTAAGAGTTATAAGGGGATATCGCTGAACTTTGATTTGGGTGGCATACTATGCCAGTTGTGATAGTTGAGATGTGGGCTGGCAGAACAGAGGAGCAGAAAGCCGCCGTCATAAGGGGTATAACAAAAGCCTTCGAGGAGATCGGGATCAAGCCCGAGCATGTTCAAGTGATAATTCATGAGATCCCAAGGAGCAATTGGGGTATAGGCGGGGAACAAGCGTCAAAACTCTTCCCGTAAACGAAGCCCTTGATGGCGCCTAAAAATCCCCTCTCCTCCATTTTTTGTGATTAGTATATGGTTAGACCGGAAACACTATATTTTTATCTGTGTTAAGGTGCTCTTTCAAGTAATCCGTGACCCCCTATGAAGCGCGAAGAGAGCGGTCTGGCGTTAACATTTACTTTAGCCTCATCATTCCTAGTCCAAATGGTTGTTGGGATAACTGGGATAATTGTGCCCCTATTCGCCAAGCATATGGGCGCAACGCCGCTGCTCTTAGGTTTCATAGGGGCCGCTGGCGGATTAACATACACCTTCATGCCGCTCATATCCGGAATGCTATCAGACAAGTTTAAGAGGAAGACTTTCATCACCTTGTCAACACTCCTATACGGGCTATCATGCATATTTTACGCCATGGCTGAAAACCCACACATACTCATCCCCATAAGGGCCCTAGAATGGTGCTCAATAGCCCTATTCTGGCCGTCCGCCGAAGCATTATTGGCGGAAGTCGGCGGAAAAAGAATCGATGAAACCCTTGAGAAGTTCAATCTCTCGTGGGGTTCAGCCATGATTGTAGCTCCGATGATCGGCGGCCTACTGGTGAACGCTTTAGGCGCAGACTCAAAAATACCGTTTATCTCCCTCTCAATCATTTTATTTGCGCTGTCCTGCTCCTCGATTCCAGCGATAAGAGAGGGGAAAGAGAAGCCAATAAGCCGGGAAAGACGTGGAAAAACTGAGCGGGAGCGGCTGAACGCGCACGTTATAATCGCTGTAATAGCGATTTTCCTTTTCGCTTTCGTCGGCGGAATAATATTTAACCTTTTCCCAGCCTACGCCGTAGACTTAGACGTATCGGCAAGCGAGATCGGGCTGATAATGCTCTTTAATGGTCTGTTTAGGCTGGCAGCATTCCTGCAGGCATATAGGATAGAGAGTAAAATCGGCGAAGGCCGCATATTTCTCATGGGTTCTGCGGCAATGTCCCTAGCGCTAGCTCTAACAGCCCTAGGAAGAACGACGCCGGCTTTCTTAGCAGCCCTCTCAATAATGGGCTTCGGCGCCGGAATACTTTACGCGGAATCCATATCAATCATGCTTAAGAACTGGAGGCATGCGAGGGGATATGCGGCCGGACTATTTGAGAGCCTCATAGGCACCGGATACTTTTTAGGCTCACTGCTCGGAGGGGTCGTCGCCGACAAATATGCTCCGAACGCGCCATACATCTTAGGTTTCCTAGCCAGCTTAGCGGTAACCCTAGCGTTAGCTTTAAAGCGACCCCCTAAGAGGGATTCTGGGGCGGAGCGTTTAGGCCCGGTTTAAATGGCGTTATTTATCTCAGGGGCCTTAGGGTAAGACCCCAAAATCTTAACGAATAATGTATTAGCCTTCAGCCCCTCTAAGGCTTCGGCGCACCTAGCCTCAGTTCTATGCCCCTCAAAATCTAGATAGAAATTGTATTCCCAAGGCCTCTGTCTCGTAGGCCTAGACTCTATCTTCGTCAGGTTTATTCCCCTTAGGGCAAACTCCCCTAAAGCCCTATAGAGCGCTCCCGGAACATGTCTCGTTGAGAAAATTATGGATGTTTTGTCGTTGCCAGTCGGCGGAGCATCAGACCTTGAGAGGACGAAGAACCTTGTGTAATTGTTTGGGTTGTCGGCTATATCTCTCGCAAGAATATTCATGCCGTAGATCTTTGCAGCCCTCTCGCTAGCTATAGCTGCGGCGTTAATCATATTATTCTCCTTAATCATCTTAACGCTTCCAGCAGTATCATACGTAGATATTATCTCACAGTTCAACCTCTCAAGAAAGTTTCTGCACTGGCCTAGCGCCTGCGGATGCGAGTAAACAACCCTTATGGAGCTAAGCGCGACGTTTGGGTTCGCTATTAAACAGTGGGCTATTTTTAAGACCACTTCTCCACAAACCTTAACATCATATTCTAGAAAAAGGTCGTAAACCTGCGTTACGCTGCCTTCAATAGAATTCTCTACTGGGACAACGCCAAACCCCGTCTCCCCGCTATCCACGTATCTAAACACATCTGAGAAGCGTTTACATGGAACTGGCTGAACATCCTGCCCGAAGAACTCATAGATTGCGCTCTCACTATATGCGCCTATCTCACCCTGAAAGGCAACTTTAACAGGCTTCTCTGAGCGTCCATTGCTTAACAGCGCCATTTCCCCTCTCACTCTAAAGCCGAACTCAAAGACGTACGGTAAATCAAATTAGTTTTCGAACTCAAAATATAAATATTATCTCTCTTAAGCGGATAATTAACAAAAAGGTTAAATTCGGCCCATGATATTAGCATAACCAATAGTTCGGGGTGCTATGATTGGCATATAAGTACATGGCTGAAGCCTGGAGAAAGCCCGGTGAATCATATGTAGAGGAGGTAATGCGCCAGAGAGCGGTGGAGTGGCGTAAGCAGCCGTCAATCATCAGAATCGATAAGCCGACGCGCATCGACAGGGCTAGAAGGCTTGGCTATAAGGATAAGCCTGGATACGTCGTCGTCAGGGTTAGGGTTAGGAGGAGCGGGTTCAGAAAGACAAGACCGGTCTCCGGAAGAAGACCTAAACGCATGGGCGTCCTCAAATATAAGTCAGCGAAAAGTTTAAGGCTGATAGCTGAAGAGAGAGCCGCAAGAAAATTCCCAAATCTAGAAGTCCTCAACTCATACTGGGTCTGGGAGGACGGACGCTACAAGTGGTTTGAAGTCATAATGGTGGACAGAAACCTTTTACCCGAACTGCAACTCGGTAAGGGTAGAGGCAGAGTCTTCAGAGGATTAACGAGCGCCGGGAGAAAAGTCCGCGGCCTACTGGCCAAATAGAGACAATAGAGCCTTCCAGCGAGCCAGCGCCCGTTAACGGAAAACTGAAAGATAACGCTACAGTTTTCTTAAAAATCGGAATAAAGTTCACGGTAAGAAAACCGCTGCGGCGATCACGGTTGTCCAAAGCCCATCTTTATGTCCTTCAGCCGACTGGCATATATGTGTCGTCTTAAAGATCTTTCCGCTGGCCTTATACACTTTTTTCCGCTCATCCCACGCTTTCTCCGGGTCAAACTCTATTCCGAGGGTTGTGGCAAGCATCGTCGCCGCAAGATCTTCAGCATACTCGCCAGCCTTCTTAGCGGTCTCTCCAAACGAGTGGTGCTCAGATAAGTAGCCATACCCGTTATCTTTCGGTATAGCTAATCCAACAGCCGCCGCGATCAAGCGGTTAGGTTCATTGGTCTCATTTTTAGCCATAACGACATATGTTATTTGACCTGGACGTAAGAGCTTAAGCCCCTCCTCCCTCGGAATTATCTTGCAGCCCGGCGGAAAAATGCTTGAGATGCAGACGAGGTTACACTTCTCTATTCCAGCATCCCTTAACGCGAGCTCAAAAGAGACTAACCTATCCTTATGCACGCCCACTCCTTTCGTAAAGAACATCTTTGTTGGAATCATCTCTATATTCATAAAAATTATATGAGCAGGAGAACTTTTTAAAAAGTTTTTTGTTAAAAAATGCGGAGATAATTAGCCCTTAAAATTTAAATAAACTGGAAAATAATCCTTTCTACCGAATAATTTTTAAATGAGCATTTAAATGTTAAATCATTATGAGCATTCTTTTTAATTCGGGGTGAAAAACCGCAGATGCTTAACGCAATAGTTTACAGGAGGGGGAAAAAGAGAGCTGGCAAAGGGTTTAGTAGAGAAGAGCTTAAAGCTGTGGGCTTAAGTCTCAAGGAGGCGTTGGCGCTAAAGATTCCAGTAGATCCGAGAAGGAGAACTAAGCACGAAGAAAACATAAAAGCCCTAAAAGAATATCTATCCAGAAAAGGTTAACGCGTTTTTCCGTAGATTTATATTCTATGAGCGATCATTGATATATGCCTAATTTTGACGAAAACTTCTTATAGATTTTTGCTTAAAAGTTGTTTTGCGTGGTTTATTATGGGTGAAATGGAATATTATTTAGAGGGGCCTGTTGAACTGTTCTGCGAGTATTGTGTTGACCCGGTGGGCCTACAGGTATCTAGGCCAAGGTTCTCGTGGAAGTTAACGCATCCTGAGCGCGGGCGTATGCAGTCAGCCTACCAAATACTGGTAGCATCCTCAGAGGATAACCTAGCGAAGGATTTCGGCGATATGTGGGATAGTGGTAAAGTTGATTCAAATCAATCAGTAAATGTCGAGTATGCTGGAAAACCCCTAGAAAGCGGCAAAATCTACTATTGGAAGGTTAGATGGTGGGACGATAAGGGGCAAGCTAGCTCTTGGAGCAGAACCGCTAAGTTCGAGATGGGGCTGCTTAAGCCGGAGGACTGGAGGGCGAAATGGATAGGTGGCGGAAACCTGCTCAGGAAAGAATTTATTTTAGATGGTAAAGTTAAGCGGGCAAGAGCCTATGTCAGCGGCTTAGGCTACTACGAGTTAAAGATAAATGGATGTAGGATCGGTGACCGCAAGCTCGATCCCGGATGGACTGACTATGAAAAGATAGTTCTCTACGCGGTTTATGACGTTACCTGCTACCTTAAGGAAGGAAGAAACGTGGTTGGTTTAATGCTAGGTAATGGTCGATACAATGTTAAGCCTCATAGAAGGAAGCCTCCAAGCCCTGCGCCAGCTCATAAACATTACGGGGAGCCGAGAGCGATACTGCAAATGATGATAGAGTTTTATGATGGAAGGCAGGAGCTTATTGTCACTGATGAAAGCTGGAAAGCATATAAAGGCCCGATAATCGATGACGATATTTATGATGGCGAAATCTATGACGCTAGGCTGGAAAAGGATGGCTGGGATCTACCCGGCTACGATGACTCTTCATGGGAGAACGTTAAACTCGTGGAGCCACCAGGCGGAACCCTGATTTCGCAGGCAGCCTTCCCGCCAATAAGAGCCGTCAAGACCCTTCAACCAGCCAACATAAGTAATCCTAAACCGGGCGTCTATGTGGTTGATTTTGGCCAGAACTTTACTGGTTGGGTTAGATTATATGTTTATGGGCCTAGAGGGGCCGAGGTTAAACTGAGGTACGCGGAACTGCTTAACCCGGATGGAACAATAAATACCGCGCCTAATGTGGGGGCTAAGGCTGCGGACACATATATTTTAAGAGGAAACGGTGTCGAAATCTATGAGCCGAGGTTCACTTATCATGGATTCCGCTATGTGGAAGTTACCGGCTCTCCGGGCGTATTAAGCATCAACAATATTGAGGGGGTAGTAGTTCACACGGATGTTGAGCCTACCGGAGGTTTTTCATGCTCAAACCAGTTAATCAACAGCATTCACAGAAACGTTTTGTGGGGCCAAGTAAGCAACCTAATGAGCATACCGACCGACTGCCCCCAAAGAGATGAGCGCATGGGTTGGATGGGCGACGCGCAGCTCTCGGCTGAAGAGGCAATATACAACTTTAACATGGTGAACTTCTACGCCAAGTGGCTTAGAGACATAAAGGCGGCTCAGATTGAGGATGGAAGCGTGCCAGATGTTGTTCCACCATACTGGAGCCTTTATCCAGCTGATCCAGCGTGGGGAACAGCATGCGTAATAATCCCATGGTACCTATACCTCTACTACGGCGATAAGAGGATTCTTGAAGAGAACTATGATGTGATGAAGAGGTGGGTTGACTTTTTAACTAGTAAGGCTGAGGATTACATACTTAAGTTCAGTAAGTATGGGGATTGGTGCCCTCCGGGACAAATAGTGTCGCTGAATACCCCAGGCGAAATCGTTTCCACGCTATGCTATTATGAGGATGCATTGCTGCTATCTAGAATTGCATGTGTGCTTGGAAAAAATGATGATGCTAAGAAGTATGCTGAGCTAGCTGAGAAGATAAAGGATGCGTTTAACAAGAAATATCTTAGGGGGGATTATTACGCGGTCTCGGAGGCTGCGGGTTACAGCCAAACAGCTAATGCTATTCCGCTTTACTTCGATATCGTTCCCTCTGATAAAAGAGAAAGCGTCTTAAAGAGACTGCTAAACGATGTTATGGTTGCCCGCGATTATCATCTTAATACCGGAATAGTTGGCACAAGATACCTTTTTGATGCGTTGACTAAATGCGGCTACGCCGATGTAGCGTACAGAGTTGCGGCGCAAACGACGTATCCGAGCTGGGGATACATGATTAGAGAGGGGGCAACAACCATCTGGGAGAGATGGGAATATCTAACGGGTTCTGGAATGAACTCCCACAACCATATAATGTTTGGCAGCGTAGACGCATGGTTCTATAAGGCTTTAGCGGGCATAAATGCTGACCCATCGCGCCCCGGTTTCGAGAAGGTGATAATTAAGCCTCATATTGTCGGCGACCTAACACATGTTAGCGCATCGCTTAAAACAATCCGCGGGTTAATAGCGTCAAGCTGGTGGAGGGAAAAAGACTCATTAACCCTAGAAGTCAATATACCGGTGAATAGCGTAGGGGAAGTTTACGTTCCAGTAATAGGTGCCTGGAACCCGGTGGTTAAGGAGGGAGAAACAATTGTTTGGAGAGATGGGGAACTCGTCCAGAAAGTACAGGGCGTGACATCTGCCAGAAGAGAGGGAGACCACATAGTCTTCAACGTTGGCTCAGGAAAATACGTATTCCGAGTGGAAGAAGAAAAAAGGTGAGTGGAAACCCGGGGGCCCCATAGCCCACCATCATTTTTGTCTACCTAAGCGCCTAGAAATATCTGAGAAAACTTAAAGGGGAGAACTGAACGTTAAAAGAAATAGGTGTTGAAGGCACAAATGAGGAAGATATCCTACATCGATGTGAGCTTTATAGTCCATGCGACGGAAGATCAGGAGAAAGCTCTCATCGCAGCCAAGAACATTTTTCCGCCAGAGCATGCTGACAAAATATCTTTCGGTAAAAGTAGGCTTAAAGGCGAGTATGGGAACCCGATAATCTTGTTTAAAACGCAGATAAGGGAGCCTGAAATATCTGAGTCGTTTCTACTCCACTTATCTCTAAATCTTCCAAGCGTGGATAAAGAGGATTTATTTAGGCACCTACACCTACATTTAGATAAGGGAAGCCTATATATGAGGCTGGATAAACAAGAGGCTTATAGGAGAAGATTCAGGCTCTGTAAGGCAGACCCGATAAGAATCCATGTAAAGTTTAAGACATCAAACGTCGAAGAGATTAGAAAGGCATGTCAAGCAATAGGACTATTACCCTAAAGAGGGCGTTTGCAGATCTACACCTCTGCCCACCGATACATCAACCCGATAAGATGAGGAGCTTGTTAGAGAAGTCGGCTACATTAGGATACAATATTGTAGGATTAACTTTTCCAGTTAACGCTGATAAAGAAGGTATTAAAGACGCCCGTAAAATATGCAATGACCTGAACTTAGATATGGTTGCAAGGGTTGACTTAACGCCGAAAAACGCCAGAGACCTCCTAAGGATTTTAAGCGATGCCCGATGGAAGTTTGAAGTTGTCGCGGTCTTCTGCAATAATAGGGAGGTTGCTCTCCAAGCAGCTAAAGACCGTAGAGTAGACCTGCTTTTATTCTCGTCAAGCGAGCCGAAAAAACACTTTTTTGGAGGCTCGGAGGCGAAGCTTGCCTCTGAGAAGAATGCTGCCCTAGAAATCAATATAGCGCCATTAATTTACCTCGATGGGAAAACTAGAATCAATATGATAAGCGTTCTTAGAAGGGAAATATCGATAGCCAGCGACTTCAACGTACCCATAGTCCTATCAAGCGGAGCCAGCAGCCCAAATATGCTCAGGAGACCTGAAGACTACGCTTTCTTCTCCTACATTATAGGCTTAGATATACGCGGCGCCAAGCGAGCCTTATCGGATAACCCTATAAACATAGTTGAACGCAACCGAAGGAAGCTTAGCCAAAACTATGTCTGTCCAGGGGTTTTCATCGTGAAGAGGGGTGAAGACTGCTGAGGAGGGAGAGGTGGCGCTACATTCTCGTTAAAATCGACTGCAATAAGATGCCCAATGAAAGGAGCTTCCACAACGCATTATGGTATAGCATTATCCGACTATTTGGTGAATATGGTGCTAGCCAAGCGAACATATCCTTCATCGAATATAATGAGGAGATGAAGTACGCCATAATTCGCTGTTCGCATAAGGCATTACCGATGGTTCAGGCTTCAATAGTCGCGGTAACGAAGGTTGACGGCGAAGACGCCGCGATGTATGTGCTCCTCGTCTCCGGGACTCTTAAATCTTTGAGAAGAAAAATGCTTAACATTCTTCGTGGGAAGAATGAATGAGAAAAAGAGGCTTCCTCTAAGAATTAAAATAAAATAATTATTATGGTATTACATCTTGTTGATTAGACGAAGGCTTAAAGGCGGATTTTATGGATGAAAATAGATCCATAAAGAAATTTACAGACAATAGGGAGGATCCGAAGGATTTTCTCCTACTATATAAGCTTGCTGAATTGGGAGCATGCCGCGGCACAATAAAGATTTCGACAACTATCCTCGCTAAGGAAACTGGGCTATCGCAGCAAAGCGCATCTAGAAGATTAATTGATTTGGAGAGGAAGGGGCTAATACAGCGGAAGACAACTAAAAATGGGAGCTTCATTAGAATATCTAGGGATGGAGAAGAATATCTTCGAAGGATTTATTTAGGTTTACGCGCAATTTTTGGGGAGAAGCCTTTCTCCATAAAAGTCGAGGGGAAAGTTTTCAGCGGTCTCGGTGAAGGCGCCTACTACATGTCTAAAGAACACTACAGAAAACAGTTCGTTGAGAAACTTGGCTTCGACCCATACCCGGGAACACTAAACCTAAAGATAATCAGCAACGAAGAGAGCGTTAAGCTAAGAGCTGAATTAGACGCTCACCCAGGTATAAAAATTGAAGGGTTTAAGAATAAGGATAGGACGTATGGTCCCGTGAAATGTTTTCACGCCATGATAGATGGAAGGGAGAAGGGCGCCGTTGTACTTGCTTTCAGGAGCCATTACGGTAAGGATGTGCTGGAGATCATCGCTCCAACCTGCCTAAGGGAGCGGTTAAAACTTAAAGATGGAGATAAGGTTAACGTAGAAATATTTCTCTACTAGTAGGCTACTTGTGATCTGGAGGGAAACCTCATTTCTTATTAGCCAGCTGAATAAGCCTTCTCCCCTTAGTTAAAGACGAGACGAAAATTAATCCAGCTATCTCCATCCTCATTAATACCCTATTCAACTCATTAAAACTAAGATCCTTATATGCTGAGGAAGACTTTAACATCTCCAATAGCTCAACATCCGACAGTGAACCCTTCTTTTCAAGAGCCTCAATTATGGCCACGGGGAGCGGTTGAACCTTCCATGCTTTCACAGACATAGCATTCATCAAACTCCAATAAATCTTAGGCTTAATTACTTATATTTATGTTATTAACGGTGGAGCTGCCCTCTGTATCTTCTTAAACTGCTGGCTCCAGCTCTTATACCAGTTTTCCATGTCCGGCGTTATACTCGGCCCAACCCTCTTCATGGCTTCTTGGAAATCAGACATAGTAACTTCCTTAGCATTAGTATCGCGCCTTAAAGCTATTAGCGCTGCTTCACGGCACAGCGCCTCAATATCGGCGCCTGAGTACCCTTTAGTCATGCTTGCCAGAACCTTTAAATCGACGTCTTTAGATAACGGCATATCTTTTGTATGTATCTTTAATATGGCTAGTCTACCCTCATCGTTAGGCGACGGAACATATACGAGGCGATCAAATCTACCGGGCCTCAGTATGGCTGGATCTATAAGGTCCGGCCTATTAGTTGCCGCTAGAACAACAACGTCCTCCAGCGTTGATATGCCGTCTATCTCCGTTAAAAGCTGGCTGATAACGCGCTCAGTAACCCCGCTGTCCCCGTAACCTAAACCCCTTCTTGGAACCAGTGAATCGATCTCGTCGAAGAATATTACCGCCGGAGCAGACATTCTAGCCTTCCTAAAGACTTCTCTAATAGCTCTTTCCGATTCGCCGACCCACTTAGATAAAACTTCAGGCCCCTTAATAGAAATAAAGTTAGCTTCACTCTCGGTTGCAACAGCCTTGGCTAGAAGGGTTTTACCGCAGCCAGGAGGCCCGAAAAGCAGTATGCCTTTAGGCGGCTTAATACCCATCCTCTTAAACATCTCCGGATTCTTAATAGGCCATTCAACCGCCTCTTTAAGTTCCTGCTTAACATCCTCAAGATCCCCTATATCATCCCAGTGAACAGTGGGAACCTCTATGGCAACCTCCCTTAAAGCCGTCGGCGTAATCTCCTTGAAGGCGTTAAGGAAGTCCTCCATTTTAACCTCCATCTTCTCAAGAACCTCAGCTGGAACCCTCTCCTGCTCTAAGTCTATTTCCGGAAGATATCTGCGGAGAGCCTTCATTGCAGCCTCCCTGCAAAGTGCCGCCAAATCGGCCCCAGTGAAGCCGTGAGTTATCTCCGCAAGCCTCTTTAAATCAACATCTTCGGAGAGAGGCATACCCCTAGTGTGAATCACAAGTATCTCGTATCTACCCTGCTTGTCAGGTATGCCTATCTCTATCTCGCGGTCGAATCTTCCAGGCCTCCTTAAGGCCGGGTCTATGGCGTTAGGTCTATTGGTGGCGCCGATAACTATAACGTTGCCTCTCTCAGATAACCCATCCATTAAGGCTAGCAGCTGGGCGACAACCCTCCGCTCAACTTCCCCGGTGACCTCCTCCCTCTTGGGCGCAATCGCATCTATCTCATCAATAAAGATTATGCTTGGAGCGTTCTGCTGGGCCTGCTGAAATATCTCCCTGAGCCTAGCTTCGGACTCGCCGTAGAACTTATTCATTATCTCAGGGCCATTTATCGATATGAAGTATGCGTCTGACTCATTTGCAACAGCCTTGGCTAGAAGGG
The DNA here is from genome assembly GCA_038882715.1 of Candidatus Bathyarchaeia archaeon. Classification (NCBI taxonomy): domain Archaea; kingdom Thermoproteati; phylum Candidatus Bathyarchaeota; class Bathyarchaeia (SeqCode); species Bathyarchaeia archaeon. Next base: position 68,195 of record JAVZNR010000001.1, read on the forward strand.
TTTTACCGCAGCCAGGAGGCCCATGGAGCAGTACGCCCTTCGGTGGATCTATACCTAGTCTCTGGAATATCTCCGGATGCCTTAGAGGCAGCTCAACCATTTCTCTGATCCGCTGTATCTGCTCCTTCAGCCCACCGATATCTTCATATGTAACCCTTGGAAGACCTTTAACCTCTGGAACCGGCTCCGGCAATATTTGAAGGCTTGTGTCGTATGTTAATCTAACTATGCCATGCGGCCTAGTCTTCGTGATTATAAACTGGACTGGGTGGCCAAGCATCATAACGAGCGTTGTGTCGCCCTCAACGAAGGTTCTTTCCAGAAGCCTATTCTTCACAAAGTTAACGAAGTCTTCATCGACGTTTAAGCGCATATCTACTGGCGCAAGGGTTATGCTTGTAGCGTCGACGACTTCAGCTTTCCGAATGGTGACGTATTCATTTATTGAGACCCCGGCGTTTTTACGCGTTATTCCATCTATTCTTATGATCCCCTTGCCCTGATCTTCCGCGTAGGCTGGCCAAGCTATCGCTGAGGTTCTTCTCTTGCCCACTATTTCAATCACGTCGCCCGCTGAAACACCTATTTTCTCCATGGTTTTCTGGTCAATTCTAGCGATACCCCTGTATACGTCTCTCTGCCTCGCGTCACCTACTCTAAGCTGAACCTCGTTCCCCATGCTATGCCTTTTCCTCCTCCTTTAATTCTTCGATAATCTTCACTAGATATGAGAGGGAAGTTCTAAAATATAAATGTGCGCATCTCGAAACTAGTCTTCTCGCCTAAATTCTCCTAACTAAAATCGTTTGAATGTCGCCTACGCCTTCTAGACCCTGTATGCACCTCTCTACCTCATCTAAGCCTCCAGCGCGGTCTTCCGGCAGAACTATGTGAGCTATAAGTGCGACCAAACCGAAGGCTATAGGCTCCTCCTCAAACCTGTAAACTGACGCGTAGCTGGGTATAGACTTCTCTATTTTCTCCTTTAAAACATCTAGGCTAACATCTATGTCTGAAGGAAATATTTTCAGCGAAACCACGACTTTAGCCAACTTTAACCCTCCTCAGAGGATGCACAATAAGTAAGCGCTTGCAGTATTTTAAAGTTACGCTTAATTAAGCCGATGCATCTAGGTTCAACATGCAGCATCAAACATGAGGCTCTTCAAAAACTAGTCTTTAGTGAAGGGGAAATTAATGGGGAGAATTGAGGCGGACATAGCCGTAATTGGAGCAGGCCCTTCGGGGCTAATCTCAGCTCGAGAGGCATCCTTAAGAGGCGTTGAAGTCGTTGTTTTTGAGGAGCATGGAGAAGTTGGGTTGCCATGCCATTGCGCTGGTCTTTTAAGCATAAAAGGCTTGAGAGAAATTAACGTTCCATTGAATGGCTCCTTCGTACTTAACAGGGTTAGAGGCGCGCGCTTCTTTTCACCATCAAAACTTTCATTTTCAATCGAGAGGAAGGAGCATATAGCTTGCGTTGTCAATCGCCATATCTTTGACCTATTTCTAGCAGAACAGGCCTCTAGAAGCGGCGCCACCATAAAGCTGAACTCACGGGTTAAGAGATCGAGGCGCTGCGGGAGCCGATGGATTCTAGATACTGATGGTGAGGCGGCTGCAAAAATACTTATTGACGCTGAAGGAGCCGCATCAAGGATACTCAGCATGATTGGCTTAAAAACGCTCGATAAAAGCCGCCTTCTAAGCGGTTTACAAGTAGATTTAGAAGGGGTGGACTTAGACCCGGACTATGTTGAAGTATACTTCAGTAACAAGTTAGCTCCGGGACTATTCGCTTGGGTTATACCTCTGGGCGAAGATTCCGCAAGGGTTGGCTTAGCGTGTAGAGGATCTGATGTGAGGATGCGACTATACAAGTTTATAAAAAAGCGTTTTGGGGAAGATTTCGAGAATAAGATGAGAATCCTCAAATTTTATTCGGGCCCAGTCATTACGCAAGGGGCCATTAAGAGAACTTACGGAGACGGCTTACTCGTCGTTGGCGACTCCGCTGGGCAGGTTAAACCCATAAGTGGGGGCGGCGTAATTTTCGGCGGAATCTGCGCCTCGATAGCTGGAGAGGTCGCCTCTAAGGCTATTATAGAAAGCAATACCAGTGAAAGTTTCCTAAAAACCTATGAGGTTAAATGGAGGGAGAAGATTGGGAAGGAGCTTAGAACCGCATTATTCGTTAGAAGAATGCTAGATAGGCTTTCTGATAGGAACTTAGACAAAGTCTTTTCAATAATAATTGAGAAAGAAATTTATAGGGATCTCACTGAGGGAGAAATGGATTTTCATGGAACTCTGATCATGAAGACCGCTAGGAGGAGACTTCTCAGCTTTTTTCCAGTGGCAGTTAAAGCCATGATAACGCGTCTAATAATGTTGGGAGAGTAGAAAATTAAATATATGAGTGAAGCATTACACAAAATATCTGCGCATCCAATTGAGGTGCAAGGATTGAGTAAAAGGCTCGTAATGCCAACCTGCACATCATGCAATAAAATAATTCCGCCGGGAAACAACGCAACATCGTTCCAATGCCCAAACTGCGGCGAGGTAACCATATGGAGATGCTCTAAATGCCGAAAGTTTAGAAGGCAATACAAGTGCCCGAACTGTGGTTTTATAGGACCATAAAAGTTCTTTCATGGAAACTGGTTAATTTTTCCTCGAAGCGCTGAGCTACTATATAATTACATTAATAGGTGTCTTTTCAAGCCTTTTATACGCTCACGTAACGCTTTTTTAATGAATCAAGCAAAGCTTAGAATGCAGATGGATTTAAAGGTAAGGAGATGAAAACTTGCTCAGCCCGAGGGAACGCTGCATCAGAAGCATTTTACTTGAAGATCCCGATAGGGTACCCCTCAACCTAAATGTTCGTCCAGAACCCTACAGGGAGCTTAAAAAGGCTCTAAAAATTGTTGGAAAAGACAGCTTGGATGAGAGACTTAGGGTTAATAAGGCTCTAGGAGTGGATACGGCCAATGTGAGTTTAGGTTTAAAGGGCGGGTACCTTCCAGAAGGTGTCGAAGTGAAGGAGGGACCCTATGGGCCCGCCTACACCTTGTGCTTTAAGGATGGATTTGAGGTTAGAAAAGACATATGGGGAGTATGTAGCATATGGGCGCCCAATCACACATACACTTACACCTATATAGATCACCCTTTGAGAAGCATGGATATCGACGAGTATAATTGGCCTGAAATCGATGAGAAAACCATAGATTACGCTAAAAAAGCCCGTAAAATATTTGAAGATTACTGCCTATACGGTGGGGTAACCCATCTTTGGGAGATAGCGTGGCAGTTAACTGGCTTCCAAGAGATGATTAAAATCATGTTTACTGACCCGCGTAAAGTGGACAACATCCTAGATAAACTTCATAGGCTTAGGATGAACGAAGCCTCGATCCTATGCGAGGTTGGAGCCGACGTAATAGTTGATGGAGACGATGTGGGAACGCAGAGAGGATTAATGATGTCTCCATCAATGTGGAGGCGCTTCCTTAAGCCAAGATATGCCGAGCTCGCGAGCCTATGCCATAGAAAGGGCGCGTTCTTCTTCTTTCACAGCGATGGGTGGATAGAGCCTATAATACCAGACCTAATAGAGATAGGCGTGGACATATTAAACCCGATCCAACCGGAATGTATGGATCCATATAGGCTTAAGAAAATGTATGGAGATAAAATATGTTTTGAGGGAACTATCGGTGTGCAGAGCACGCTGCCATTCGGTAGGCCAGAGGATGTCGCCCAAGAGGTCAAGAAGCGCATATATGATCTTGGGCCAACAGGTCTCATCTTAGGTCCAACCCACTCTATACAGCCGGACACCCCGATCGAAAATATTTTAGCGATGTATAGAACAGCGCTGAAATATGGGCAGAATAGTAGGCGACTGATTAGCTGAGATCCAGTTAAGCGTGTAATCTATTCATATCTTAAGGCTACTATAGGCGGTATTTTCGAAGCCCTGTAGGCCGGCAGAATTCCACCTATTAAACCTATCGACATTGTGAGCAACATTGTCTGTGTCAGTAGCTCGGATGTTATCTTTGGGCTTAGTGCGAGTGTCAACCCTATGCCTCTTATAGTTAGGCCCCTAGAAGATAAGAAGTGAGCGCCAATAACGCCAAGCGATATACCAATTGAGCCGCCGATAACGCTCATGACTATGGATTCTAAAAGGATTAGAAGCAGAATTTGATTGTTTGTGTAGCCTATGGCTTTCATCACACCTATTTCACGAGTCCTCTCCATAACGGACGTTATCATCGTGGCGGCGATCCCAGCCACAGCTACGGCGAAAGCTGAGAGCGAGGTTGAAAAGTTTATGAAGTTTATTGCGCCAGTAACGCTTGAGATCGCTTCAGCTATCGCGCTAAACGCTATTACTTGAAGGCTGTCCTCATATTTCTCCCTCAGGGTTGAAACAGTGCTCCTAACGTACGAGGGATCGCGCGTGAGAACGAATATCCCAGACCAGCTCTTCATCCCCAAAAGCTTTTTGCCAGCATCAGGGCTTAGGAAAACTGTTGAGTCTGGATCAACTATTAAGGCTCCGCCATATTCCTCTAGAACCGCGCCAATTTTAACATTTATGTTTCTCTTACCTATGATTCTGTCGCCCTCAATCTTCGGAACCGTTAAAGTTATGACATCGTTAAGTATGAAGAATTGCTCTCCACCATCCTTAAATGCTATCTTCTTACCGACTATAGCATTAAGCGTTCCAGAGGGTATATCGCCCTCAAGTATCTCTAGGCTTCCGATAGCCTCGAATAGCAAGTCATAGTCTATGGCAAATATTGAGACCCTAACTTCTTCAGACCCCCTTTTAAGCAGCCCTTGAGTTGAATAGAAAGGCTCGGCCCTCGCTACTCCCTCCAAAGACTTGATGAAGTTAAGCTCCTCTTCCCCTAGCCTATAATTTTCTCGTGGAAAGATAGCTATAGCGTTCTGCCCGAGGGAAGTCACCCTTTCAACTATATAGTCAGAGTAGCTCCTAACAACTGAGCTCATCATAACTAAAACTAGTGGCCCTATAGATATGCCGATTATCGTGAGAATCGCTCTAGCCCTCCTCTCGCTCAGAGCCTTCAGCGCCAACCTAATGAAATCCAGCAGCATTAGGTAAAGCGCCATATCTATCACCTCAACTACACTTTGTTAAGCGATCTGGATCTTAAAGCCCTATAGATGAGGAGGAACGCGAAGACTAGGAAGGCTATTACCGCACCGATAACGATCCATCGCTCAAATCCTAAGCCCTCCTCTTTTGGCAGCGTCACAGGAGCTTCGGGCAGCATCTCGACACTAATCAAAAACTCCTTCGAGAATTGCTCATTAAAGGCATCATAGTATTCTATTCTCAAGGTTCCTGTCTCCCCGTATCTTGGGACTTCCACTTTAAAAGCCATCTCTTCGCCCGGCGTAACATCGCCCACTAAAACGAACCCGCTCATATTTCCTATGTTGAAGGTGGCCCTTACCCTATACGCTGTAGCTGAACCGTAATTAGCCACCACTCCGGAGACCGTTGACGAGGAGACTTTTCCAGAGGCGCTAATGTCTTTCACTAAGAGATCTATGAACGGTTCAACGACAACTGTTATCGTATTATTGAAGCTTCTCAGCGCCCCGCTCGCATCCCTGTAAATCATTGATGTCATCAGGGGAACCGGACCATAAGTTATTATGGTTGCTCCGCCAGCCTGCGACATAAAGCCGATCGGATTGTATACTAAAGTTATTGGGATTTCGGCTTTACCGCCCGCATCTATTTTTCCAATATATTTAATGGTGGGAGACGCTATTAGGATCGGCGTCCCCTGATATGGTGAAATAATAGTGTAAACATCGTATAATGGCGATGTCCCAACATTCTCAATTATTAGAGAAGTGTTTGTGAACCTGCTCCTAACGTTTAAGCTGCCGCTCATATAGATGTTTATATAATGAGCTCTGCCCAACACAACCACCGAAATAACTACTTTAGCCGACCTCCTAGTGCCCCACTGATCAATGTAGGAAACTTCGCCTTCAAAGCTGTGAACGCCGAGACTAACATTCAGAACGTTAACGCTTAACATGAAAGTTAATATGTCGCCCCTGCTAAACGCTTGTGCTTGACCCGCTTGAAGAGTCCTTAAATATTCACTTATCTGGGCGCCTAAATCTTGGGGGAAGATCTGCTGTGAAAACCCGACAAAGCCGGCTGATAGCGGAGATACCCTAGCAAGCGACGAGTTATCTAAGGCGTTAAGGAAGCCTTCTGGAAACTTTACCTCCAGTATGGCGCCCCTCATACCATCAATATAGTTGTTCCTTACTGAGATGAGTAGGTGCGCACCATAAGTGTTCGGGCCTACGGAGCCTTCATACCACCTCGCGCTGACGAGCTCTATGGCGTCGCTATCGTCATTAACGCTTATGGTTAAATTGAATTCCTCATAACACCGCATCCCTGGGCCGCCCGATAGCAGCGTGAAGTCTACGGTTAGCTTTGCCCAGTATTTACCGGGCCTAACATCCCCAACTGATACTGTAAACGACGCTGTGAAGGTGCTTAGGCTTCTAACCGGGCCCTCAATGTAGGTCTTCGCAACCTTGCCTCCCTGTGAAGACATGTTTCCCGGCAGGTTCAGTTGAAGGATTATGCCGCTTACTGGGAAAGGAGCCCTATTCGCGATCGTCACTTGATAGGTTGCGTTATCGGTTCTCGGAAAAACATTATAGTTGCCCTGCCAGCCGGAATAAACTACCATAAGGTTGCTGGACGAAGCCGGATACTCCTCAACAGGTAAGTATACGCTGAACTCTCTGGTGACGTTTAAGTGAACGCCAAATTCTTCGAACACGTAGCTTACTGAAACGTCAAGTGGAACCTCCCCTGCATCAGCATTCACATCAAAATACAGCGTTACAGATGAGCTTGACCCGGGGATAAGCCTAGGTCCTAATGTCTCGGAGCTCTTTATGGGTCTTAACAGGCTTGAGTTCGCCTCGACGACTCCCCCAACAACATCATATCTACCATCGTTAATGAAGCGCAACGTTAACGGCACATACCGAGACCCGCTGTACACTGGCATTGGATCCGGTGAACCCCAGTACGCTGAGATAAGCAATACCTCGGGCACGTAGCTATGAGGGGTCTCAACAATAGCCTTAACGCTCAGACTCTGCCTGCCCACGTAGGATGCGCCGGAAACTATTTTAACATACGATAAATCCATCGAAATCTCAATTAGCCCCGGCCTAATTCTCGGGGAAACATCAACTGCTATATCTATGAAGCATGATCCCCCCGGCGCCATACCATTAGCGTATGTTCCTGACACCTCCCTCACATTAACGTTATTCGGCGGCCGTATCACTATGCTTATCCCGCCTACAGCCTCTGGAAGCCTATTAACTAGCGTAACCCTAACTGTAACGCCGTTGGCTGAGGGCAGTAGTGGCGCTGGTGAGCCCTGATATAATATTGAGACCGATGAGATTATTATCGGATCCTCTCTAGGCGGATCCGAAACCCTGAATTTTACAGTAACTGTACCCGTAGAATTATAATTCACGTTATCATCGGTTCTCATAGCGGCGTTCACGTAAATTGTGGCGCTATATGCGCCGACCTCGGCGTTTAATGGGACGGATACGCCGGAAAACATTATAGTGAACCTTTCGCCAACATTAACCGCGCCAACAGAAGCCCTAGGGCTATTTATCACAAAGCCTTCAGGAAGAGCCACATTAAAGCGCGCGGACACTATGTTTGATTCTCCGGAATTCTCCATCAAAACGTATAGATTCGTGTTAACTGAACCGGGATAGGACGCTGGACTTAAATAAGCATCGATCACGCTGAGACTTAACCTAGGATATTCTGAAACCTCAAACGGCACTTCATGTACTTCCCACCGAAGCGCGCTAGCGGTCTCCAGCCGATACGTTATGTTAAGAGATAAAACGTAAACCCCGGGTTCCAGAGACTTGGATACATCAAGATAGTAGTCAAATGTTATGTATTCGCCCTTCTCAACCTTCAGATCAATCGAGCCGTTAAGCGCCCTAGCCTGTGCCACTGGCCCGCTTCCGGCACTAAAATTTATGCCTTCGGCCGTCCTTAAATGGCCATATACGTGGATCGCTGACTCATCGCCGATATATATGGCTTCTATCCTTAAACTAGCTCTTCTGCTTCCGGGATAGATCTTTAGAGAGCCAGAAGACGACCTCGCAGTAACGCCGATAACTATGAATAGCTCCTCTTGGATTTGATCACTGGAAGCTTCCATTGTAGGTGGCGTTAACAGTAAGCCTGCTAGCATAAGCAAGGTCAACGTTATGCTAAACAGTTTTTTAGAATTCATGGTTTTTCCTCCTTAGCGCTATGCGGCATCTTGGCCACGAGGGATTCCTTCTGGTTAGCTTCATACTCACCAACTATTGCTCCATCCCTTATAATATATATTTTCTCCGTGCAGTTCGCAACTTCCGGGTCATGTGTCACAACTATTATGGAATGGCCCTCCTTGTTTAAGTTCAGGAAGGTTTCAATAACGGTTCTAGCCGAAGCCCTATCCAAGTTTCCCGTCGGCTCATCGGCGAGAATAATAGGCGGGTTGCCGACAATCGCTCTGGCAATAGCGACTCTCTGCTGCTGTCCGCCAGAGAGCTGGTTTGGCTTCTTTCTCAGCCAGCTTAAATCCCCTCCAACCTTAAATATGGCCTCCTTAACCATCTCAGCCCTAACACTGCGAGGGATTCCTCTAGGTATTAGCGGCAGCTCCACATTTTCGAAGACCGTCAGCCTATTGATTAAATTGAAGGTTTGAAAGACGAAACCGATTTTCCTGTTCCTTAGGTTAGCGAGATCCCTGTCGCTAAGTTTTGAGACATCCCTCTCCTCAAAAAATATTCTTCCCTTAGTTGGCCTATCTAGGAGACCAAGCATATTAAGCAGCGTCGTCTTACCTGAGCCTGAAGGCCCCATTATGGCTACCAGATCACCCTCATAGACTCTAAAGGTAATTCCTCTAAGGGCCACGGTAGAAAACTCGCCAACCCTATATTCTTTACTAACATCTAGTAGCTCGATTAGCGCTCTTCTTGAGGTGGCCATCGCTTTCACTCAACGCAGCCGCTTATCTAATCCAGTGGCAGTGCGGAAATTTAAATATATTGGAAATCAATATATCGGAAACCAATATATTTATAGAATAGATTATAATAAGCCTATATAAGGATTGTGTCCACCATGACGAAAAGCGAAGAACCTGAGGTAATGAAGGAGCAGTTGAAAAGAGGTTACCTAAAGCTGGCAATCTTATACACTTTGTTGAGGAGCCCGACACATGGATACGATATGATTAAAAAGATAAGGGAGAGCACGTTCGGCCTACTTTCCCCTAAAGCCGGATCCCTTTACCCATCTCTGAAAGAGCTTGAAGATAACGGTTTTATTAGAGGAGAGTGGCATGATGGGAAAAGAAAGGTAAAGGTTTACACTATAACAGAAAAGGGTAAGGAAGTGTTCAGGGAAGTTATCGAGAAGCACTTTAGCTTAGCCTCAGCGATCAGAAGGTGGCTTTTTGAGAACCTCGCTCCGATACACCCCATCGGAGATTACAGCGTATCCTCAGAGCTCATGCAGCAAGCATTGAAGATCATACTTTTAGGCGAAAAAGCAACAGTAGAGGAGAGAATAGGGTTTTTAAAGGATTTTAGGGATGGTCTTAAACGGGTTAATGAAGCGATAGGTAGGCTAATCGCCAACATTGATAGGAGGATAGAAGAGTTAGAGACTGATTTAAACAAGGGCGCATTGCGGAATGAAAGATTATAATTAACCTCTAGAATTAAATTCCTGATTAAAACTCGAGGTTTATTTGATGGAGGAGAAACTAACATATTCGCTTAAACCCGAAGTAATTAGAGCCTATCACAGGCAGGGCTACAGGTTCGCTGGAAAACATCTCCACAGCGCCGTGAAAATATGTCAGTGGACTAAGGAGAGCCTTAGATCTAATAGGGTCTGCTACAAGGAGCTATGGTATCCGCCAGTACAGAGCCATAGGTGCATGCAAATGACCCCCTATTTCGGCTGCAACTGCCACTGTCTACACTGCTGGAGAATGCACTCCGGCGATAGGGAGGGGCTGGTTTGGAAGGAGTTTCCGCTGGAAACCGAAGAGTTTGATGAGCCCTCTGAGATCATTGATGAGTTAATTGAGAAGAGAAAAGATCTCCTTTCAGGTTGGGGAGGAAACCCGAGGGTTGATGGGAGAAAGCTTGAAGAAGCGTTAAGGCCAACGATGATGACTATGAGCCTAACTGGTGAGCCAACGCTTTACCCAAAGATCTCTGAGCTTATATTTGAAGCAAGAAAGAGGGGGATGATAACCTTTCTAGTGACGAATGGAACCATGCCTGAAATTCTAGAGAAAATGGATCCGCTGCCCTTTCAGCTCTACATTAGCGTGCTGGCGCCGGATAAAAACACTTACATTAAAGTTGCTAGACCGCTTATTAGAGATGCTTGGGAGCGTTTAAATAAGACGCTGGAGCTTCTCCCAAGCCTAGAGACGCGTAGGGTTTTAAGGTTAACGGTTATTAGGGGCTGGAACACGCATAATATTGAGGGCTACTCGAAGATAATTGAGAAGAGTAGGCCAGATTTCATTGAGGTTAAGGCGTATGAATGGGTTGGGCAGAGCCGCGAGAGATTGCCGAAAGAAGCCATGCCGTACATGAGGGATGTGGAAGAGATCGCATACAACATCGCGGATTTAACTGGATACGAGATTAAGGGTAAGTATGAGCCGAGCGGCGCAGTTCTTCTCGCTTAATTTTCTATGCTGAGCGTAAAACGTAAGAGTGCGAATCAACTTAAATATTTTACCAGTATCTAGTAGAGGCTATCAGCAGGTTTGGAGGCGTCTGCATGGTAAGTAAGAAGAAGATGCAGGAGTATGAGGAGAAGATAAAGCAGGCTTTAGCGATTTTGAATCAAGTTTCAGAGGACACCACAACCCCAAGAAACATTAGGAGAACCGCTAAGGAAGCCATGAACATGCTTCAATCAACTCAATACACGCTCGGCGTTAGGGCTTCAAATGCTATATCCATAATAGACGAGATACTGCAGGATCCAAACATGCCGCCTTACACCCGAGTAAAGCTATGGAATGTGATGAGCCTACTTGAGGGAATAAAAGATTAGGGTGGTGTAGGATTGCCGAAAGAGCTGCTAGCCGTAGCGCCGGGAAAACCTGTTTTAGTAGAGTACGAGGAGCCTCCCCTCAAACCAAACCAAGTGAGGGTTAAGAGCATTTTCTCGGCGGAAAAGCATGGAACCACCCTGCTGATCTATAGGGGTTTATCGCCTTTCTCTGAGAAAGCCTTTGACCCCGACACGGGGCTATTTATGCCTAAATATGAGGGTAAAGGTTGGGCGATCTCATTTCCAATTAGGCTCGGTAACATGACCGTAGGCACGGTGATTGAAGTTGGAAGCCAAGTTAAAAAATTTAAGCCGGGAGACAGGGTTTACGGCTACTTACCGATCCGTGAAACGCACACCGTTGATGAGGAGAAGATAGATTCAGCTCCACCAGAGCTTAACGATGAGGAGATAGTCTGCATCGACCCAGCTGCCGTCGCCCTAATGGCTGTCCGTGAGGGACACGTTAGGCTCGGCGACACTGTGGCGGTTTTCGGCCTTGGTGCGATAGGGCTAATGGCTGTTCAAATGGCTAAGCTTTCCGGAGCCATACTGGTGATAGGCGTAGAACCCATAGAGAAGAGGAGGAAGCTAGCTGAGCGGTATGGAGCGAACATAGTTATAAATCCGAGGGAACGTGACGCTGGTCTAGAAATTAGGAGGGCTACCGGCTGGAAAGGCGTGGACATATCCGTAGAAACAAGCGGATCCTACTCAGCCCTACATCAAGCTATCAGGGGGACAAGGTATGGCGGAACAATAGTGCCGGTCTCATGGTATCATGGCGAAGCAAAGGGACTAAACCTAGGTGAAGAATGGCATTTCAATAGGCAAATAATGGTTTCAGGCGCGCGGGTTGAGAGCGAACCTTACAGGGACTACCCCTCATGGGACAGAAAGAGGGTTTATGAAACCGTGATAAGTCTGTTTAAGCGGAAGCTTTTAAGAATCGACGGGATGCTTTCGCCAATAGTGCACTTTAAAGATGTTGTTGAAGCCTATAAAATAATTGATGAAAGACCAGAGGAAACAATTAAATTAGGCGTTAAATATAGTTAAAAATGAAGGTTTGGGGAAGGATTTAGCTTAATGATTAGACGTGAAGCAATGCTATATGAGCTGCTCCAAGGTAACAGGGTTAAGTGTAACCTCTGCGCTCGCAGATGCATAATATCTGATGGCGGAATGGGATTCTGTGGGGTCAGGAAAAATGAGGGTGGAAAACTCTATGCGCTGAATTATGCGATGGCTTGCGCAGCCAACGTTGACCCAATTGGCAAGAAACCGCTGTCGCATTTCCATCCCGGAGCGCTCGTGATGTCGATAGCAACTGTTGGATGCAATTTCAGATGCCAGTTCTGCGATAATTGGAGCATAAGTCAAGAGAAGGACATTATAGGCAGGAGTCTTCCACCCGAAGATGTCGTTAAAGCTGCTATTGAGAATAGTTGCCACGGGATAAGCTACACTTACACTGAACCAACAATCTTTTTTGAGTACGCTTATGATACAGCTGTCTTAGCCCATGAGCACGGTCTCTTTAATACGTTCGTCACAAACGGCTATATGACCCCCGAAGCCATTGAAGCTATTGCGCCATACTTGGACGCTGCAACAGTCGACTTTAAGGGTGGAGGAGACCCAGAGTTCTACAGGAAGTTTTCCATGGTTCCATCAGTTGAGCCGATCTTCGAAGCCTTGAAGGAGATGAAAAGGAGGAACATACATATTGAGGTGACGAATCTCGTTGTGCCGAAAATAGGCGATTCTATAGAGAGAATAAGGGAGCTGGCTTCATGGATTAGAGAGAATCTGAGCGAGGATACGCCGCTTCATCTGTTGAGGTTCCATCCAGACTACAAGCTGACGGACATACCGTCCACAGAGATCAAAACCCTTGAGAAAGCATATGAGGCGGCTAAGGAGGCGGGGTTAAACTATGTTTACTTAGGGAATGTTCCCGGCCACAAGTATGAGAACACGTATTGTCCAAGCTGCCAAGAGCTAATAATAAAGAGATACGGTTTCGATATAATAAGGTGGAATTTAACGGCTGATATGAGATGCTCTAAGTGCGGTAAACAAATAGCGATTAAAGGAAAATTCCATAGATCAGGACTAACATTTCCATTTTCAATAATCTAGCTTTCAATTATAAGCGCACACCGTTTTTCTAAATTAGTTTAATAAGTTAGGGTATTGTAGAAGAAGTTTGGAGGACAATGAGTATGAAGATGAGCGCCATAGATGTTTGGAAATTAGATGTGGGCGTAGGGCCAGCTGAGCACGGAGTTTATGTGGACGGATACCTTTATCTCGCCCCCACCTTCAGGGATGAGTTTTGGAAAGTTGACCCTGAAACCGGGGCCATATTGGATAGATTTAGGATGCCGGGCCATGTTTGGGGCGCTCCATTAGTAGACGGATCTGGGCTTTACGGCGCTTCAACCGGGGGAGACTTGATAAAATTTAGGCACGATGGTGTTGTTGTGTGGAGGGTAAATACAGGTTTAGACGACTTTATAGCTGAAGCCGTTGTTGAGGCCTGGGGCAAATGCCTAGCAGTACAGTATCCGAAGGGAATAGCCCTCGTGGATAAGGCTGCTGGAGAAATATTGTGGGTTGATGAGTGGAGCCCTGAGGCGCCCGGAGGTCAGGAACCGACATTCGATCAAGAGACCGGTGTCCTATGGGTCTGCCGGCCGACGGCGGAAAATGGGCTTGTCGCCTACGATGCAGGCGGCGAAAAAGTCCATTTGATTAATCTTCCCTCTCCACCAACCACTTATGCATGTCCGCAGATTTGGTCCGGCTACATCGTTCTAGTATGTAGAAGGCATCTGGTGGTTTTAGATAGGGGATCCGGAAGAATACTGTGGGTTAGGGATTTCTCCACAGTTAATTATGGGGGAGAAGAACAGGATTCGTTAAGCGGCGGGCCCAGAACCCTAACGCACAATGGCAGGGTGATGGTTTGGACGGCTGATGGGGTTTTCACATGCATCAGTATATCTAGTGGCGAAGAAATGTGGAGGCTAGATTTTAAGAGCCTTGGTTTCGCTTCCGCCGAATGTAGTGACCCTTGGGGTTACGCTGGAGGGGCTGCCGTTGACGGCGTCTTCGTTATCCTTGGCAGAAACAACCTTCCGGAGGACGCTGGGTCGCCATTCTCAATCGATAGAAATCGTCTATTCATGATAGATTATAATTCAGGAGAGATAGTATACGTCTCTAAACCAGTTTACCAGATGGCATGCTGCTGTAAACCGATAGTCGCGAAAGGTAAAGTTGTGATCGGGAGCTGGTATAAAGATTCCGAAGAAAGAACCTACAGGAACTTTTATAATTGCTGGCGAATTGTCCCTTTGGAGAGCGAACCAAGTGAAAGCAGAGTCGTATTAGACAGAGACTACGCATGGCTCGGAGGGCCGCACCATGGAGGATATTCAAGAGGCTGCCTACTTGGCGTAAAGAAGAAGCCAGCGAGAGAAGATGCCCATAACATGGCATGTTGTGGGGTTTAATGAGGTTTCAGTTTGCGTCTAAAAATTGATTTACATGTTCACACATCTTATTCAGATGGTTCCGGAACAATTAGAGAGATTCTTAAGGTTGCTGAGAACAAAGGCTTAGATGGTTTGGCTATAACTGACCACAGGGTTCTTGACGGTTATTTTGAAGCTAAATCTTACGGTAGCAGGTTAATCATTTTGCCCGGATACGAGGTTGCTACAGATGCTGGGCACGTCTTAATCATAGGTCTAGAAGAGGAGCTGCCGCCTAATGTTGGATTGAAGCGATTTATGTCTTATTCCGAAATCATAGATTGGGTTAGGCTTAACGATGGATTAGCTGTATTAGCGCATCCAGCTATCGAGATGTTCAATTTTGATAGGTGGATGCGGAATAAACCAGACGCCGTAGAAGTTTTAAATTCCCTATATCCGCTTCAATACTTTGTTAAGAGAGGTTTAAACGTATCTTTAAAGCTGGGCGTCGCAGGTGTCGGCGGAAGCGATGCACACAGCCCATCAAATGTTGGTAACGCATACACTATTTTGAATCTGGACGGTGAGCCAAGCGAAAGAAAAATTAAGGAAGCTATCAGGAGGAATAGGGCTACTTACAGCGGCTCATTAGCGCCCTTCTCCACTAGATTGAGAATAGGGGCTAGCTTTCTACTGTCAAGCATCACCCGCCGTATCACCAATAGCGCGTGGTGTGAGGCTTAGATTTAACGTTAATATTGAAGGTGAAAATTTCTCAACATGGCAACCCAGCCTTTCTCCAAACAGTTTTTAAGGCCTCGCCTGTTACTTTCACAGCGTCTTCGGGCTTCATTCTATTGACTTTTTCGCTAAAGGGTTCAGGTGTCACCGGTCCCTCGTATCCCAGATCTCTTAATGTCTTAAGGAAGCCTACTAGATTAATTACATCAGTCTCTCCGGGTAAGCATCTCACGTTATCTACAAGCTTGTCCAGCGGAACATTCTCCGGGGCATCATTTATGTGAACATATATTATGTCTTTACCTCCAAGTTTCATAAGGTCTTCTATGGTCCCCCTAGACGCATACCAATGCCAGCTATCTAGTAGGATACCCACGTTCTCGGCTTCAAGCGCCCTACATAGGGAGAGGAGCCCATCCAAGTCATATATAAAAGTGTATTTGCGCCCCACTCTAAGCGACTCCGTGCCCACAAACTCCAGCCCAAGCGAGCATCCGTTCTCATATAGAATGTTAGCTATCGGTTTAAGCCTAGATATGTGCCATTTAAAGTTGTCTTCAAACGGTTTATCGTCTGAAAATGGCAGAATAAACGTTAGCGCTCTCGTACATTCTATTTCAGCGGCTAAGGAGGCTAGACGCCCCAATTCCTTTAACCCACTATTAAAGGTTTCCTTGTCGCCACGCCAGTCGAAGGGTAACCACCAGCCGCTTGGCTTTATCCCCTCTTCAGAAAACATTCTCTTCACGTAGCTTGGGGATCTCTCCTCAATAAGATTTGAGACTTCTGTTATATTTACTTCGACGCCTTGGAAGTCTCCAAGTTTAGCTAGCTTTATGTTTTCCTGTAAACTTTTATGTATGCCTATGGCGTATGGACTTAAACTCCTAAACATACTAGTACATTTGCCTCCAGAAACCTTTTAAGCTTTCCTTAACACTGCGAACTGTTTTAATCAACTCGAACTTTTCCTCCAGCATTAACGCTTTTAACTATGGCGTCTAGGGTTTTCAGCGCATAGTAAGCGTCTTCCGCGTCCGCGTGTGGATGAGACCCCGAGAGAATGCACTGCGTAAAATGCTCAAGTTCCTCCACGTAGCCTGGGCGGGAGACGCCCCTATAATGGCTTCCATGCTCGAATATCAGGGTTTGTATAGCGGTTGGATCCGTCGGCTCCATCCATCCTTTTCTACTTGCATATCTCAGTCTCTTAAACTGTTCTGCCTCAGCCCATCCTTCCGTCCCCTGAACTCCAACCCGCTCGTAGAAGATCGGTGAGCAGCCGCTTAAGGTAAATGAGCCTACAGCTCCGGAGGCAAACAGCAGGCTAGCCGACACCGCGAGCTTTCTCCCTTCCACCGCTATGCCCCTCGCCTCAACCTCAACTACTCTTCTCCCAAGAAACTGGAGACAGTCCATTGGATGAATCGCTTGGTTAAGCATGAATCCCCATAGGAAGGGTTGCCCCCAAGCCCCTCTGGTGTCCGGGGCTAGGTATGTGGCTTCTAAGCGGAAAATATCGCCGAAATCTTCCCTCTCAGATATCTTTTTGAGAGCTCTGTGGACTGGCATGTGTCGCCAATGCGTCCCAACCATGCAAATTTTCCCGGAGGATTTCATCGCTTCATAAATTCTTCCCGCGCCGTCCAGCGTTAAGGACGGCGGCTTCTCTATGAACACATTTACGCCCTTCTTTAGACATGCGATCCCTAATTCCTCATGCATCTGTGGCGGCCCAACAATTATCACGCCGTCCGGAGACTCCTTATCTATCATTTCGCTGTAATCTATATACCATCTTTTAGCACCAAAGCGCCGCACAGCCTCTTTCGCTCTTCCCTCAACTAAATCACAGGCAGCTACATACTCGATTTGTGGGATAAGCGCGGCAGCCGGCTGAAGACTCTCCATCGAGTGGTGCCCACATCCTATAAAACATATGCGCACTTTATCCCGGCTCATCTAGATCACCAATTTAAACGTGAAACCAGATAGAAATTAGCTTTTAGGTGGTATTTAGTGATTTCCTAAAACTTTTGAAAACCCAGTAAATAATTTATTAGGCAGCTGCTTTCAGGTTGATTCTCTTCAGTTCTTTCCTCAATATTAGCGGTGTTAAAGATGTTATCACGTTGGTTACTATAACGATAGTTGTTACAATTAAAGGATATAGGTTTGCTATGGCGATCTGACGCATGCTCATCTCATTGTAAACTACTATGCTTAATGTTGCGTTCGCTAATCCAGTTCCACACATTAAAGTCATAAGTTTTCTGTATTTTTGTAGCGTAGTGTTGCGGGTTGATATTTTAACCGCCAGGTCGCGAAGCAAAAGGTTCACTGACGTAATTACTACAGCATAAATAAATCCGAGCATGTCGGGTACATATAGTAGACCTAAAATCACGAAGAAGAGTGCCTTAACAAGGAATGTTAATTCATTTTGGAATCTCTTAATGTTCTCTATAAGGGCTTGTATGGATTTTGCATTTATATTTATGCCTAGATTTTTTATAGCTGTGAAATTTCCAAGCGTTATTCCGAAGACTAGGGCAGATAGGGAGCCGCTTCCACCAAGCATCTCCGTCCCAGCATAACATAGTATCAGCGCCGCAAGCGTGAGCATATAAGTGCACTCCTGCCCTTTAATTATATCCAGAATTTTTATCCAAGCTGCGCCAACGATTACTCCTAAAAACATGCCGACAGCGAATTTAGCAATTAATGAAGACATTATTTCCTGAAGGTTAATGAAGCCGCCGAAATATATGTCTAGGAGCATCATTACTAGGATTATGTTGAGAACGTCGGTAATAGTTGATTCCAAGGATAGAGTTGCCCTCACCTCATCTGGCACCCTCATCCTCAATATTAATGGTATTATCACAACGGAGCTTGTTCCGGCGGTCATAGATCCAAGCATTAATCCCTCAAGCCAATCGAACCCCATCATGAAGTAGCTTAAAAGCGGAACGAAAACCACGGCCAGAATGACATGCGTGAAAGCTAGCATAGCTGACCTAAAACTCTGCGAAAGAACTGTGCGGGCTTCTAGGTTTAGTCCCCCCTGAAAAAGAATTAGCGCCAAAGTTAAGGCTGAAAAGATCGGTGCCACCGATAAAAGATCCGCTGCTGAGAAAAACTTCAGTAGGGAGCCAAAAATGATGCCGATGAGTATTAGAAATAGAATATCTGGAAAACCCGTCTTCTTGAAGATAAAGTTGGCTAGAAAGCCAACAGATATTATTACGCCAGCTGCCATAAAAACCATTTCAACATTAGCCATAGGGCTACGAACGCCCCTCTTAAGATTGGTTAGTAGGATCATACCTCTTTTATCTTTTTTATACTGAGGTAAGGCTATTTATTATTTTTGGAGCTCGGAGATAAGTGGATGAGCTATAGCGCTAAACAATTAAAGTATGTGCTCAACTGGCTTATCGCCGGAAGTAGGGGCGGAGCTATGAGGGCTAGGATAATCATGGCGCTAAAGGAATCTCCCATGAACGCTAATCAGCTGGCTAACCTGCTTGAAGTAGACTATCGGACTATAAGGCATCACTTGGAGATCCTAGAGAAGAACAAGATAATTTCTTCGGCTGGAAAGAAGTATGCGGTCACCTATTTTCTAACCACACTTATGGAGGAAAATTACACAATATTCGAGGAGATTTGGGAGAAAATTGGAAAAAAGGAAAAAAGGATGGTTAAGCGAAATGAGTAAAATGATGAATGGTAAAGATAGAAAAGTTGCGCTTATAATAATCGTTCTCTTAGCGGCAGCTATCATTGCAGCTATATGCAGCCTACATATTACTGGGGCCTCGCCAGAGCGCCAAGTTAGAAGGCGCTGGGGTCTAACAGAGAACCAGATAATAGAGATTAAGCAGTTGGCGGATAAATATCGGCGCGGCGAGATAAATCGAGAAGAATTCGAGTCCAGTATATTGTCAAGGTTTAGGGATTGGGAGATTATTCCGCCGCCGAACATCCTTATACCGGATATAGAGGTTTTCTACACCGCTAAATCCATAATTTCAACCGTTAACGTTACGCTTGTACTAATACTGCTCCTAATATACGTAGATGTTTACCGGAAGACTAAAGCTCAATTTTCAGCCGGCCTCATAATATTCTCGCTGGTGCTGCTTTTCTATACGCTTTCGTCTAACCCATTCATGCACATGCTCTTCGGCTTTAGAGCCTTCGGACTCGGCCCATTCGCTATGCTGCCGGACGCCCTCACATTTGCCGCTTTAATAATCCTGCTGTATCTCAGCCTTAAATAGCATCCAAGATTAATGCTGAATAAAATTTGACATAATTCTGAAAAACCTTTTTAATGCATTAGCCTCCTATCTTAGGTGGTGATGTAGATTGAGAAAGAGCATACTGTTGGCGGCTCTGGGCTTAGTCACATTAAGCGCCATAATCATTTCAACATACAGTGCTTTAGCGTGGTACAATGGCTACCCGCGGATAACCCAGATACGTGAATTCAGAGCCACGCCAGTCTCAGCCGAGCCCCCATGTATCATTAATGCTCAGAATTTCACGTGGAATTTCAAGCGTTACTGGAGATGGATGCTAGGAAATGAATGTGGCAGGTGGAAGATGATTGTTAAAGGCGATTTTCGTAGAGCCGAGTTAGAGTTAAGTGAGGAATTTAAAGAGAGGGTTTTAGACATAGCGAGCAAGGATGAGGATGTACAGAGTCTCCTTAACGAGGGCTATAATATTAGCTGTATTAGACCAGTTCACATGAAATCCATAGTTCAAGAGAATGGTCAGGTTACAATCGAGGTTGATGAGGTTCTTCTCGTGTTGACTAAGGATAAATATAGCCGTGCATTCATAGAAGTAGACCTTAAAGCCGAGAAGGTTACTAGGATAACCATGATAAATGTAACAGTGATCGAAAAGAGCACAGCAACTTAAAACTTCCCTACCCTATTTTTATCTATTTAGATTGGAGGATAAGGAATGTTTACATGGAGTTTAGCAGTTAGAAACTTGAAGAGGCGGAAGCTGAGAACAGCTCTTACGGCTTCCGGCATAGTTGTAGGGATAAGCATGATGTTTATTCTACTGTCCTTGGTCTCGGGGATGGAGGTTCAGGCGAGAAGGATGGTTCGAGCCTTAGGCGGAGCAGATATGATAGTATCTAACTCCACGTCGTTTAGGGGTGGTATGGGCGGAGGGTTCTTCGGCACACTGCCGAGCCCAAGCACATTAGATATATCAATCGTAGATGTGATAGGCGGGATGCCGGGGGTCTACGCTGTTTCGCCGCAGTTCTCGTTCAGCGGCTCCATTAACGGTAGGAGGGTTACAATGTATGGAATTGTGCCACCGCTATACGATCTTGTTACCGGTGGATTAAACATTGTTGAGGGCAGGTCCCTCACGGAGAACAGTAGTGGAGAAATAGTTTTCGGAAAAGCTTTAATGGAACTCTTAAATCTAACCCTAGGGCAAACTGTTAGCTTATCTGGCGGTCAGGAGAGTGTAGAGCGAACCTTCACTATAGTTGGCGTATTTGAGACCGGCATGGTTTTCCAAGAGTATGCGGCCTACATAACGCTAATCGATGCGCAAAATATCACCGGTGAGCGCGACCTCGTAACTCAGATACTTGTGAAGTGCGAGGATCCATCAGTAGTTAGTGATGTCGCATCCCTAATCTCGTCAACTGTGCCCGGCGTTAGGGTTACAACACCCACAGCAGTGCTCCAGCAGGCGAACCAGATGCTAAACACTCTAACAATGTTCTTCGCTACGATAGGGCTGGTAGCCTTATTCGCCGGCAGCTTCGGCGTGGCAAACACCATGATAATGTCTGTAACTGAGAGAACCCGCGAGATAGGTGTATTGAAAGCTATAGGGGCGAAAAGCTATGACATAATGAAGATTTTTCTCGCTGAGTCGCTTCTGATAGGATTTATAGGTGGTGGGGTAGGCGTAGCCGTTGGAAGCGTGCTGGCATATGCGTTCCCAATGTTAACGTCCGGACTATTTGTGGCTGGCACCTCCCCATTAGGCATGAGGAACCCGTTCTCTGGCGCAGCGAATCCGGGATTAGGCGGCAGATCTATGCAAACAGTTATGTTGGCTACCCCAACCATAACGCCCATGAATATCGCAATATGCTTCTCTCTGGGGGCATTAGTTGGGGTTCTGGCCGGACTCTATCCGGCTTGGCGTGCTTCAAAAATGAGACCTGTGGAGGCGCTTAAACATGTCTAAAACTATTGTTAGAACAATTAATTTGAGCAAAGTCTATAGGCGCGGCAAGGTTAATGTTCCAGCCCTAAATAACGTTAATCTCCAAGTGTTATCCGGCGAGATAATTGGCATAATGGGGCCTTCAGGCTCTGGCAAGACAACTTTGCTAAACCTTATAGGCGGCTTAGATAGGCCGACAAGCGGAAAAATATTTGTTGACGGCGTTGACATAACGGCTTTAGGTGAGAAGGATTTAGCCGACTACAGACTTAGAAAGGTTGGATTCGTATTTCAATTCTATAACCTTATACCGACGCTAACCGCACTAGAAAACGTTGAAATACCGATGGCGTTAGCAGGCGTCCCAAAAAACGAGAGGCGTGAAAGGGCAGTTAACCTCCTAAAGATGGTTGGCTTAGAGGCGAGAGCCGACCATAAGCCTGATGAGCTGAGCGGTGGAGAACAGCAGCGCATAGCAATAGCAAGAGCATTAGCAAATAATCCATCAATGGTTTTAGCCGATGAGCCGACCGGAGATTTAGACTCTAAATCAGCGCTCACATTAATGAATCTCATAAAGGATCTGAACAAAAAGAATGGACAAACATTTATCATAGTAACCCATGACCTGATAGTCGCAGAAAGATGCACGAAAATCTACGCTATCAGAGATGGAAGAATAGATATACAGAAATAATTTGCTCAACGAATTATTTTTACGCTCAATTCTCTATTAAGTGGAAAAATGTTTATCTATAGTTCAGTGCAAAAGCCGCAAATCTTTTTAACTCGGCAGCATTAAATTCTATGCGCCCCTCTTCTTCCTTATAATTCAATTCCTTTTCCTCCGGAAGCTTCAGCAATCTTTCAGGCTTCTTGCCATTTAGAGCGATTTTAACGTTTATTCCTCTGATTGGAATGCATTCTTCTATTAAGTTAAGCAGAGTGATTATATATCTTCCATGGTTCTTTTGATCAAACAATGTCATTTCCACGAATCCAGGCGCGTCGCTCTCGAAACTAAATGATTTTGGATAGAGAAGACGAATTAGCCGAATAAAGGTATTCTGATGATACTTAACTCTTTCCAGATCTCCCGTAATATAGATTGCCCTACCTTTACCGTAATTATTTAAAATAATTGCTGGATAATTTGTGATTTTACCAGGAGGATTGCTATGTATAGAGGCGAAATGTTTCGTATCAGCAGGGTCAGTATACGGGAGAATTATTTTCCCTAAAACCTCGGCACCTTCTCTTGCTTCAACCTTCAGCTGAGAGCCATATATACTTAAAGGATACTTTGAAGAATAACCTAAAAGAACTTCTTCCCCCTTTCCTATCGGGGATATGTAAGTGAAGCTTTCTTTTGTTTCACCTAAATAAGAGACCCCAAGAAGGTCAGATAACAAGAAGTCTCCCATTTTCCCATCTTTTCTTATAAGGGATGTATGCTTGCTGGCGTAAAGCACACCGCCATTTTTTACAAACTCTCTGAACGCCTCAGCTTCTTCTTCACCCATCATTAGAACATTAGGAAGCACAAGCACCTTGTAAGATGATAGACTCCCTAAGTTCTTCTTCGTTATAACAGTGAAAGGAATATGATTCCTAATGAATGATTCAGCAACATTTAAAGCAGATTCTAAGTGAGGCATTTTTTGAGATGCTTCCATCACATTTTTCCCATTATCAGCGAGGTCGAACTTGGATTCGGTACTAAAGTAAATGGCTGCGTCAGCAATAGGCTCACCCCCTAAGTATTTTTCGTATTTCTCTATTTCCTCAAAGATTTCTCTCATGGTATAGTATACACTCTCATTCAGCGTTCCATCAGGGTTAATCGCGTCAATAAAAACAAAAGCAGCCCCATTTGCAATAGCTGCATAGGCTTCTAACTCCAGTAATTCCTTCGGTTTCAGAGTTGTGTGATCGGTAAGAGAAACATTAGAAGATGTTTCAAATGCACACGGTTTATTTTTCGTTAAATTGTGAAATAGCTTACAGGCAAAGCTCTCTTCTAAGAGCCCGCCATAAAAATCGCCTTGCAAAAAATCGCACTGTTCACTCAATTTTTGAGTGACGCCCAGCAACCATGATTTATCGTACGTAGAGGATTGATGCTCCACAGTAACTTCAGGCTTTATTCTTCTTACTGTAGAAGTAATTAAGGCAGCAAAGTCAATCAACCATTTTTCTCTTTTTCTTTGAAAGGTTACCCACTTTTGGTCAAGCCAATTGACGATTCTCGGGATCTCTCCTCCCACCTCCTCAGAATACTTTTCCTGACAATGTTTACAGTAGCAAACTGTGGGCCAGAATGTCATGTCGAAACGAATACCCTCAAAATCATAATTCTTACAGATCTCTTCGACCTGCTTTACGGCAAAGTCTCGGTAAGGTGAGTTTGGACAACAAACACCGTATCGACTATTTTCAGCAGCCTCTTTTCCATCTGCTCTTATAATTCTCCAATCAGGGTGAGCGTCGTAAGCCCATACATTGAATATCAAACTATAGTAAACTACAACATTAATTCCATTTTCATGGCATAGATCGATAACTTCCCCCAGTATATCTCTTCCCCTTAAACCCTTATGCATAGCTCCAATTTTTGTTGGATAGTAGCAGAGACCCATATGAGATGTTGCATATACAACTGTCGATTCAACTCTAGCTAACGTTAGAGCTTCTACATATTTTTTCGCGTTAAACTCGGATAGAAAATTTTCATCCCAATCAGCAATATGCATATCAACAACATTTCGCCGATAAACTTTCTTAAACCATTCCCTATCCTTCAAAGCAACCATCCCTTAACATTTTAAGCATTAACACTAAAAGTATTTTTGGTTATAGGAGAAAAAGAGCGTATCTAATCGAATTTTTACCAACATTCCATTCAGAGAACATTAAAGATTTTCCTATTTTTATAATCTCACTCAAAAAATTAAATAAAAAATAGGATGGTGAATGGTGATCCGCTAAGATGCAGGTTTTCTTAGTAGCAGGATCACTGTTACCACTAGGGTCAATATAACTAGCGCTATCAAAGCGTAGCTTATCGTCGCTATAGTTGATAATTGGCTTCCAAGCGCAGATATATCGCCTCTTAAAGCTGATATGCTGTCTTTTAGATCCGATACGCTTGCGCTCATAGTGGATGCGCTGCTCTTTAAGTCAGATGTAGCGGAAGTCAGCTCGGTTCTTATGGCAGAAGTCGTGGCCTCTAATGCTGAAACTTTTCCTATGAGGTCTGATACCGCTTTCGCAATCTCAGGTATCTCAGCTGGGACCGGTGGGCTATATGTAACTTTGCCTTCAGCAACAAGCTTCTCAGCATCTTCTCTTGGAATAACTAGTGCGTCACCCGCTTTAAATGGACCATATGTTTTACCATCGGTGCCAGTAAAGGCAGGTATGTTAGTCTTGGCGTATACAGTCACGTAAACGTAGGCTGGAGGTACGTGGCTGGCCAGCCCTTGAGCTATTAATCTCTCGGCATCCTCTTTCGGTATGCGCACGTAATCTCCCATGCTATAGGGTCCATAAGATAAACCGTCAACTCCAGTGAATGCTGGGACATCGCCAACAATCCATACGCTGGAATATTCAACGGGCGTCCATCCCGGTCTTGGTAACGCGTCTTTCGTGGGCGCCCTTCCGGTTGGGTATAGCCTTAGTATAACGAACATGTGCTGAGCCCACCATGAAACCGGATCCATGTAGTAGTTTTCTGGGTATGTTGGCCATCCATCCCATGCATAGCCGTCTTGGAGGGTGTAGAATGGTGTTGGGAAGAAGCCTATCCACGGCATCTGCTCAGCCCATATTAATAGGGCTTTTCTGCCAAGCTCTATTACCTTCTCCTCCTCCCAGGGAGGAGTTCTCTCCATCTCATCTATAATGGCGTTTAATTCCGCCCTCCTTGGGAATGAATAATTGGCCCATCCAAGCCCAGGCGCAAGCGGGTTATAGTATTTTGAGTGCCATCCTTGTATATGCGGTGTAAGCTCCAATAGTAGGGTGCATCCGGGCCATCTTGTGCCAGCTCCTCCCGGATCCCCTTTAGCTCCTCTAGCTGAGAATATTCCCGCCTCTACGGGTTCCACTTCCACATCTATGCCAAATTTCTTCCAGTGATCCGCAACTAAAAAGGCAATTCTCAAAGATTCCATCTCAAAGCCGCTGGGGGCAGTTATACCTATCTTCCAAGGTTCACCTGTAGGCAGCCTCCACTTACCATCTGGCACCCTTGTAAATCCAACTGATTTAAGTAGCCTTTCAGCTTCAGCTGGATCGTACTTCCACCAACCCGTATTTGGATCTAAACCAAGCTTTATGAGTTCTGGTAGTAATGGTTTAGTGTAGGCTTCAATGGCGAATGGATACGGCACTATCGGGAGCGGTGTAGTAGATGGAAGAGAACCGTCGACTCCACGGAAAGCCTCGTATACATCTCTGAAGTTTATGGCGAAAACCAGCGCTTTCCGCACCTCTGTTATATTGTATGGATACATCAGCAAGTTGAACCCTATACCTTTAACACATGCATCAAGTGGCCATGCGAAAGGAGCTATACGTCTCCAACCCATAATATATGGGTTTCCTTTAATAACTATCTCAGCGGCTTCAGGCACCAAGGTTCTTAAGCAGTCTAGCTCATGCCTAACCATGGCAAGAGCTTTTACTTCATCTGGACCTGGGTGTATATAAAGCACATATTTAGGTGATGGTTTAAGTCCGAGAAGTTTTGTCGCCCACCAATTCTCTTCTCTTTCCCAGAGGAACCAGTTGCCCGCTGGGTCGACGGCTTTCAGATTATATGGGCCTATACTTAACGGTGGATAGAATTTAAATGTTACTGGGTCTTTTCCCTCCCATATATGTTTGGGCACAATCCACCAGCCAGTACCATATATTATCACGGTGAAAGCATAGTGGAACCTTGGATATGGCGCCTTAAGCTTTATTTCTACAGTGTAATCGTCTACTGCCCTAGCGCTTTCTATCCAAGTAACAGCGAAGGTGTGAGTGGCCCATTCTTTAGTTTTTAAGGCGGTTTCAATTGTGAATACCACGTCGTGCGCTGTGAATGGTTTTCCATCATTCCACGTTGCTCCCTTTCTAAGGAAGAACCTCACCGTCTTAAAATCTGCAGAATACTCAAAGCCTGTACCCAACCAATTTATAAGCGTACCAGTAGTTGTATTAACATACCAGAGGAAAGCTGCACAAAGTTGCTGGAAACCGTTACCGCCGGTGGCTGGCTTACCTGGAATCTTAAAGTTGAAATCGTATGGATCAATATAGGTTCCCCAATGGTTTTCTACGACCAAAACATCTCCACGTGGAACACCTGGGGGTAAGGGCAATTGCGCTGAAACCGGTGTAACACTCATCATTAATGAGAGGACTGTTGATATCAGCAGAAGAAAAGATAGATTCACTACACTTGTGGCAGGGGTTTATGATCCGCAATCAATAAATAAGCTACGTGAAGACTTGTATGAGATTTTTGGTCTATCTGGTAAATCTCTTTTAGAGGATTATTTAGCTTTTATTCGTAGAGTATTAACTTTTAATTTCGGGCCATCTTTTATCTCTTTCCCAACACCAGCGTTTGAATTAGTATTGAGAAGATTACCATGGACTATAGGGCTTCTTTCAGTATCAACTCTGATTACATGGACAACTGGAAATCTTTTAGGGACTATGGCTGGCTACTTTAGGACGAGAAAATTTGCCAGAATACTTGAGAGCGTAGCAATATCATTATATCCGGTGCCATATTATATAATGGCGTTAATACTCATGTTACTTTTTGCGTTTTTAATACCCATTTTTCCTCTAGGCGGAGGAATCAGTATAATTCCGGAGACCTTAAACTTAGAGTTGATCCTTAATATAATTTGGCATTCATTTCTCCCGGCTTTATCCCTAATACTTCCGGGAGCACTAGGTTGGTCCTTTCT
Organism: Candidatus Bathyarchaeia archaeon; assembly: GCA_038882715.1. NCBI lineage: Archaea > Thermoproteati > Candidatus Bathyarchaeota > Bathyarchaeia (SeqCode) > Bathyarchaeia archaeon. The sequence continues at coordinate 95,863 of JAVZNR010000001.1, forward strand.
TAGCTCCAGAACACTGACTTTAGAAGTCCTATCTGAAGATTACACAAAGTACGCGGAGTTCAGAGGTTTACCCGGAAAACATGTATTAAGGAGGTATGTGCTCAGGAATATTCTTGTGCCGCAAATGACGGTCTTAGCATTGTCTCTTGGAGGAATATTTAGTGGAGCACTACTCACTGAAGTCATATTTGCGTATCCAGGCGTGGGTCAGCTAGCGTATAGAGCTGCTTTTGCGGGCGACATAAATACTCTTATGGCTGTACTGCTCCTATCCATGATAGCCGTGTCTACAGCTATCTACTTGCTAGATTTGCTCTATCCGCTTATAGATCCAAGGATAAGATATAGGTGAAAACAACGATGAGTTCGTCATTTTTAAAGAATGTTGGCAGAAATTTCGTGCTTCTCTACAAGAGCAACTTTAAATTTAAACTGGGTTTCACACTGATTCTAATAATTTTTATTTTAGGCTTTGCGGTATCCTCATTCTCTCCAATAAACACTCGCGCTTTATACACTGTTCCAAAGGATCAGCCCCCATCCTTCAAATACTTGTTAGGAACATCTAGCATGGGTCGGGATGTATTCTGGGAACTCTGCGCCTCAATTGGCAAATCTCTAACTATAGCATTGATAACCGCACTTATAGCATCTCACATAGGCTTATTTATCGGTTTAATATCTGGAATAAAAGGCGGCATGCTTGACAGACTCTTAATGTTTATTTCAGATACCTTCATAATAGTGCCTGGCTTCCTTTTATTGGTTGTAATCATTTCAATAATTAAGTCATGGATCACCGTGCCTCTTATAGGTGCAATAATATCTATAGTTTCATGGCCTTGGCCCGCCAGGCAAGTTAGGTCCATGGTTTTATCTCTTAGGGAGAGAACCTTTGTTTATACGGCTAAGCTTTCAGGTATGGGAACTGGCAAAGTTCTACTTTTTGAAATAATGCCTTATATATTTGGATGGCATCTTGTGAATTTCACTAATACAATACTTTTCTCTATAGGTACAGAGTCGGGTTTAGCGATATTCGGCTTATCATTATTAGGCGATAACACATTAGGTGTAATGCTTTATTGGGCTCTAAATTATTACGCTCTTTTTAGAGGAATATGGTGGTGGATAACAGCTCCAATTGTGACTCTCGTATTAATTTTCGTTTCATTTTATCTTGTTTCCACGGGATTAAGTGAGTATTTACATCGCATAATGAAGTGACCTTCTATGGAACTGGTGCTTAGAGCAACCAACTTGAAGGGTGGTTATCTGCTGAATCCCGCATATGCCGCAGCCTCGCAACATGAATTATATGTGGACGCTGTTAGCGGCGTATCACTAGATCTATTTAGAGATGAAATATTTGGTATAGCGGGAGAATCCGGATGCGGCAAATCAACATTCACTAAGATAATTTACGGATATCTAGAACCCCCATTAATATTAAAGGATGGAGCCGTTCACCTCTACACTAAAAAGGGGAAAGTTTTTCCGATAACGTCTTTAAGTAGAGAACAGTTAAAGAAGGATGTCTTCTGGAAGCACGTTTCTTATATACCTCAGAGCTCCATGAACGTATTGAACCCTACCATGAGGATAAGAGACCACTTCGCAGAGATGTTTAAGCTACATGCTAATATGGGTAAAACAGAAGCCTACGAGGAAGCTAAAAAATATTTAGAACAAATGGGGCTTCCTAAGGATGTATTATCGGCTTTCCCCCATCAGTTAAGCGGAGGTATGAGGCAAAGAGTAGTAATATCTCTAGCGTTAATAATGAGACCGGATTTGATTTTAGCAGATGAACCAACCTCAGCTCTTGACGTTATAAATCAGCAAACGGTTTTATCAATGCTTAAAGACGCCCAAGAATCTTTTAAAAATACGGTCGTGATAGTATCTCACGATATGGGAGTTCATGGAGTTATAACTCACAGAATAGCTGTTATGTACGCTGGCAGGATCGTAGAAGTGGGGAGAACAGAGGAAGTCTTTGAAGATCCTTTGCATCCCTATACTCAAGCTTTAATAAAAGCATTGCCGAGATTAGGTGATAAAACTCAACGTAAAGGTTTAAGTGGACATCCGCCTGACCTTAGGAACCCTCCACCAGGCTGCAGGTTTGGTCCTAGATGCCCATTCTCTGGGCAACAATGCAAGGAAGAGAGCCCTACTCTGCGCGAAGTAAAACCTGGACGTTTTGTTGAGTGTTGGTTATATTACACGTAAGGGGTGATTTTATGAGCGAGAATTTTTTGCTTCAAATAATAGATGTTAGCAAAATATTTGGTTATGGTTTTCTCGGCAGAATTAAATTTCCAGCGGTAGATCACGTATCTCTCACCATGGAGAATAAACCAAAAATATTCACGATTGCTGGTGAGAGCGGATGTGGAAAGACAACGCTGGCAAGAATGATGCTTGGAATAATTGAGCCAAGCATGGGGAAGATCCTATATAAAGGCAAGGATCTACATAAACTCAATTCAAAAGATAAGTTGTTGTTCTTAAAAGAGGTTCAAGGTGTTTTTCAGGATCCCTATGACACGTTTAATCCACTAAAAAAGTGGAAACATATCTTTATGAAACCACAAGGAATTTGTTGGGATTAAAAGATGATGAGGCTGTGATCAAGTATATTAATGATACGCTGAGCTTCATGGGGTTATCTTTTAAGGATGTGAAGGGTAAATATCCGCGAGAATTTTCGGGTGGGGAATTACAGAGAATTTCTATTGCTAGGGCGCTCCTATCTAAACCTAATTTAATGATCGTAGATGAACCTGTATCTATGATCGATGCATCTATGAGAATGAATATATTAAATATGTTTAAGAGTCTCCGAGATGATGATAAGGTATCATTCATTTATATAACACATGATCTCGCAACAGCCTACTACATAAGTGACGACATAGCAATAATGTATAGGGGAATCATTGTGGAAGCGGGCCCTGCTGAAAAGGTGCTTACGGAAAGATATCACCCCTATACTAAGGCTTTGATAGAGGCTTTACCTGAATATAGCAAGAGAAGCGAGTGGTTCACTAGAAAAACAAAGCCTCCAGGCATAGAAGTTAAGGAGTTCGTAATGCCCTACTGCAAATATGCTCATTCATGTCGTTTCAAAATGGATATATGCGATCAAAAAAGGCCTCCCATGATCAATATCAATGGAGTAAAAGTTTCTTGCTGGTTATACAAAAAATGAGCGGGATGAAAAGCAGGACTCTTTTATCATAATTGTTGTAAAACTTAAAATACTAGGTTTAAAATATTTATTACATGGTTGGCCTAATGTCGTTGAATAAGTTTTACATAATAATTCTTTTGAGTATTATAGCAGCTTTATTATCACAAATTATTCTAGTTAACGCTAAGGCTAACATTGAAGTTTTCATCTACGATTTCCCCGAATTTGAAAGTTCAAAATATATGAATAATTACCTCAGCAAATACTCTGAATTAAAACCGACATTCTATTATTTGAATGATTCAAGTAATTTAAAGGACTTTTTGAACATAGCTAATCTACTAGTTACACATGGCGTTTCTGTATTACCACCCAACTTCTGCACTCCCTGTGAAATGGCACGAGGATTAAATTGGCAGGAGATTTACATACAATACCTGACGCCATTAACTCTAATCTTTCGGGATGGAAGATTAATGGCGATGGTGATTTCAAGATACGATGAGAATACGTTGGAGCAAGCGCTCACGCATTCTAGTTCTGGCAACAAAACAAAAGTATTTTTATCTGGCGGAAGTACGGAATTGTTGAAGGATGAAGCGAGAACTAAATTAGAAGAACTTTTTAAAAATAAAATAAGATATCAGGTAAACTTCTTTCATATTTTGCCCATCATCGTCATAGCAGCATCCCTGGATGCCATAAATCCATGTGAATTTTTTATTCTTATTGTTTTTCTCTCGTTAGTTGCTATACGATTTGGAAGAGAAGCCCTTTTAAAGTTTGGGTTAGCCTTCTCAGTGGCGATTTTCGCCGCCTATTTTATGATGGGTCTTGGAATATGGAGGTTAATCGGTTACCTTCATGAGGCACGAATAGTAGTTATCATTTTAGGCTTATCTCTTGGGCTTAGGTCGATGCTAAACTTTATTTTTGGCCTTTTTGGTTTGTCGATAGGCTTCAGAGAAACTATTGGAAGTCTTCTAAACAAGAGGTTTAAGCGCATACCAAAGCTCATCTCAGAAAAAGTTGCTACTCAATTAAGAAGGTTTTCCAATAACCCCGTATCAGCTTTCCTCACGGGAATAGTCACGAGCATATTCCTTCTCCCATGTACGTCAGGGCCATATTTAATTGCCCTAAGCCTTATAGCAAACCTAGAAACGCAAATGCAAGGGCTCTTACTTCTCATATTATATAATGGTATAATAATGGCACCGTTCTTGGTGATAACTTTTGGCATTTACCTATTAAAAATTAAAAGTAGCCGATTAAAAAGGTGGTTTTCTACAAAACAGAGGTGGCTAAATCTTATAAGCGGACTATTAATGTTAACCTTAAGCATTTACTTAATTTTCTATGCATTGTAGGAGAATTTCCAGAAGCGCTTAGGAGACAAGAGATGAATCCTTGGCCAAGAGAATATGCACAATGGAAGTAAATATTCATGGCTTTTCCAGATGGTGAGGGATAAATTTTATCGGTGGATTGGTGCGGGGGGTGGGATTTGAACCCACGAACCCCTTCGGGACGGGATACCCCATCGTTGGATCTTGAGTCTTACGCGCACATGGCCTTTTATCCGTCATGTGCTCCGCGCATCTGGTCTCTGCCTTAATGTTTGACCTAGCTCTGCCACCCCCGCATTAACCACATATTTTTTAGGTAAAAAAATATACTTGATCTCACCATTAAATTTATCTCTTGAGAGCGAGGGAGGCATGCTGTTGAGCGAGGATGAGATTGTTGAAATTATTGAGAATGCTAGCAGGAGCGTTGTGAACATTAATACTTTAAGGGTTTTCCACGACTTCTTCTATCAGGTTGTCCCAGTTGAGGGTATAGGTTCAGGCTTCATATTTGAGGAGAGGGGATACATTTTAACCAATTATCATGTTGTTGAAGGGGCTGAGAGGATAATTGTCACTTTAACCGATGGACGCGTCTTTGAGGCTAAGCTCGCTGGAGCCTACAGGGGTTTAGATATAGCGGTCCTGAAGATAGATGCTGAGAACCTAGTGGCCGCTAAGCTAGGCGACTCCGATAAGTTAAGGGTTGGGCAAAGGGTTTTCGCGATAGGAAATCCCTTTGGGCTGGCTGGTGGGCCAACAGTCACGTCGGGAGTTATAAGTGCGCTGAGAAGGACGATTCATTCTGAAAGGGGGATTTTTAGGGATCTTGTTCAGACGGATGCTGCCATCAACCCGGGGAACTCCGGCGGGCCGCTCATAAACATTAATGGCGAGGTTATCGCAATAAACACGGCTATAATACCTTTCGCTCAGGGAATAGGTTTCGCTATACCGATAAATGCCGCTAAGGAGGTTGCTAGAGAGATAATATTGCGTGGCTACTATACGAGACCTTGGCTTGGAATCGCTGGCGTAAGCATAAATAGGCGCATAGCCGAATACTATGGTCTACCAGTTGAGCATGGCGTGCTCGTTGCTAGGGTTACACCTGGAAGCCCCGCGGATAAGGCTGGGATAGAGCGAGGCGACATAATACTTGAGTTTGATGGGAGACGTATTGGTGGAGTAGAAGAACTTCAGGGGATCATTTCTGAGAAAAAGCATGGTTCTGAGTGCGAAGCCGTAATTCTAAGGGGTGTAAGAAGGTTTAGGGTGAAAATTATATTGGAGAGGGAGCCCTGAATCAATTGGGCGCCAACCATATATTCTGGTTAACATTATAATCTCTATGGTGATGTTAAATGCCCATAGACCCGGACTTCCATAAGAAGAGGAAGATCGTTGATAACCATAAGGGGCATGCCGTCTGGGGCCCCATTGAGCCGCCCACAAAACTTGGAATTCATGGAACAAATGTCGCCGTTGACTGGGATATATGTGAGGGATGCGGAACATGTATCGACGTCTGCCCAGTAGGCCTTTATGATTGGGCTGAGGCGCCCGGTCATCCGGTTTCAGAGAAGAAGTCGGATCCAGTTAGAGAGTCTGAGTGCATACAGTGCTTAGCATGTGAAACCCAATGTCCAACGCAAGCGATAAAAATCACCCCGCCCTAACATCCTTTTCTTTTTTAAACCACCCTTAATCCATTAACCCTATATCAGCGATGAGAGTTATCGCTTTCGCGGTAATGTAAGGGGTGAGATGATAGAGGACATCAGGAGGATAATGTTGACTGCTCAGAAAAATGAGATTACTGAGCATTATGTCTATAGAAAGCTGGCCCAATCTATGAAGGATCCTAATAACAGAGGTGTTTTGAAGAGTATTTCAGACGAGGAGCTTAAGCATTATGAGTTTTGGAGAGAATATACGCGTAAGGATATTAAACCCAGCAGGCTTATAATCTGGAAATACTTCTTAATTTCCAAGATTTTCGGGATAACCTTTGGAATAAAGCTCATGGAGAGAGGTGAAGAGAAGGCCCAAGTTATATATGAAAAAATAGCTGAGCGTATTCCCGAAGCTTCTAGAATAGTTGAAGATGAAGATTCACATGAAAAGGAGCTTATGGGTCTAATTGATGAGGAGAAGCTCAGATACGTTAGCTCCATAGTTCTAGGATTAAATGATGCGCTTGTTGAGCTTACAGGGGCGCTAGCTGGCTTCACGCTGGCTTTGCAGGAGGCGCGTTTAGTTGCGATGACGGGATTAATCACTGGGATTGCAGGGGCGCTCTCAATGGCTACATCAGAGTATTTGTCAACTAAATCCGAGGCGGATGCTAAGGATCCGATTAAGGCGGCCGCATATACGGGTACAACCTACATCCTCACCATACTATTTCTGATATTACCATACATGCTCTTAGATGAGATCTATATATGCATTGGTTTATCGCTGATGAGCGCGGTAATACTTATTTCCCTATTCACTTTCTATATATCTGTGGCGAAGGATTTGCCTTTCAAGAAAAGATTCCTAGAGATGACCGTTATAAGTCTCGGAATATCTTGCTTAACCTTCCTTATAGGCTTTCTAGTAAGAATATTTCTGAACATAGAGATATGAGATATTCTGAGAAGAATTCATAGTAAAAAAGATAAGTGAGGTGATGTTTTAAGGGTTTACGAAAAAACTTTCACTCCAATTTCTTGTAGCAGAGCCACCAGTCTAGGCACTTTATTTCTCCAGCTTTCTCCTGCTCTCTTCTCTTCTGGATCATGTCTACAGTGTTTGCGGGCGGGACTATCACGTTGTCGCCGACTATCTCATTGTTCGGCCAGTTGGCTGGTATAGCGTAGCCTTTATCAGCGATCTGGAGCGCTCTCACCATTCGGAGAATCTCATCCATGTTTCTGCCAAGCTCCATTGGATAATAGAGTATAGCTCTGATAATGCCCTTAGGATCAACTATGAAGACGGCTCTCACAGTCTGTGTTCCCGCAGCCTGCTTATGGCGCATGCCTAATCTTGCGGATATTTCTCCAGTGTTATCCGCAATTATTGGGAACTGTATCTCTACGCCGAGCTTCTCTTTAATCCACTCCTCCCATTTCAGATGCGCGAAAACCTGATCTATGCTTAGCCCTATTAGCTCGCAGTTTAACTTCTTAAACTCGTCATATCTCTTCTGAAACGCGACGAACTCTGTAGTGCATACTGGCGTGAAGTCCGCCGGGTGGCTGAACAGGATAAACCACTTACCGCCATAATCATCTGGAAGCTTAATCACGCCTCTAGTAGTTCTAACCTCCATCTGGGGGAATCTGTCGCCTATTAACGGCATCCTATACTCTTCCATAAAAATCCCACCAATAAAATTAAGCGTGAAAAGTAGATATAAGATTTGCTTGCGAAAATCGGCTTAAAACAATGGTTAGAAAACCGCTTTCGGAAGATTTATCACAATTATCGCGAAATTTTCACAAAATATTTGAGTAAGATTAAATTATCCTTTTAGTGGCTTAAGAGATGCTACGACACCAGTTCTTTTACTTTTCTCACTATGCCCGCTGCATCTATTCCTTGCTCCGCCATGAGCTCCTCCGGTTTTCCGGAGTGCGGCATCTTTCTGACCGCCAATATATGTGGCTTTATCCCTAGCGACGCCACAGCCTCGCCGATCCCGCCCTCCGAATAATGATCTTCAACCGTTATTATACGCCCCGTCTCCTCGGCGGCCTTGATTAGAGTTTCAGCGTCCAATGGTTTAACCGAATAGCAGTCTATAACCCTGACGCTGATCCCATCCGCTTTCAATTTCTCATAAGCTTTTAAGGCTTCGTGAACCGTTATCCCGGCCGCCACAATGGTTGCCTCATCATTTCCGCTACATTTAAGAACTTTTGAACCCCCGATGTGAAATTCTTCATCATTATTATAGATAACCGGCGTTTTAGGCCTAGTTGTCCTAATGTAAGATATGCCTTCAAAGTTTGCCATTGCGCATGTAAGCTTCTCGGCGCTCACAGCGTCGCATGGATAGAGGACAGTGCTGCCGAAGACCGCTCGAAAGAGGGCTAAGTCCTCTAAACCCATCTGGGAGGGGCCGTCTTCGCCTATTGATACTCCGGCATGCGAACCAGCTATCTTCAGGTTGGCCCTAGAGTAAGAAGCCATTCTTATCTGGTCGAAGGCTCTTGATAGGAAGCATGCGAATGAGGAGAGAAATACGTCGAAGCCCTGTGATTGAAGCCCGACGGCTACGCCGACCATGTTCTGCTCAGCAATATAGCATTGTAGGCTTCTCTCCGGGAACTTATCGAAGAAATACATTGTGAATGTTGAGTTCTTCACATCGCCGTCTAGAACAACCATCCTTTCATTCTGCTCACCCATTTTAACAAGGGCTTTCCCGAAAGCTTCTCTAGTTGCAACCATCTCGCCTACCTTGTATTCAGTTCTAATTAAGTATTTCTTTCTCGGCTCAATGGGAATTTTAGCCTCTGTAAGGTTCCGCGGCCTAAAATTAATATCTTTTATTTTAGGAAGAATCTCTTTCTCCGCTCGGCCAAACTCCTCTTTGCTTAAAGCTCTTCCATGCCTATCTTCAGCGTTTTCAAGGAAGCTCACGCCTTTACCCTTAACCGTCCTAGCGATTATAAAGAAGGGTTTATCAGAATTTTTGGCCTCATTAAAAGCCCTCATTAAATCTCTAATGCTGTGTCCATCGCATACGGTTACATTCCAGCCGAAGGCTTTAACTCTCTCAGCGTATGCTTCCCAGTTCCACTGAAACATGGTTGGCTCGCTCTGACCAAGCCTATTCATATCCAATATAGCTATAAGATTCGACAATCTCAGCTTACCAGCCAAATTTAACGCTTCCCAAACAGAGCCCTCAGCAACCTCCCCGTCGCCTAGAAGAACATAAACCCGTCTATCTATGCCCAGAAGCCTTTTGGCGTAAGCCATACCTAAACCTATGGATAAACCTTGCCCAAGCGAGCCTGTTGCAACCCTTATACCCTTAACCCTAGGTACAGGATGCCCCTCGAGCTCGGAGTCAAACTGCCTTAAAGTCATAAGCTTCTCTCGAGGAAAGACGCCTATTTCAGCTAGAGCCGCATATAGGATTGGGGCGGCATGACCTTTCGACAAAACAAACTCATCATTATCTAAGTAATCCAAGTTTTTCGGATCCACATTTATAATGCTGAAGAATAATGTTGCCATAATTTCAGCGCTCGATAGGCAGCTGGTTGGGTGGCCAGACCCAGCATTTGTAGTGGATCTAAGACTATGCAGTCTCAGAATGTTCGCAATGTTTTGGAGACCTTCCTCAATATCCTCCGGAACATTCATTATGGACACCTATAATAGATCAAAAATTTTAAAGAATTATTAACGTTTTGCGTTATCCACCTTTAAGTCTGCTTAAAGTTTCCTTCCGCGCTAACCTAACGATTTATTGATTTATGACAGTTTCCTCCTAAAATATTCTGAGATGAGGAACCACCACCTTCAACGTAGATAAGTGTGAATTTAAAGCGGAAGTTTAAGTTTTAAATACTCATTGTGCACCTATAATTAATGTACGAATATTTGATTGGAGGCTGAAAAAGTGAAGTGCCCAGTTTGCGGTCAAGAAGCAAAGCTCGTGAAGGAATGGGATTTAGGTCCTAGAGTCCACATAAAGCTTTATGAATGCTGCGGCAAAAAGTTCCGCGAGTACATAAAGAAGTAGAAAATGCCGTCGACGCGCCTAAGAACATTGAGGCATGGTTTCCACCATAAGTCTCAACTTTATTTATATCCTTAAACTATTCATGTTTATGTTGTGATAATGAGAGATGAGGAACGCTTCAATCATGAGAATCTCTGTTACTGAAATACTTAATAGCTCGTTTTCCGTTTATCTAAGCAGCTTAGAAATCTTCTTCTCGATCTTTTTAGCCTTAAACGTTGTTAACGTCGCTTTAATTAAATTTATTCTAGGTTTTTTGCCGCCTTTTAATCCACCATATATTTCAGCGGATAGTTTTCTTCTTCGAACAGTTAATTATTTGGCTTCCTCAACACCGATCCTTTCTCTCGCTTTCCTTTCAGCTTGGATATTAACAAACTTAGGTTGCGGTTTAGCGGTCAAATCTGCTTTCGACATTTTTGAGGGGAGGAAAGTGAATGTGAAAAGCAACCTTATATTAGTTTTCAAATTACTGAAAGATATATTGAGCGTAAGTTTCTTGACAGGAGTTCTTATTGTCTCGGGAATAATCCTCTTCATATTTCCGGGGATTATTATGGCTGTGATCTTTAACCTATCTATACCAGCGCTAATATCTGAGCGGTTAGGGGTTTTTAGGAGCTTGAAGAGGAGCAGAGATCTAACTGATGGCGCATGGTGGAAGACTTTTCTACTCCTCACAGCAGTATTCATATTGCTTGCGGCGGCCTATTTATCCGCGGAGCTACTGACGACAGTTCTTCGCTCAAGCATTGCTAAAACGATGGCTACCATCATAGCTATCTCGCTCGTTGAGCCTATATATCCCATAAGCATATCCAATCTCTATAATGTTCTTGAGAGGCAGAAAGCCGCCCATCGGCCGATAGATCGCGAGACAGCATACCAGCAACGCATTTTCGAGTCGGAAGTGAAGGTTTGCTACAACTGTGGACAGATTTTGCCATATGATGCAGTATACTGCCCGAATTGTGGAGTAAGAGCCGTCTAACCAGCCTTCAATAAACACCTTGTGAATAAAGATGTAAATTATTTTCGTGGAAAACGCGTTAATTGCTTTTATCGTTAAAGCTAAGAATAAATTAGGCACGCCATTAAAAATAAATTGATAGATTTACGTTAAGCTGCTGGGGGATTCCTAGATAATGGATTACTCTCTCGTCACAGAGGCGTATGAGAAAATCGAAGGCACGACAAAGAGGCTTGAAATGACCGATTACCTAGTTGAATTGCTTATGAAAACACCCAAAGAAGTCATAGATAAAGTTGTGTATTTAACTCAGGGTAAACTTTACCCAGACTATGTAGGCATAGAGCTCGGCGTAGCGGAGAGGCTTGCGTTAAGGGCTGTAGCTAAGGTTGCGGGGCGCAAAGAAGAAGAGATTGAAGAAGATTTGGCGAGAACCGGAGATTTAGGTGAAACCGCGCAGATCTTCCTAGAGAAAAGGCGCCAGGTGTCTTTCTTTAGAAAGCCTTTAACCGTAGAGAGAGTTTATCAGACTCTTGATAGGATAGCGAAGGCTGCCGGAGAAGGCTCTATGGATTTGAAGGTAAATCTTCTGGCAGGTCTTTTAGCTGACGCGACGCCGAAAGAGGCAAAATATATTATTAGAACTGTTACCGGGAAACTTCGCCTCGGCATAGCCGACATGACCATTCTGGATGCGCTGGCAATAGCCTACGGTAAGGGGAAGGGTGCAAGAGACATTATTGAGAGGGCGTATAATATATCCTCTGACCTAGGCAAAGTTGCCAAAGCCCTCGCTGAAGGCGGACTTGAAGCCCTCAAGAATTTTCATGTCTCAGTCGGCAATCCAATTAGACCGATGCTGGCCGAGAGATTAAGCTCTCCTGCCGAGATACTTGAAAAACTTGGCGGAAAATGCATCGCCGAATACAAGTATGATGGCGAGAGAATACAAGCCCACAAGTCTGGTAACGACGTAACGCTATTCTCAAGGAGACTTGAAAATATTACAAGCCAGTATCCCGATGCAGTAGAATTAATCAGGAACCATGTTAAAGCTGAAGCCGCCATAATTGAAGCTGAATGCGTGGCTGTGAACCTCGATACCGGAGAGATGATGCCCTTCCAAGAGCTCATGCATAGGAGACGCAAATACGATATTGAGAAAGCCGCAAAAGAGTATCCTGTCTCCCTCTTCGCATTCGATGTGCTCTATGTTGATGGTAAAGATTTAACGTTAGAGCCGTACCCGACGAGGCACAAGGTTCTTGAGGAGATGATCGAGCAAAGCGATAGGTTTCAGATAGCTAAATACTTGATTGTTGATAACGCTGACGACCTAGAGCGTTTCTTTGAGGAGGCTGTAGAGGCTGGATGCGAGGGGCTTGTCTGCAAGTCGCTGAGCGGCGACGCTATTTATCAGGCTGGAGCTAGAGGCTGGCTCTGGATAAAATATAAGCGGGACTATAAGAGCGAGATGACCGACACGGTAGACCTCGTAGTTGTCGGAGCATTCTATGGTAGGGGAAGGAGAGCTGGAACCTATGGAGCGCTGCTTCTAGCAGCTTACAACCATGATAACGATACTTTTGAAACAGTTTGTAAGTGCGGATCCGGCTTCACAGATGAAGATCTACAGAACCTTCCAAAAATGCTTGATCCCTATAGGATTAACCATAGGCATCCACGGGTAAACTCAAACCTTGAGGCGGACGTATGGTTCCTGCCAAAAATGGTTATAGAAGTAATCGGAGCCGAAATAACTCTAAGCCCAATCCACACCTGCGCGAAAGACCTGATAAGAAAGGGAAGCGGATTAGCAATAAGATTCCCGAGATTTACGGGAAGGTATCGCACCGATAAATCGGCGGAGGATGCTACAAGAGTGGACGAAATAGTGGAAATGTATAGGAGACAACTAAAGAAGATAGAAGCCGAGTAATATTAACCAGAAAATTTCTATTATACGCCAAGCCAGGTCTAAGCCTTGAGCACCACCCGGCCCGTTTAAGCAAAGTCTTTGTCGCACGTCAGTCTTCAGCCGTTTCGACTGACGTGCTCTTTGCTTAAACGCGGTGCTCAAAGCCTACTTCCTGGCTTGGGCATAATAATTTTTCGTGTATTTGACTTATAAAACTTTTCACACAATTTTTTAAGTTTAAAATCTAAATATTTTTGGAGGATGGTTTTGAAAAGACCTCTTGAGCGATTCGAAGAAGATTTAGACCTTATTGTGAATAAGCTTTGTAGTGGTGAAAGTGAGAAAACTTGTCAGCAGATTTTGAGGCTAAGAGATAAGCTGATTGCTCTTTACAGGAGAAACCTTGTTAAAATTAATCATTCTGTTATGGAACTTATATGCGCCAAATACCTTATTTTGAGCGGATACTATGTTGATGTGGAATATGCTTTAGACGGCATATCATGCGACATATATGCTTTAAAAGGGCTGGGCAGCCTAATTGTTGAAGTTGAGACAGGTTATGTTCCGCCAGAGCATGCTGTCGACCCAGAAATATACTGCATGGTTAGAGTGACAAGTAAAATCGTTAGGTACAGCAATTATGCGGAGAAATTCGCTTTAGCGACGCCGCCATACTATGTGCTCTGTTTTTCGCCAGCATTAATTAAGCCGCCGAGATATAGGACGTTGAGCGAGATCAAAGAGATTAAAGCCTTATGCGACCTGTATTATAGTAATCCGCCGGTCACTATTGAGGAAATAAGGAATGCTCGCCTACACGCAATATACATAATCGACGTGGATAAGGGAGTGGTTAAAGAGACCGACCCAAACACTTATCTGGAGAAGACGCAGGAACTCTATAAGTGGTGAAGAGCATTGAGGAAAGTTACATTGCTAATTCTCCTCTGCATACTCACAACTATACTCTGTTCATACTTTGGTGAAAACCCTCTGCTCGACGCCTTGTATTTTAGCGGCGAGAACCTCGCGAAAGGATATTTTTGGACCCCGATAACATCTCTTTTTATACATGCAAATTTAATGCATCTAATCGGAAACATTGTTTTTCTCTACATTTTTGGGAGCACGTTGGAAAGGGAGGTTGGGTCGGCTAGAACCATGTTGGCATTCTTTTTTGGTGGAGCATTATCGTTTATTTTAAGCCTATACTTTTACGGTTACAATGCTAGGATGGTTGGTGCCTCAGCTGCGATTTTCACATTAGCGGCCGCGGTTATGCTCATTAAACCGCTTAAATTTTCCTGGATATTTTTGATGCCTTTAGGACTTGTCGCAGTCTTATATTTCATATATAATCTTTTCGCGGCTTACTATTTAGCTGGCAGCACTAGTATAGGTTACTGGGGGCATGCTATAGGCTTTTTAATAGGAGTCCCGTTTGGAATTTCTTGGAGCCGCGGTAAATGGAAAATAAACCTACTGATAACGGTGGCGCTTTTAGCATTATACCTGTTTGCAGTTTTCATTATAACGAGGATGCTTTTTTGAAGGCGCTTAAAGGATGTTTTCCCAAAAAAATTAAGAGTGAAATGGTGTCAAACTAAACTTTAGAATTGAGCATCATTGAGCATAGCGGCTCTTGAAGCGTGAAGCGTATCTGAAGGGGGGATTGCTATTAGAGTTTACTTTGGGGTGTGCGGTATCGGATTTGGGCATGCTGGAAGATGCATACCAATAGCTAATAGGCTCAGGGATCTGGGCGCCGAGATATTATTCTCAACCTACAAAGATGCTGTAGAATACATTAGGAGAGAGGGTTACCCCGTGGTTGAACCCCCCTCAATGGACGTCATGGTTAAACCGGATGGAACGATAGATTTCAGGCAGACAGTAGTCAACCCCGGCCCCTTCCTAGCCGCCTTCATGTTTACTAGGCAGGTTGAGACCGAAATTAGATTTCTCAGAGCGTTTAAGCCGGACGTTGTTGTCTCTGACTCACGAGTTTCCCCTATTATAGCCGCAAGGTCTCTAGGCATCCCAGACATATGCATAGTTAACCAATTCAAAATAATAATACCTAGGAAGAAGAGGCTTCTCAGGCTTGCAAAGATCACCGAGACTGGGGGATTAGCAATAATAGGTAAAATTTGGGTTGCTGGGCCATCCCCCCTTCTGATCCCGGATTTTCCGCCACCATACACGATATCTGTTGAAAACCTAAAAATGCCGATGAGATATTATAGGCGCGTAAAATTTGTCGGCCCTATACTGCCCACTTACCCGGACGAACTGCCAAGTAAGGAGGAGCTACGCGAAAAGCTTGGTTTTAACGATGATAAACCGTTGATATTTGCGCCCATAAGCGGGCCATTAAAAGAGAGAGCCTACATAATCGAAGTCTTAAAGAAGATTTTTAGGGAGTTTCCTGAAGACTATCAGATCGTCATGTCTACTGGAAGCCCGGATAATCCTATTCAAGTTACCAGATATAAACGCAACTTTACGGTTTATAACTGGCTTCCAAACAGATTTGAGTATTTGAAGGCTTCGGATCTGGTAATCTCTAGAGCTGGGCACGGAACATTAACACAAAATATTTACTATGGTAAGCCAATGGTGCTAATACCGACGCCAAGCCACACTGAGCAAACAAACAACGCAATAAGGGTCAGGGAGATGGGGATTGCTGAGGTTATAGAGCAGAGTGAAGTCACTGTGGAGACTCTTCTTAGCGCCGTGAACAAAGTCTTATCAGATGATACGTATAGGAGGAATATTGAGGATATACGAAGTAAGGTTATTGGGATAAATGGATTGAAAACCGTGGTAGAAACGATTCTAAACTTAGTAGAAGATGGTTATGGCGCTTAGCGCTGGATCATCACCCTCTGTAGTTTAGTCCCAGCACATATATTTCAGCGCTACTCTTCCTACTTGCTTCAGGCTTTATAACTTTCACCTGATTGAAATGCTCTCTAACCCTACCTAAGAATTGCTGAAATAAATCTCCTTGGAAAACCTTCGTAAAAAAATTTCCACCTTTCCTAAGAGCCGCGAGAGCTATGTTTAGCGAGGCTTCCGCGAGCTCTATTTGCCGTGCATGATCTAGCTCCCAGACCCCGGAAACATTCGGTGAAACATCTGATATCACAACGTCTGCCGGCCTTGGCAAAATGGCTTTAATCCTTCCTATTGTTTCAGAATCCCTGATGTCGCCAACAATTGTGTGAACATTCTCAAAGTTTAACGGTTTAATCTCCCTTAAATCTACGCCTAAAACGAAGCCTTTATCGCCAACCAGTTTTCTAGCGGCTTGAAGCCATCCGCCTGGAGCAGCACCTAAATCAACGACGACATCTCCATATTTTATAAAACCATATTTTTTCACTGCCTGTAGAAGCTTATATGCTGCGCGCGACCTATAATTTTCCTCTTTCGCTCTCCTATAATAATAATCTCTTTTTCTCAAAAGCCATTGACCGGGCAAATAAACATTCACCATGAAAAAGCGGCATATATTTAGGCTTGGTCTTCCTTAAGTATCCACTGCACTAATTTTTCGCAGTTGTTTGGTGAAGTTCTTCCACCAGCACCACACTTTAAGCTTTCCTCACATGAGATGCATGGGCAGTCCAGTATTGAGTCTATTGAGACAGCATGGCGCTTAGGATACAGCCTATATGTCCACCGCCCCCTTGAAATCTCCGGCTTCCGATAAATTAATCCTTTGCTTTCAAGCCTAATCGATATTCTAGACCCCTCCCTACTCGTAGCGTTAATCTCGCGCCAGAGATCCGATTGCAGTATCCCCTTCTCGCCGCTCCTCATTATTATCTCAAGCGCCTTCTGTTCAAGATCATTGTCTCTAGGCATAACTAATTCTCCTCAAACTTCGCAATTCCCTTAATAAAAATATTCGTCATCCATAAATATAAAGCATATTAAGTGAAAGATAAAGCATTAATTTTTAAGGATCCATTCCCCAATATATCTTATGCGAAGGCTAGAAGGCTACTGCCTAGGCATCGAGAGCACAGCCGATGACTTTGGGGTTGGAATAGCTTCTTTTAGCGGCGAGGTGCTCGCCAACGTTAATGATGTTTATATTCCGGAGAAGGGGGGAATTCATCCGAGAGAGGCCTCAAGACACCACGCCATGGTTGCCGGTAAAGTTATATCTGAAGCGTTTAGGAAAGCTGGGATAAAGCCGAGGGAAGTCGACGTGATAGCTTTTTCACAGGGGCCGGGTTTAGGGCCATGTTTAAGGGTTGGCGCAACCGCCGCAAGAGCCTTAGCATCATATTTAAACAAGCCTCTGGTCGGGGTCAACCATTGCTTAGCCCACATAGAGATAGGTAGAATGGTTAGC
This sequence comes from Candidatus Bathyarchaeia archaeon, assembly GCA_038882715.1. Lineage (NCBI taxonomy): Archaea > Thermoproteati > Candidatus Bathyarchaeota > Bathyarchaeia (SeqCode) > Bathyarchaeia archaeon. The sequence goes on from JAVZNR010000001.1 coordinate 113,426, forward strand.
GGGGTTAAAGACCCTGTAACGCTTTACGTGTCCGGAGGCAACACCATCGTGGCCGCTTTTGAAGCGAGGAGGTATAGGGTTTTCGGCGAAACCTTAGATATCGCTGTTGGAAATTGCCTAGATGTTTTTGCTAGGGAAGCTGGCTTAAAGCCTGAGGCCGGCAAACCCCTTGGAGCGATCGTTGAAGAGTTGGCGTCGCGGGGCAAGAGGTTTGTCCAGCTACCGTACACCGTTAAGGGTATGGATTTATCCTTTAGCGGACTGCTAACCGCTGCCATAAATCTTCTACATGAAGGAAAACATTCTCTTGAAGATATATGCTATAGTTTTCAGGAAATAGCGTTCGCGATGCTAACAGAGGTTACTGAAAGAGCATTAGCGCACACGGAGAAAAAGGAGGTTTTATTGACTGGAGGAGTCGCGGCAAACAAAAGATTGCAGAGTATGCTGAGCGCGATGTGTGAGGAGCACGGCGCACGCTTCTGTGTTGTACCTAGGGAATATGCCACAGATAATGGGGCCATGATAGCTTGGACCGGAGTATTATGCTACAGGCATGGGTTGATCACCCCGATTGAGAAGAGCTTTGTTAAGCTTAAGTGGAGGCTAGACGAAGTCGAGGTTCCATGGATTTAAGTTAAATTTGAGAGGGCAGAACCGAGGGGTTATGAGATGAGCGTCCTGATAAAGAAGGGTGCTGAGGCAAGTATTTATCTCGAAGAATGGTGTGGCATGAAAGCCATATTTAAGAGAAGGTACCCGAAAAAGTATCGTACACCTGAACTCGATAGGATGCTGCAGGTGCAGAGGACTAAACATGAGCCGCAGATGATTCATAAGGCTAAGGAGGCGGGGGTCCCTACGCCAATAATATTTATGGTTGACTTAGAGGAGTCTACAATAATCATGGAGTATGTTGAGGGCAAGCAGATAAAACAGATACTTAATGACCTGCCGCCCGACGAGAGAATTAAGATATGTCGGCAAATAGGCGTACTTGTGGGTAGGCTGCATAAAAATGGAATAATCCACGGCGACCTCACCACCTCAAACATGATTTTAACAAAGCATGGAAACATAGTTTTTGTGGACTTCGGTTTAAGCGAGCAGAGCACGGATCTTGAGGAGAAAGGCGTAGACTTACATTTAATGAAGAGATCTTTTGCTAGCACACATTATAAATACGCTGACGAATGTTTTAGGGCGGTTATGGAAGGTTACGAGGAAGTGGTGGGAAGCGAGGTTGCGAAAGAAGTTTTAGAGAGAGTTAGAGAAATAGAGAGAAGAGGCCGATATATAACGGAGAGGTGAAAATGCAGCCCAAAAGATTCCCCTACGGTAAACTAATATTTTTTGCGACTGGAAACATCAATAAATTTAATGAAGCCAGAGGGGTTTTAGCGGAATACGGAATATCAGTTGCAATGCTCAAAATTAAAACGGTGGAAATTCAAGATGACGATATTGAGAATATTGCGAAGGCGAGAGCCTTAAACGCTTTACGTGAGGTTAATTTGCCGTTGATCGTCGAAGACGCCGGGCTCTTTATAGATGCTTTAAAAGGTTTTCCGGGACCATTCTCCTCATATGTTTATAAGACGATAGGGTTGAACGGAATAATTAAGCTTTTAAATGGGGTGGAGGATCGTAGAGCGCATTTTAAGTCCGCAGTTGTATTCTGTGATCCAAGCGGCGAATTAAAGTGTTTCATAGGAGTGTCTAATGGTAGGATTGCTAGAGAACCCAGAGGCAGCAGCGGCTTCGGCTTCGATCCGATATTTGAGCCTGATGAGCGGCCTACAAAAACCTTTGGTGAAATGGGCATCGAAGAGAAAAATCTTTTCTCACATCGTGCAAAAGCTTTGAGAAGATTTGCTGAGTGGTATAGGGATTGGTCTACTTCCTGAAAACCGAAAAATATATTTTCATCTCTCTGCCCTTTTTTGTTTCAATAGGCTTGAGGTTTGAGAAGAGATGCCTATAGTTGATCCATTAAAGAGGAGCATAGCGCAGAAGAAGAGACTTTACCTAAAGATATGTAGAGACTGCGGTGTTAGAAACGCTCCAACCGCTGAAAAATGCAGGAAATGCAGAAGCAGAAACTTAAGATGGAAGAAGCGGGAGAAGACCCGATAGTTATCAAGCATTTTCTTCCCTAAATAACAGCATTTATTCTCCTTTTGGACATCATAATAAAAGGTTTCACGAAGCGTTGTTGCGCGTTTAAATTTTAAGTTGGATTATCATCCAACTTTAAGGATTACTTCTATCTGGCAGTCAGAAGGCATTCTCATCTTCTCCATCCACTCATTTCCGACAGCTATCATAGCAAATATCCCCGCGACTTCAGCCTTCGCCTTATAGACAAGGTTTAGAAGAGCGTTTTGGGTCTCCCCACTCTTTATAATGTCGTCAACTATTAGGATGCTATCGCGCCTCTTAATCGCGTCCCTTGGAATATAAAGCGTTAAAGTGTACCCCGAATTGCTTAATACATATGTTTCCTCAAGGAACGATGAGACCCCAACCTCCTTATTTGACTTCGCTATAACCAAGTTAACGCCTAAAGCATTGGCAACCATCGTTGCGAGAGGGACGCCGTCCACGGCGGCGGTTAAAACTTTCGTTATTCTTTTTCCAGCGAACCTAGCTATCGCATAGTTTGCAGCCTGCCTTAAAAGTATTATGTCGCCTATGAGCAAGGTATTATCAAAATATCCGTCGCTGTTAAACTTTAACCTCCTCTTGAACTCGTTCTCTAAGCCAACAATTTTCGATAGCGTGTTCCATAGCTGGCGAGCCCTTTCCTTGTTCGGTAGGACATGGCCTTTGGCATACCTGCTTAAGACCGTTACGGGTAGATCGGTTTTAGCGGCGAGCTCTCTGTAAGTATAATATTTTTTAGCTGTTCGAAGCAACTCCACTGTTGCTAAACGAAATTTTAAATCTTCGGTGTGGGTTGAAGCTTTAACCTCATCATATGTTAAATCGTGGAGCATAACGTCTCCTCCCGCGCTGAATAATTCTGGATAGATCCGTTATAGAATAATTTTCTTTTCGTTTTCTTTTCAGTAGTTCGAAAACCAATCTCGTAAAGTTGGGCGAAAAAAATAAGAATTGACTTGAAATAAGATTGTTTTTCGTTTAATTTTGTTATGAAGGTGATAGTCGTAAAGAATTTTAACGAAAAATGTGTAAGATTGCCTTTTTTACGCAGATGTTCCGCGTTCTAGTTTTGGACATTATGAGGGAAGCAGTCTCGCAACATACGTGTTTCCTACTGTGGCAGGCGTTTGAACGATGTTAGAGAAGAGTTTTACCGTAATGATTAAGAGCCTCCTAATGATAAATTACTTAAAACTCAGAGAAATTTATAGGAGAGGGTCAGCGATTATATGAGCGGCGAGCAGGGTTCGAGGAGGGGTAAGGTTAAGATCATATATAAGCCGGCTAAAGAGATCGTTATACTTGACTATTTCCAGTTTTCCAGAGACGCCCTAGATCAAATGTTCGCCCGCCTTATACATTCGGGTCTACCGGTGATAGCGCAGTGGGCTGAAGGATTAGTATTCGTGTATTTTCCTCTAACACCTGACACCAATGAGTTGATGGAGAATTATCTTAGGGGGAGAATTTTCTGGAGCTCCGTAAATTTTGCCTTAATGCCTAAATATTCCCCATCAATTAAAGTTGGCGGTTTAGAGATACCCGTCCTAGATGTCTCAGACCACCCAGTTTTAGTGGAAGTTGCACGATGGCTGAAGAAACACGCTAAACCAGACGTGAAAACGCCTACGGGCATCGTTAGAGGAGACCAGTTAACGCAATAATAACGTAAACCCCTTCTTAAATTAATAAAACAATAAATGATAAATATCGCCTCTACTTTAATTCTTCTAATCCCTTAATAAGGGGAGGAATGATGATTGTTTGGTTACGCTGGTAGGATTTTAAGAGTGAACCTGTCAACTGGGAAGACTTCGCTTGAACCGCTGAAGGAGGAGATGGCAAAGAAGTATATTGGCGGCATAGGCTTAGGTATAAGGCTACTAGTCGACAACTCAAAGCCCGGCATCGACCCGCTTAGCCCGGAGAACCCACTGATACTTACAACCGGGCCGCTCAGCGGTACAGTTGCGCCAACGGGCGGTAATGGACACGCCTTCGTCGCTAAGTCTCCGTTGACCAATGGAGTTGGCGAAGCTAAGTCGCATGGTTTCTTCGGCGCTGAACTTAAGAGGGCTGGTTACGACGCGGTGATATTTGAGGGAAAAGCCGAGAAACCCGTCTACGTATGGATAGACGACGACAGCGTTCAGATAATGGATGCTAAACACCTTTGGGGTAAATCCCCGCAGGAGACCGAAGATATCATTAGGGAGGAGCTAGGCGACTATTATATTCGCGTAGCGGCGATAGGTTTAGCAGGCGAAAAGCTCTCGCGGATCGCATGCATAATCAATGATAAAACTAGAGCTGCTGGGAGATGCGGCCTGGGCGCCGTCATGGGGTCAAAGAACCTTAAAGCCATAGCTATTAGAGGAACTAAAGATGTCCCGGTAGCTAAGCCAGAAGAATTCTTAGAGTTTGTTAAGGTTCTGCATGAGAGGATGAAGGGGCCTGCAACAGTTAAGTATAGAACTCTCGGAACACCGCAGAACGTTTTAGTCCACAATTCTCTCGGCTGCCTACCAACGAGGAACTTCACGAATGCCGTCTTCGAGGGCGCTGAGAAGGTTAGCGGCGAATACCTGAACATGCGCTTCGTAACTAAAATTATCGGCTGTTCCTCATGCGCGATGAGGTGCGAGCACATAGCTGTTGTGCCGGAAGGCCCATATAAAGGGACTATGGCTAGGGTTGAATATGAGCCGTTGTGGGCTTTCGGCCCCCACTGCGGCGTCGATCGGATGGATGCCATAATTAAGGCCATAGACCTATGTAATTATTATGGCATGGATTCGATATCAGCCGGTAACATTGTTGGCTTCGCAATGGATTGCTATGAGCATGGAATATTGACGAAAGATGATACTGGTGGATTAGACCTGAAGTTCGGTAACGCTGAAGCAATTGTTAAGCTAACTGAGATGATGGGTAGGCGTGAGGGGCTAGGTAACATATTGGCTGAGGGCGTTAAAAGGGCTGCGGAAATCATTGGGAAAGGTGCCGAGAAGCTCGCTGTTCACATTAAGGGTCTTGAGATGACCGGCTACGACATTAGGGGGCTTAAGACAGCCGCCGTAGGCTACGCGGTCTCGTTCCGAGGAGCCGACCACAACAGGCATGGAGCCTACGCCCTAGACATAGCTGGGAAAGTTGACAGATTCAAGTTTGAGAAGGGTAGATCTAAGCTGGTTATTGAGATAGAGGACCTATATACAATAATTGATTCGCTCATAGTCTGCAAGTTCTCCAGAGGGGTCTACTATAAGGGGTTTGAGGATCTAGCCAAATATTATGTGCTTGTAACCGGAATGGAGATGACGGCTGAAGAGTTGAGGCGGGCTGGCGAGAGAATAAGCAATCTGGCGAGACTATATAATATTAGAGAAGGGTTCACGAGGAAAGATGATCATCTGCCAATCAAAGTTATGACGACACCGATACCAGACGAAACAGTGTCGAAGGGAAGCTACATAACTCAAGAGGAGCTAGACTTTATGCTTGACGATTACTATGCGCATAGGGGCTGGACAAGGGAAGGGATCCCAACCCTTGAGAAGCTCAATGAGCTAGGTCTGGAGGATTTGGCGTACATCGTTAGGGATAAGTTTTAATAACAGTGTTAAATTAATTTGAAAAACTATATGGGAGGAATAGCATGTCCCATATACATGCGAGAAAGTTTGTTTCAGCTGACCCAGATAAATGCGTTGGATGCAGCGTATGTGAATACATATGTTCATTCGAGAAAGAAAAGGTATTTAACCCCCTCAAATCGCGTATAAGGGTTGTCCGATTAGACACTATTGTGAATATGTCTATCGCATGCAGGTTATGCGAGGACGCGCCATGTGTAGCGGCATGCCCACGCGACGCGCTTAAGCAATCTGAAGAGACAGGTATAGTGATGGTTGATGAAGACAAGTGTAACGGATGTGGATGGTGCATTGAAGCATGCGATTATGGCGCAATAATGCTTCACCCGGATAAAAAGGTCGTATTCGTATGCGACACATGTAATGGAAGCCCTAAGTGCGTGGAATGGTGCCCGGAGAAAGCCTTAGACTTCATCACTAAGGATGTTCTAGCCCAGAAATCAAGAATATCCGCAGTAAAGAAGCTCTTCCAAGAAGTGTTAAGAGCGTAAACCTCATCAAATCCATTCATTTTTCCATAATTTTTGGCTTTAAAACGATTTTTCAGCGTAAAATGTATATTATATTTTGTCTCTACGAATTCAGCCTTAAGTCTTTGATAAGCATTCCTGGGTTGGATGCGAGGTGATGGTGCACATTAACAATAACCTCTAGATCTCGAACTACTATCTGTAGGATGAGGAAAACTCTCCAAGACCGTTCATCTGAGCAATTGTTTAAGTCCGCTGCAATATGCTTTAGAAGGCTGGATACAATGCATATCACGTCCGCGATCTCCGTGAGCTTATATGACAGCCAGAAGGCCCCGCGCCTTCCACCAGAACCCTGCTCTTTAATGAGGCTCTCAAATACTCCTCTAATGTTTTCCAGAGTTTCAACTGATATCGCGCCAAGTATCCTTCGCATGTATTCATCTCCCGGTCTCTCCCTGAGTTCTATACCGACCTCCTCGAGAGCCACTTTAAGATGATCAATTATGATCCTGATCCTTTTACTTGCAAGCATTAAATGAAACCTTAGTCCCCCATCAGCCCTATTTACAGCGTTCTCAAAAAAATCTAAAATATCTGTCATAATCCAATAGAAGGCGAAAAGAAGCTGAAAACTACCATGAGCTGAATCAGCGCCCTTTAACATTTCTTACAACTCCAGCATTACAGGTGAAAATAAACTTAGATGCCAATATTTAAAGATTGTATGTTAACTTTTGTACAGAAAAGATTTAAATAAAACATTTGTATACATTTTTGGCCGTTATGTACGGTGATGCGTATGGGTGATCTAGTTTGGCGCACAATACGAATCCCTTAGGCGTGAATCCTCAAAGCCAGTAAGATTTAGAAGACTTCCGAGCAGGCGGCCTCTCGACGTATTCTTGAATCTCTGCGACGACTATGATTATATCTTTCTGCTTGAATCGATGGGCGACGACGGGAATAGATCCCGCTTCTCTTTCATAGGTTTTGAGCCTGAGGTAACTGTGACTATCAAGGATGGGGTTGCGCGTGTAGGCGAAGATCATATGAAAATTGATGATCCACTCAGCGTTATCGAAGCGTTTATAAGTGGAGCTAAGCCCTGCGACAACTACTTTAGGTATATTGGTGGAGCTGTTGGATACATATCCTATGACGCTGTGCGCTACTGGGAGAAATTGCCATATAAATCCGTAGATGATTTGGGTTTTCCCGACGTTGAGGTCGGCATATATAGCGATGGAATAATCTTCGATCACCTAAATAACGACGCATTCTATTTCTATAGGGGCGAGGATAAGTATAGTGACATCATAAAGAAGATTTATAGGGAGATAAACATACCTGCGTTGTCTTTCTCAACGCCGAAAGTTAACATGAGCAGAGACCGCTACAACACTATCATCGATAGAGCAAAGGGATACATTTTTGCAGGAGACATTTTTCAAGTCGTGCTTTCTAAAAGGTATAGCGCAAGCTATAGAGGCGGTTTCCAAAGATTCTACTTAAATCTGAGAAGGATTAACCCGTCGCCATACATGTATTTCCTCAAGATGAACGATCGGTTCATAATTGGCTCAAGCCCAGAAACCCTCGTTAAGGTGGAAGGCGATCTAATCGAGACTTACCCTATAGCCGGGACAAGACCTGTAACCGGAAACCATGAGAAGGATGCTGTTCTAGAGAAAGAATTACTTCAAGATCCGAAAGAGATAGCGGAACACGTGATGCTTCTAGATTTAGCTAGGAATGATCTCGGCAAAGTCTCAGAGTTCAACACCGTTAAAGTTGCCGAGTTCATGAGAATTCATAGGTATAGCCACGTTCAGCACATAGTTTCTAGGGTTATTGGCAGACTGAGAAGGGGTTGCGACTGCTTTGATGCCTTGAGAGCCGTATTTCCAGCGGGCACAGTTTCCGGGGCTCCCAAAGTTAGGGCTATGGAGATTATTGATGATCTTGAAATGGTTCGTAGGGGGCCCTATGCTGGCGCCGTAGGCTACTTCTCCTATAATGGTAACATGGATTTCGCGATAACGATACGAACTCTATTCGCCAAAGACGGCAAACTGCACATACAGGTTGGCAGCGGCATAGTTGCAGACTCAACAGCCGAGAATGAGTGGCTTGAGACCGAGTTTAAGGCTAGAGCCCTAATGAAAGCTTTAGAAGAATCCGAATGAATGCTCTGGAGGTGTTATGGTTGAAGGTTCTTATAATAGACAATTACGATTCATTCGTATATAACATTGTTCAATACGTTGGTGAGCTAGGCGGCGAACCAATAATTTACAGGAACAATGAAATAACCTTAAGGAAAGCAGCGGAAATCAGTCCAGAAAGGATAATCATTTCGCCGGGTCCGGGCAACCCGGCTGACAGAAGATATTTCGGGGTGTGCTCCGACATACTGTTGACTTTAAGCGTGAAAGTGCCGACTCTAGGCGTTTGCCTCGGGCATCAGGGGATAATATATGTCTTCGGCGGCAGAATAATTCCGGCTAAAAGGGTTATGCATGGGAAAACAAGCTTGATCTCGCATGATGGAAAGGGGATTTTTAAGGGCGTTGAAAATCCCTTCGAGGCCACAAGATACCATTCGCTTGTCGGCGATGAGGCCTCGCTGCCATCCTGCCTAGAGGTTACGGCCAGATCGCTAGATGATGGTGAGATTATGGGCGTTAGGCATAGGCTGTACCCTATAGAAGGCATACAGTTCCATCCGGAATCGATACTGACCCCTGAAGGAAAGAAGATAATTAAGAATTTCTTGGACTGGGGGTGCAAACATGATAGTTGACTGCATAAGGAAGGTTGTTGAGGGCGAAAACCTAACGCCTCAAGAGGCATGTGAAGTGATGAGGGAGATAATGAGCGGCGCGGCAACCCCGTCTCAGATAGCGGCCATTTTAACCGCGATGAGGATGAAGGGCGAAACTGTGGAGGAAATATCAGCTTTCGCATCAGTGATGAGAGAATTCTGCAACACCATTAAACCGAACGTTAGGGGGCGGGTTATCGATACATGTGGAACCGGAGGAGATAAAATAAAGACATTTAATGTGAGTACGTTAACCGCTCTCGTTGCCGCTGGAGCCGGCGTCCCAGTTGCCAAGCATGGAAACCGTTCAGTAACAAGTAAAATCGGGAGCGCAGATCTCCTAGAACGATTAGGCTTAAACCTCAACGTTGAGCCAGAAGTTGTTAAGAGATCCATAGAGGAGATAGGGATAGGCTTCATGTTTGCGCCCAAGTTCCATCCAGCTATGAAGTACGCGGCTGGACCGCGCAGGGAAATCGCTATAAGAACAGTCTTTAACCTTCTTGGACCCTTAACTAACCCTGCTGGGGTAAAAGCGCAGCTCCTTGGCGTCTTCGATGAGGCTCTGCTTAAACCTATCACGCTAGTCCTTAAAAGACTTGGTTGCGAGGAGGCTATGGTAGCGCATGGAGCCGACGGTCTCGATGAAATCTCAATAATTGGTAAAACTTCTGTGGCTTGGCTTAAAAACAACAATATAATGTTTCTTGAGCTGACCCCAAAGGACTTCGGCGTAGAGGCGGCTAGGGCTTCAGATTTAGTTGTGCAAAGCCCCGAAGAATGTGTCGAACTATCGTTCAAACTGCTGTACTGTAGCCCGAAAATCGATGACCCCAAGCTCCGCATGGTCCTCGTAAACTCGTCTGCAGCGTTGATTATTGGGGGGAAAGCCGACGATTTTAAGTACGGCGTCGAGCTCGCTATGGAATCTATTGCGAGCGGCTCAGCATACAAGAAACTTAGAGAGCTAATTAAGAGGTATGGCGGCAATCCCTCAATACTCGAGGAGCTTGAGAAGAAGTATGGTTGACTTTTTAGATCTGCTGGCTAAGGCTGCTATGGAGAACATTCGGGAAGGCTACTATAGTCGGCACAGCGCTTCAGGGAGCCTTAACCAACATGGGAAGAGAAGCCTTAGGGATGCTATACTTGGCTGCAGAAGAGCTGCCATAGTGCCGGAGATTAAGTTCGCTTCACCCTCAGCCGGGATTCTAAGGGCGGATAAAAGCGATGTGGAATCTATTGCCAGAGAAATGGTTTCTGCAGGAGCCGTTGGAATATCTGTTCTGACAGAGCCAAAGTACTTTTCCGGTTCACTTGAAACTTTTATTAAAGTCCGTCTATCAGTTGACGCGCCGCTTCTTATGAAGGATATAATTTTAAGCCGGTGTCAAATCGATGCTGCGCGTAGATTAGGCGCAGACGCCATACTTTTAATAGTCTCCATCTTTGAGCGCGGGTACTGTGAAATGGGGATCGATGAGATGATAGATTACTCTCACAGCATGGGGCTTGAAGTCTTGTTGGAAACTCATGATCCTAGCGAGTTTAAGACAGCGTTGTCGACGAAAGCCGATATGATAGGGATAAATAACAGGGACCTAAGAACCCTTAAAGTAGATATTAATACAACTAAAGCCATATTGGAGAAAGCTGGTAGGCTTAGGGTTGAAGGCAGGCCGATAATCAGCGAGAGCGGAATAAAATCGCCTGAAGATATATGTTTCCTGAGAAAATATGGCGTGGACGCTTTTCTGATCGGAACGGCTGTCATGTCCGCTAAAAACATTAGAGACTTTGTTACGCGTCTGGTGAACGCTTATGAGAAGGGTTAGAGTCAAAATATGCGGCATAACTAGAGTAGAAGATGTTTACGCGGCCGTTAAAGCCGGCGCGGACTCTCTGGGATTTATTGTCGACGTCCCGGACTCGCCGAGGAACATATCGTTGGAGCAGGCTAAACGGTTGATGGCGACTACTCCCTTATTCGTCACGAAGGTTGCAGTCACCGTCTTCAAGGGCCTTGAGCAAACCCTCAAAGTTTACAGAAAATTAAGACCTGACGCGCTGCAGCTGCACGGCGCTTTACCTTCATTAGATGAGATAAAGGAAGTCTCTAGGCGAACCAGGGTTATAGGGGTTGTTAAGGCTGTTTCAGATAAGATTCCTGAAGGCATAGTGCACGGCATAGGTTACCTTGACGCCATACTGGTTGATTCACATGCTCCGGGAATGTACGGCGGCACGGGGATAGTTCACGACTGGTCTTTAAGTAGAAGAATTAGGGACTCAATATACCCTAAACCGCTGATCCTCGCCGGAGGCTTAAGGCCTGAGAACGTTAGAAGCGCGATCCTCACCGTTGAACCATTTGCGGTGGATGTTTCAAGCGGTGTCGAAGCCTATCCCGGAGTTAAGGATGCTAAGAAGATTTTCTCTTTCATTGAGGAAGTTAGGAGGGCTGAGGAATGCCTAAACTGAGCGAGTATCCGACGAATGGAAAGTATGGTAGGTTTGGCGGAAGGTTCGTTCCAGAAACACTTATGTCCGCGCTCATTGAGCTTGAGGAAGCGTACTTAAAGGCGAAAGAAGACGAGGAGTTTAAAACCCAGCTGAAATATTATCTTTCAGAGTACGCTGGAAGACCGACGCCCCTATACTATGCGAGAAACCTTACAAAGAGGCTTGGCGGAGCAAAAATTTACTTAAAGCGTGAGGATCTAGCCCACGGCGGAGCACATAAAATAAACAATACCATTGGGCAGGCGCTTCTAGCTAAGAGGATGGGGAAGAAGAGGGTGATAGCTGAAACTGGCGCCGGGCAGCATGGTGTTGCGACAGCTATGGCTTGCGCAGCGCTGGGTTTAAGAGCTGAAATATATATGGGCTCAGAGGACATGAGGCGCCAGAGGTTAAACGTTTTTAGGATGGAGCTTCTAGGCGCAAAAGTTCATCCAGTAGAATCGGGATCCAAAACCCTCAAAGACGCTATAAACGAAGCCCTCAGAGACTGGGTTACAAACGTTAAAACAACCTACTATTTAATAGGTTCTGTTGTAGGCCCGCATCCATACCCAATGATGGTCCGGGATTTCCAAAGCGTCATCGGGTTAGAGATAAGAGGGCAGATTTTGGAGAAGGAGGGGAGGCTGCCGGACATATTGGTAGCGTGTGTTGGCGGTGGAAGCAACGCCATGGGAACATTCTATCCATTCCTAGACGACTTGGAGGTTGAGTTATATGGTGTTGAGGCAGCTGGTGAGGGGATAGAGACCGGGAGACATGCCGCCTCCCTATGCGCTGGCTCAGAAGGGGTTTTTCATGGCATGAGAACATATGTTCTACAGGATGAGGATGGCCAAATAACGACGACGCATAGCATATCAGCTGGCTTAGATTATCCTGGAGTTGGACCTGAACACTCGTTCCTAAAAGAGGTTGGGCGCGCCAAGTATGTTGCTGTAACTGATAGAGAGGCCGTGGAGGCTTTCCTTGAGCTCTCTAGGAGCGAGGGCATAATACCGGCCTTAGAGCCGTCTCATGCCTTAGCCTACGCTATGAGGATTGCGCCGAATCTAAGCAGGGACACCATAATAGTTGTCACATTGTCCGGAAGAGGCGATAAAGATGTTGAGGTTGCCGCATCCTACCTAGGTGTCAAGATATGAGGGCCATAGAGGAGAAATTTAGGAGTCTAGGTAGGCGCGGTGAAGGCGCATTAATAGGGTACGTTACGTGCGGCGACCCGATGCCAGACTACACGCTGAAGATAGCTAAAGCGCTGATTAGCGGCGGAATTGATATGCTTGAGCTCGGCATACCTTTCTCAGACCCAATAGCCGACGGCCCAATTATACAGCGCGCCGCCATGAGGGCGCTTAAAGCCGGCGTAAGGCCGCTTACCGTGATGGAGACCGCTAAAAAAATATCTGCGGCTCATCCAAACACGCCAATCATCATATTAACGTATTTCAACCTGATTTTCAAAGCTGGGCTGGAAAGATTCTTTAATCTCGCTAAAGAAAACGACATTGACGGGGTTATTGTCCCAGACCTATCTGTGGAAGAAGCCTCAGAGTATAAGGCTGTAGCCGAAAGATACGATGTTGACACAATTTTTCTCGCAGCCCCTTCAACTCCAAATGGACGCCTCAAGAAGATTATCGAGTATTCCTCAGGATTCATATATCTAGTTTCAGTTCACGGAGTCACAGGCCCTAGAGAGAGGCTAAGGAAAGAAAGCATCGATTTTGTTAGGAGGGCTTCCTCAATGTCTGGCGGAAAGATCCCTATAGCTGTCGGGTTTGGGATATCTAAGCCTTCCCATGTTAGGAGAGTTATCGCCGAAGGTGCTGACGGCGCAATAGTCGGAAGTAAAATCGTCAAAATCATGGAGGAAAACATTGATAATGAGGCAAGAATGCTCTCAAAGATAGAAAGTTTCATTAGGGTCCTCAAGAAGTCAACTGTGAAGAACTCTAGCTCCGCTATGAGATTTTAAATGCTCAAGAATATGCATACATGCTCATTAGCGTTTGAGAATATAAGCTCTTTTTTCAAAAATCTTATATTATTGTCCCGCCATTTGCTTAGGTGAAATAACTGGTGGAAATTAATGCTTGGCATTTTTCGGAAATCTAAAGAGAGGAAAGGGGGAAAGAAGGCGGTTAATCGAGCGCAAAGGCGCCTAGACGAGTACAAGCCAGCGCCGGAGGAAAGCTCTCCACCGTGGGTTGCATCTTTCAGAGAGGTGGAGAATGAGGTAGATAATAACGTTAAGTCTCTTCATCTTCACATCAAAAATATTAAGGAAACATCCTTGAAAATTGAGGAGCTAACGAAGATATTTAAGGCTGGCGAAATACCTGAAAACGTATATAATATTCTTTTAGTCGAGCTGAGCAGCAACCTATCGTCATTAATAGGTGAAATGCTCAGAATCAGGGAGAATTTAGAGCTGCTTAGAGCGAGAGCTAAGCTTGAGTGGGCAAAAGAAAAAATTGATATGGGGAGCATTTTTGAAAGCCAGTCTTTTTCTAAAGACTACTATTATTATAGAGGGTTACCGGTAATTAAGTGGCAGGACGTAATAAGCAAAATTGACAGCGCTTTATCATCGCTATCCTTCGAGGAAGAGCTATCCATTATTGAAAAGTATCTGTCAATAATCAGAGATAAATCTTCTTCAGGAGGATTGAAGGAAACCGAAGATATCAAGCAGATCTGTCAGCAGCGCTTAAGCGTGTTTTCAGAGAAGTGGGTTTCTATAAGACATGAAAAGGTTAGAAAAATAATAGATTTGGAGGCAAGAGCATCGCAGCTAAGGGATAGCATTAAGGAGATTGAAGTTAGGTTCGCGGTAGGGGAATTCGATAAAAACCTATACGAGATGAAGATAGGTCAGCTGCAAGGGGCTTTAAAGAGTGTGGAGAAAGAGATATCGGATCTTAGGAATTACATTAGTGAAATAGATCAGAAAATATTTAAGATAACTGAGTTATTGAGGGAGGATAGGCAAAATATTGGCGTGTGATGGAAAAACATTAGCTAAAACGATTCTAATACTGATGAATGCCATATTCTTTTTAGTGCTTTGCATGGCGCCGTTAACAGCATTATGCTCAACTCTATCAAAATATAATAGCGCAGAAAACACCAATGTAAACGTGACTTTGGTGATAAGTAGCGGGGATGGAAAGATTATCCCCAATAATTTAACTGTTTCCATATACGACTTGAATGGCAGCCTAATATTGAGCTGGGCGCTAAACGATACTGGGCGTTTAGATGCGAATCTCAAAAAAGGATTATACACAGTCATAGTTAAAGCCGACAATAATATCGTCAGCTCTCATAGAATACATATTGAAGAATCTAAAACCATCACTATCAACATGCAATCTTACGCCTTAGAGGTTACGTGTATTGATCAAGAAGAGAAATATGTGCGAGGGGCAGTAGTTCTCCTCTATGGCTTAGCGGGTTTCTCTACCGAAGGGGGCGCCCATGAAGAGTGGCAGCTTGTGAATTTAGCTAGAACGGATGAAAATGGAACAGCGCTTTTTCATGGTGTTTGGGGCGGAATATATAGGATTACGGTTAAAAGCGGTAAAACAATCGGTGAAAATACGCTGGAAGTCTATGAACCAAAACACATAACCATAAAATGCGACAGAGCATCTCTAAAGATTAGCGTCGTTACATCCGCGCCAATAGAGTATCCTCTTTCAAACGCGTCCGTCCTCTTACAGGATAGTGCCGGCCATCTGCTTTTTAAAGGCTATACTGACGATTATGGAAGCATAGAATTCGAGAACCTATACATCGGCAACTACACGATTTTCGTTGATTGGATGGATACACAAATTTTTTCCGGCGTGGTGAACACTAGATCTGTCAGAGAACTGCGAATAAGAACATCGGTCTTTAAAGTCTCACTGCACGTTAAAGGTCCCCTAGGCGAATCTCTACCCCGCTCAAAAATATTTATCTCGAAAATAATTTCTAGGAGAACCGTGAGTGTAGGGGAGATTGAGGCTGACGATAATGGTTTCATCACGTTTTTCTTGCCTTTCGGTACGTATGAGTTGACTTGTGTGAGCGGGATCTACTATGGTAAAATCACCATTAACTTGTCTGACAATTACAGCGGAGCAATACAATGCAACGTGCACTCGAATGTTTGGGCTCTAATATTCCTGTTATCTTTCCCCCTACTTATCCTGTCCTTAGTGATAGAGCGGAATAAACTTAGGAAGCCGCTGGAATATAGGCGCTACCAAAACATGCTATCGCGACTTGAATCAATGTACAGTAGCGGTTTAGTGGAATACAAGATATATAGGAAACTTAAGGAGGAGTATGAGACGAAACTTATAGAGTTGGGAGGAAGAAGGCGCAGATGAAGAATAAACGTAACATAAACCCGGCTTTATGGATTTTAGCAACGCTTTCCCTCATCGCATTCTCCTTAATTGCATGCTCCAGTAAAGTTGAATGCTACGATGGAAACGTTCAAGTTTGGCTGAGATTCTCTTTAAGAGAGTATCGGTCTGACAACCCTCTCAACAATGTTTCCGTCTCAATTAAAATATCTACGCCTAAAGGAAGATTCGAGCTGGGACCCTACGTAAGTAATGAAACTGGAATAATAGTTGTTCCTTTAGGAGAATTCTCCGCTAAGGATTTATCTACACCATTAAGATTAACTGATTTAGTCTTGTCGGGCGACTATATTCCGATTAAGGTTAACAACGTTTTTCTTGAAGACATACCGTTTTCAGCGCAGTATAAGTCTAGACAGGTTGAATTCTCAAATATGCAGATTACGGTTGAACATGAATTTTTCGAGAGAACCGCAGTAGTTAATGTTGATTGCTGGGCCCTTAGAGGCAAATTAGTCTCGATTTCAGACTGTGATCCGATAACTGGTGAAAGATCGGTGATCGGCATAAAGATGGCTGCTAAAGCTGTCCCCGAGGATGAGGTGAAAAGGGATGTTTATGAAAGTCTTTACTTTATTCCGGTTGGCTATAGCACGCTCATATACCATGCGCCTAAAACTAGAGTGGAATACGTTTACCCAAATCTCAAAATCGTCGTGGATGAGAACACATCTTCACTAAACTGGATGTATCATGCGGCGAAATCCTATGGAAATTATAGGATGGGTCTGGTTGACAGAGAAATCAATTGGCTGAAGTCTGCTGGCTTATCTCTTGACCGCGAGATAGAGGAGAAATCGGCTCTTGAAAGCCTGCTCGACAGGATTCTGAGCCTCTACGAGAAGGAAGATTACAGCACGGCCCTCAGCGGGATAAGGCTATTCATAAACAGGATTAATGACTTGGAAAAGTGGCTGTCAAATCTGAAAACTTTTTCGTTAGCAAGCACCATCTGCATAAGTCTTTTTGTTTTCGGGCTCTCCTCCATACTCTCAGGATTCATTTTTAATGAGCCCTCAAAAAACAAAGAGCGGGCGGCGATGAAAGCCGCGCTGTTTACGTCCCTGCTAGCGTTCTTCTTTTTAACAGACCCATCCTCTAGGATTACATGCGCCATATTGGTTGAAAGCGCCTTCAGCTCACCTCTCCCAGAGATAAATGTTCCAACAATCCTCTTAGGCTTATTTGTCATAGGTGTGCTAATATATTTTTTAGCAACGGTCATCTCCATTAAGAGGTCCCCAGTAACGGATCTCGCATTACAGTTAGGTGTAAGAAGCCTAAAGAGAAGACCCCTTAGAACATTACTGACTTTAATAACCATAGTGATAATCGTGTCCTCAGCAATAGCCTTCGTGAATATATCTGCTGCAAGAGAGACTAGAGTGAAGGGTTCTTGGCCCAGCACAAACGTCTTAGGCTTAAAGATAAGCGTGGATCCCGTAACGCCGGCTGGATTAAGCTCACATGACGTCGAATGGATTGAGGAGCAGGAGTGGTGTGATGAGGTCACGTATGTGGAGAGGGTTAAGGCTTATGAGCCGCTCGGCGAGACATATATTTCCCGCGTTGTGCTTTTCAGCTTCGGCGCAGAAAACCCGCGAATAGCGAGTTTGATTTGCGTCGACCCGATCTTTATGGAGAAACACTATAATTTCTCCCGCTATATAAGGGGGCTCTGGAAAGACTTCTCTAGAGGCGAAAAGGTTGCCCTCCTGCCAGCGAGATATGATGTTGCCATCGGCGACTACGTAATGTTGAGCGTAGAGGAAACGCTTATGACGCCGTTCGGAGCGGTACCTCTTGGATCTAGGGATCTAGGTCGTTTTCGAGTTGTCGGTAAATTTGAGCCAGCTCAGCTTTCGGATTTTAAGGGGATAGATGGCAGCCCGCTTTTCACCGAGCTGCTGAATGCTGTTTTGCTTCCAGTAAATTCGATAGAAGATCCATCGATGGCCATTTCAGAAGTCACAGTGATCGTGAAATCGGGTTTTGACCCCCTGGAGGCCGCTAGGGAGTTAGCGTATCTGCTTGGGCTTCCCGTAGTAGCTAACAAGAACGGTTTAGCGATTCTGGTTAGATGGGGGCTTGAGATCTCAAGTACAGGTGTTCTTCAGTATATTGTTCCGCTGCTTGTGGCGGGCTTAATGATGTACATAACAGCATTATCAATCTTTGAGGAGAGGAAGAGAGATCTATTCACGCTAGCAACACTGGGCCTAGACCCTCAAAATGTGCTTCTCACATTTCTCGTAGAAACTTTACTTATGGGATTACTGGGAACATTTATAGGCTTCTTCGGCACCCACATTCTCTCAACAATACTATCGCTTATTCCTCCGCTTAAAATGGGGATACCATATAATCCCTTCTCATTCTTCGTGGCCCTGCTTGTCGGCGTAGCCACAGTTTTCCTCGGAGGATACCTGCCATCCGTGAAAGCTCAAGGCTTAAGCTTAATGGGCAGGCCTAAAACCCGCGAACTACTGGGCGAAATAATTGTTGAGGGAGATAACGCTGTTTTTCAGCTTCCTATAAGGGAGACTCTTCAGAGCAGTGAACTACTATATGATTACTCTAGGGAAATCCTTAGGAAAGTGCCTTCATCCCTAGTGGATCCGCATTCAATTAAGAGCGAAATATACGGAGACGGCTCATTCAACATATCATTTGTGGTCTTGAGCGGCAGTCAAAGCGTCTTCATACCATGTAACTTAAAGGGCGAACGGAACGAGGATGTCTTGACGCTCTCCATAATATTTCCGAAATCCTTCATGGAGTATGAGCGGATTAAGAGGATACTTCGCGATTTGGAGGCGCACATGATTGGTTTCTCCTCGTGGCGTGACATGCAATTGAGGATGCGAATCGTGAGGGAAGCGCCCAAGAAACAGAAAACTATGGATGAAATATTGGATGAGATGAAACTGTTGATTAAGGAGATAAAGGATCTTAATAGAAAAATTGGGATTTTAGAGGCGCAGAAGGGAAAGCTTACCGAAGAAATCTATCGCGAGTACAGGCAAAAATATCTCAACATGATTAATGAAAAGTTTAAGGCTCTGCGCTCAACCTCTGTGGGTTTAGAGCCATATCTAAGCCAGATACAGGAGGAGATAAGGAGAACTAACCTAGAGATAGAGAGAGTTACAATAGCCTATAATCTCGGCGAAATAAGCGAGGAAGACTACATTAAGATGTGTAGCCCTCTGCAGAACAATCTAGCCGCGCTAAAAAACAGGCTTAGCGAAGTTGAGGAGATACTAGAGTTCCTAAGAAAACCTTTAGGAATATTTTAATTTGCTGAATCAGAACTCTATCTTTCTCCCCGTTTCCTCATCTACCCTGTAGCCTTGGAAATCTTTTATGAATCTTCTGGCTAAATCGTTGAACTCATCTACGAGCCGCCCAATCATCTTTTTGCTGAGCGCATCTTTTCTTATCACGAGATCGTACCTCTCATAGTTTATGGGCGTAAAAGCTAAGCCGTATTTTTCCGCCACATATCTGACCGCCACTGCAACATCAACCACGCCTCTAAAAACTAGGTGCGCCGCGGCCTCATGCGTCTTTACCTCAAAATTATACCCTTTAACCCTACTTTTCAGCTCCTCTGACCCGACACCTCTTCGTCTTGCCTCTTCCTCCAGCAATAGGTCTATTAGAATCCTGGTGCCGCTTCCCGGATTCCTGTTAACGAAACTAAATTCTTTATCCACTATATCGCTTATAGACAATGTCTCTGTAAAACCCCTCCTATATATAAAGCCCTGCTCACGTAAATAACCCCTAATAAGCAATACTTCCTTCAAACCCATCTTCTTAATGAACGGTACATTGTATTCTCCCGTCTCTCGGTCAAGTAAGTGAACCCCAGCCATATCAGCTACGCCCATTTTAATGGCATGTAGCCCAGCCATGCTACCTACGTTAAGCATACGTATATTTTCAGTCGAAATAATGCAGCCTATTAAATGTTGGAGCAATGGATCGTGACTGCCAATTATGTTCGCATCACACGGCCTCCAGAACGGATTCACCAAAACCTTTAATTCACAGTTTGCTGGAACATGCTCCACATGCTCCGGCACAACTATGTATCCGTCCACAAGGCTTAGAGAAGACACCCTACCGCTATGCCCCGGTAGAGGATACGCCATCATAGATCCTCCACGCTCCATCAACACAGCGGGCACGAATACCCTTACGCCCGGCTCACCTTTAAGGGGCATCGGCACACGCGCATCAATATACTTGTGCTCGTATACTTTAGCCCCCTGAAGTCTCGCCAATATCGGCATAAAGTATAGATTTACGGTTAGGAGACACGATAGCGGGAAACCCGGCAAGCCCAATATTATCTTGCCGCCGTGAACAGCTATAGCTAATGGTCTACCCGGTCTCTCTCTGACGCCGTGAACTATTAGGCCTGGAACAAGCCTAGATAAAGCCCTATAAACTAAGTCTTCTAGACCAGCGGATGTCCCCCCTATAGTGACTACCAGATCGTTCTCTTCAATCGCTCTCCAAAGCCGATCCTCCAAATCCCCCCTATCATCCGGAGCTCTTTCATAAATCTTTGGATCTGCACCCATAAGTTTAGCGTAACCATACACGAGGTGGGAGTTAGAGTCATATATACAGCCGTAATCTAACTGTTCGCCCGGAGCCCTAAGCTCATCTCCAGTTGGCAATATACCAACCTTCACAGGCTTATACACGTGAACTCTGCTAACTCCCAGAGCGGCCAGCATAGATGCCAATAGGGGCGTAACCATCTCGCCCCTCCAGGCGGCAACCTCCCCTTCGGAGAAGTCTGATCCAATTTGATCTATGTTTTCGCCTCTAGCCACGCTCCTATAGAAAAACGCGTAGTTGCCCTCAACGCTAGTATACTCTACTGGAACAACAGCGTCAGCCGGGTAGGGTATGATAGCCCCTGTAGAAACTTCTACGCACTCACCCCTGTTAATCCTAATGACCCTGGTTTCGCCGACCGATATTTGACCCGCTATCTTCAGCTTTCTAGGCCTATCCTCATATACGCCCACAAGGTCATCGCTTATCACCGCGTATCCGTCCATAAGCGACCTAGTGTACGGTGGATAATTCACCTTAGAGTACACGTTGCGGCTTAACACCCTGCCTAAAGCTTCGCTTAGAGGAAGCTCCAGTTCACCCAGAGGCTCTAAAGGCCTATATCTTTCGAGAATCGGTATAACCTCATCCACTGAGACCAGTCTACGATAAATTTTGCGTTCAGTCAAGGCGAGCCACCCCGACCCCAGAGGTTAACTTCAACCTCACACCCTTCATCGAAGCCCTCTAAATCCTCCGGAACCTCTACAAACCCGTTGCCCTTAAGCAGGCTAGCTAATGCTCCAGACCCGCCCGTCATGAGTGGCTCAGCATACGTTCTGCCGCCTTCATCATAAACTCTCACGCGCACAAAGCCTTTAACACCCATCTTCACAGTGACCCTACGGGTTAACGTAGCTTTAACCTTAGGGTATTCCGGTATCTCTAAGCCTAGACCCCTTAAAAGAGGCTTCAAGAGGTATTCTAGGGTTGACATGGCGGCTACGGGAAGGCCGCTCAAAGCCAGTATAGGTTTGCCGTCCTTTACCGCTAGGCAGGCGGTCTTACCCGGCTGAATAGCGAATCCATGTACAAGATATTCCGGCTTTATGCCCTCTATCGCCCTAATAGTATGGTCATGTTTACCCATAGACGTCCCCCCGACTAGCACTGAAAGATAATGTGTCTCGTCTCTTCTGAGCCACCCGGATATAGCGTCAACCTCGTCTCCGACCATGGACACTTCATCCACGATGAGGCCATGCCACCTAAGCCATGCGGCGACAAATTCCTGAGTGAACGGTCTAAAATACGTGCCTCCTACGATTTCGTCCCCGACATTTAGAACCCTCGCTCTCAGATCGAAGACTTTAACCCTAACCCTACCCTCTAAAATCAATCCAGCTATGGCCTGAGGTGCGACTCTACAACCCCTATAGACTATGGTTATGCCCTCATCGTATTCTTCCCCAGGCAGCGAAACATTTTCATATCTGGCTGAACGCTTCAACACAAGAACCCTATCGCCCTCCTCAACGGCGTCCTCCAACGGCACCACAGTATCGGAGCCAACGGGCAGCAGAGCGCCAGTCTCAACCCTGACAGCTGAGCCGGGCTCTAAAACAATATTAGTGTTCAGCCCAGGCCTAGCATAAGCGTCGAAAAGCCTCAGTGAAACGGGCGAGATGGGTGAGGCTGACTCGATGTCAAGAGCGCGGACAGCATAACCATCCATGACGGATTTAGGTCTAGGCGGAAGCTTAAAGCTGGAGACTACTGTCTCAGACGAATATTTTCCCAAAGAACCCTCTACGGGAACCTCAACCTCACCCGGAGGACTGAGAAACTTTAGGACTTCGGGCAGAACATCTGAAACCCTATGGAGCTCCCTCAACCCTTCCACCTACAACGCGCCAACCAATATGCTCGACATCTAAAATCGATTTCAGAACTAAAATATAATGTTATCCCGGCCAAAGCAGAGGGTGGAATTCTAGCCGTGAAAGATCAACCCTTCACCCCAGAGAAGGAAGGGTGGGCTCGTATAGCCACACCTACCTAATCACAGAATATTGCTTAAAAACTTTGGCTATTTCACTATTATGGCTGCCGAAGAAAACCGCATCTGAAATGGTTCATAAAACAATTAGGGTTAACCCTAGTACTGCCCTATCCCGCAGATTCCTGCTCTCCCGGAAAAGCTTATTTTAAGTTTCTTTTAAAAATCGGGGAAGTTTTCTTGGAGCCCCGGGCGGGATTTGAACCCGCGACCCGCGGCTTACGAGGCCGCTGCTCTAACCACTAAGCCACCGGGGCCTAAGGCTTAAATCATTAGTTAATTTTTATGAATGATAAATATTTTTCCCAATAATAAATTAGCTAGCTAATAAATGAAATATTCCTGATAATTTTATCAGAGCGTGATCTCTTTGAGCAATGGGATTAGAGAGGGCGACTACGTTTTACTATATCTAGATGATAAGAGGACGTATATGGTGAAGGCGGAGAGGGGGAAGGTTCTTCACACGCATAAGGGTTTTGTGAAAATTGATGACCTTATCGGTAAGGAGTTTGGCACACGTGTGAAGAGCAGTCTTGGAGTTGAATTTATTGCGTTTAAGCCGAGCATAAGGGACTATATATTTAAGAGCTCTAGGGGTACGCAGATAATATATCCCAAGGATATGGCGCTCATAATTTTATTCGGCAACATACAGCCCGGAAGCCGAGTTGTTGAGGCTGGAACTGGAACTGGAGCCCTAACAACAGTGTTGGCAAGTTATGTAAGGCCCGATGGGCGAGTACATAGCTATGAGATTAGAAGCGAGCTTCTCGAGATTGCGCGGAGAAATTTAGAGAGGGCCGGTGTACTGGAATATGTTGAATTAAAGAGTAAGGACATAACGTTGGGGATAGATGAGAGTAACGTTGATTCTGTCGTTTTAGATATGGCGGAGCCTTGGCTTGTTGTCCCTCACGCGTATAGAGCGTTGAAGGGTAGCGGCTCATTCATATCGTTCAGCCCAACGATAGATCAAGTAATAAGAACTGTCGAAGAGCTAAAGATGAATAATTTCGCAAATATAGAGACCATAGAATGCCTTGTAAGAAGAATAAGGGTTGAGAAAGGGAAGACTCGGCCAGAGACTTTAATGACCGGTCATACCGGATATATGGTTTTTGCGAGGAAGGCGCTCCCAGAGAATTGATTACATAATGCTCCATAGATAGGTTTTTATCCTAAAAGATATTTTAGTGAGAAGAAGAATAGATTGACAAGGGGATTAATGTGAGTTGAGCGATTTGCCGAGTAAAGCCAAGCGTGTCTGGAACAATAGGATGTTTAAAACTTTACTCATGTTCACCATATTAATCGTAAGCGTTTTCCTCGCCCACAAAATTCTCACCGTAATTTTAAGGACAGAGTACCCGTTATCTACACCGGAATCATGGAGCATGTGGCCGACAATTAGTAGAGGAGACCTGTTGATTATTCAAGGTGGATTGAGAGGTGAAGATATCCACGCGGATCCAAAGTACGGTGACATAATTGTTTTTAAGGATCCGAGGGGTGGATCCACCCCCATAGTTCATCGGGCAATATATAAAGGGTATGATGAAGGAAGGAAGATGTGGTTCTTTAGAACCAAGGGGGACAATAACTGGAGCGAGGATCCGTGGATAGTGTGGGAGGATGGCATATATGGTAAAGTCATCTTCATAATACCCTACCTAGGCTACTTTAGGATATATTTGGGTAATGAGGGAGGAATAGTGATTATAGCCATTTTAATAGTGGTTCTCTTAATATCAGAGAACTGGGATCTAATAAAGGAGAGAATAGGCAATAGAGGCAACAGTTCTAGTCAAAAATAATTCTGTGGAAAATAAATATAAATATATCCCATAACATAGAAAGTTCAAGTTACTTGTTAAATACATGTTGGGGGATGCCATTTAATGTCTCAGCAAACACAAGTCAAAGTTAGAATAGAAAACGTGGTTGCATCCGCAACACTAAATCAGAGAATAGACTTAAACGCTGTTGTCAAGGGTTATCCCGGAGTAGAATATCGCCCTGAGCAATTCCCAGGGCTAGTTTTTAGATTAAAGAGACCTAAAACTGCAACGTTGATTTTTAACTCTGGTAAGATGGTTTGCACAGGTGCGAAATCTGAGAGAGAAGCCCGTAGGGCGGTCATGAGGGTTATTAAGGAGCTTAAGAAGAGCGGAATAGTGATAGTTGGTAAGCCGGAATTAAAAATTCAGAATATTGTGGCCTCTGCAAATTTAAATGGTGTTATTGATCTAGAAAAGTCAGCTTACGTTCTAGGTAAGACGATGTATGAGCCGGAGCAATTCCCAGGTCTAATTTACCGAATGGATGATCCTAAGGTTGTTATACTTCTGTTTGCGAGTGGAAAACTCGTTTGTACGGGCGCTAAGAAAGAGGAGGACGTATATAGGGCTGTGGAGAACCTGCAGAAGAAGCTTGAGCGAGAAGGATTAATATATTATGAGCAAAGGTGACTCTAACTCTACTGGGGGACTTTAATCTGACTTTCACCGAATACTTTGATCATCACATGTTAAAAGAGGTTCTGGAAGAACCGGAAGTAATTAGAAGAACTATTGAGGAGGAGCGAGATAACATAAAGAACGTGGCCAGCGAGATCGCGTCTAAAGTTTTCGATATAGTGTACATAACTGGTAGCGGAACAAGCTATCATGCCGGGCTAGTGGCCCAATATGCGCTCTCAAGTCTCACGAATTTAGCGTCTAGCACCATACCGGCTTCGGAGTTCCAACGTTGGGTACCGCCAAGCATTTCACGAAGGTCTCTGGTAGTGGCTATATCCCAATCAGGGGAGAGCTCCGACATTATTGATGCAGTTAAATACGCGGTTAAGAGGAAAATGAGAGTTCTCGCAGTAACGAACACTCCTGGAAGCTCGCTTGCAAACCTAGCAGACTACGTAATAATTCCAAGGTCAGGCAAGGAGATCGCTGTTCCGGCAACAAAAACCTATGTGGCGCAACTTACAGCCGTCTTAATGTTTGCCATCGAATTAGCTGCGTTTAAAGAGAGCGAAACTGACATTAGCATTTTAAGAGAAAAATTCTTTAAGGTTCCGCTTTTAGTCGAAGAAATACTCAAGTTTTATAGGGAGAATATTCGTGAGACAGCCACAAAATATAAGGACAAAAACTTAATATTCGCCTTAGGCAGCGGGCCAAATTACGCTACTGCCCTAGAAACCGCCTTAAAGCTTAAAGAGACATGCATGGTTTTTGCTGAGGGATTCGCGACGCGGGAGTTTCTTCATGGTCCAATAAGGCTTGTTGATGAGAGAACGCTTATGATATTAATTTCCCCAATGGAAGAAGTTAATGATTACATTGAGTTATCGAGAAGCTTCAGGAGTTTTGGTGCAAAGGTAATCTCCGTTTTAGAGAAAACCGAGAATTCTGACGCTTTCCTCAAATTTTTTGATGATGTTTTTTTCGTTCCATACGGGTTGCCTAAAATTTTCTCTCCAATAATATTTATTGTTCCACTCCAATTATTCACATATTATGTGGCCATCTTTAAAGGTTTAAACCCGGATAAGCCGGAAAAGCTCGTGAAGGTGGTGAAGTAGAGTGAGAATAAAGGCTGTAACTTTCGATATTGAAGATACGCTTTACGATTCTTCTCTACAGATGAGGATGGCGAGACTTAACGCTATAAGAGCTATGATTGAGGCGGGTCTCCCAATAGATGTTGAAACAGGATATAAGAGGCTTGAAGAGATAGTTAACGAGTATGGTGCTCATTACGGTAAACATTTTGATAAGCTTCTCGAGCGTTTAGGGTTAAGATGGAACCCGAGGGTTATAGCGGCTGGAGTTGTCGCTTATCGAGAAACCAGTCAAGCGTATCTTAAACCATTCCCCGACACTGTTCCAACCTTGATTCAACTGCGTGACCACAAATATAAGCTGGGTGTTATCTCCGATGGCTTAGCTGTTAAGGAATGGCAGAAGCTGATACATCTCGGGGTTCATCACCTATTTCATTCAGTTGTGATATCCGAAGAATGTGGAACCCTGGAATTAACCGACGAAGTTTTCAGAAGATGTCTCAGGGAATTAAATGTTGAACCTCATGAAGCCATATATGTGAGCAGCAGGTTAAACAAGGCTATAAAAAACGCGAACAAAGTGGGGTTAATAAGTGTAAGACTTAGGAGAGGCGATCACTGCGTTGAGGAACCTGAGTCTCCAGAGGCTTGCGCAAAATATGAGATAGACAATCTTTCACAGATATTCGAAGTTATTGAGGAGGAGAAGCGTCAGTAGAAGCAGGGGATATATTCTCTTGCTCTAAACTTAACCTTTAGGCTTGAAGCCAAATCCTGAATCTTAGATATATCTATCTCCGGAAGCATCACCGCCGTAATCTCCACATCGAGAGACGCATCCCTAGCGACTTTAACGAACTCAATGGCGCTCTTATAGGCATTTGCGAAAACCGGTCTACAAATCCTATTATATGTTTCTTCATCATGCCCATTTATACTGACGCTCACCGCGTTAACACCTGAATCCTTAAGCTCTTCTACAACGTTTCTTCCGGGGTTAAGTAGGAGAGCGTGCCCATTCGTATCCAGTCTAATCCTAAGGGAGAGAAAATGCTCCCTGATCCATTTTGCAATTTCCAGTAGGCAATCAAGCCTAATAGTTGGCTCACCGAAGCCGCAGAAAACGGTCTCTCTCCATTTTCTCCTTGAGATATGTCGCTCTAGGTCTTCAACTATCTCGTTAACACTGGGTTCTTCGCTGAGCTTGAGGTTGAAGCCAGCTATGCCGCTCCAATAATTTTTAAAGCAGAAGTAGCAGTTGTTGGAGCAGCGATTAGTAATATTCAAGTAGAGCGTGTCGCCCAACCAGTATACGAAATCCTCCCTCCGCTTCAAATATTTCCCCTCAACCTTAAAACCATAATTCCAGCCATTATCTGGCAGCCGGAACACATGATGAAGACCGGCTCAAAGCCGACTACGCTGACTATCACTGCGGCAACGAAGGCTGCAAGGGACCCGGCAATGTCGTACGCGGATTCAGATAATCCTATAATTAGCCCCTTCCTCTTTCTGCTGCATACCTCAACAATAAGTGCTAGCCGCGCCGGATCCTGTAGGGCGTATGATAGCCCTAGGAAAAATTCTATTAGGTATAGATGCGTGAGTTCGTAGGCGAAAATATATGCTAGTGAGCATAAAGCGCCAAGCGTGACGCCTACTAAGAAAATAACTTTATTTCCGTAAATATCTATCATCTTGCCGGCCACCATCTTAAAAATTGCAGATGATATGCCAAAAATGGTTAGAAGAATGCCTATGTCTAATGTTGAGACGGGGAATCGATTAAGAACAAATATTGTATATATTGAGCCAAGCAGACCCGCCCCTAAGGAACTCAGAGTGCTCAGCGTGATCATGAAGAGTATCCGTTCTCTCCGCATAGGCTCTACCTCCAAAGGGTAGAGCGGAGACGTAGGAGATTTCTCTGAAACTATTCGTTGTTGAAATCAACATTCCGGGGTCTGCCCGCCTCCTAAATAAGTTATATAGCTTCGGCTTAAATAAGGGTTACGGGACGCTAAAATCAAATCGACTTGAAGTGCTCCCATCCCTTCCTCTCTACAATAACCCTTTTCCCATTGACCTCCATGCATATTTCCCTCTCACCTATAGCCTCGCCCACCTCTATCAGTTGCACTCCAATGCTGCCGAGAGCCTCTTTCGCCCTCTCAAACATGTTGGGTTTAACCGTGACGACAAGCTCATATTCTTCCCCACCATAAAGGCTTAAGTTGACTGGGTCAAGATTATATTCCTCAGCAAACCACTTTACTTCCGGCGCTATCGGAATATTCCTAATAAGAAACCCAACTTTACTGGCCTCCGAAAGCTCATAAAGGCTCCACGCTAAGCCATCACTTGAATCTATTGACGCCGTCAATGCCCCCAGATCCGCTAGAATTAAGCCTTCTCTAAGACGGGCTTTTGGTAACAAGACTGACTCGACCAGCGGCTTCCTTACATGAGCTGGTGGACTCAAACCCTCAAGCAGTATTCTAAGCCCAGCGGACGTTTTTCCAAAATATCCTGTCACCGCAAGTATATCGCCCGGCTTAGCCCCGCTCCGCTTGACAACTTTCTTCGCATCACATAACCCTATCATTAAACAGTCTATCACTAGGTCTGATGCTTCGTTTGTATCTCCACCCACAATGTAAACGCCATATTCTTTTGCCCCTTCACTCAAGCCTAAACCTATCTCCTCTATGTCTCTCTCAGTTAAGCTGGACGGTAAACCCAGAGAAACGAGGGCGGCTAGGGGCTTAACACCCTTGGCCGCAAAGTCGCTGACGCCCATAACTATAGCTTTCCTCGCCGCCTGCCTAAAACTCATGCCCGGTGGAACGTCAGTTCTGCCAACAAGCATATCGGCTTTCGCAACGATTAGCCTTTCATCATCAAGGCGGATAGCCGCCACATCGTCTCCGAAGGGTATAGGCATGTCGCTCATAGAGTTGAGTTTCTCTATGATAATTTTTATTATCTCTCTTTCACCCAGATCTCTAACCGACTTCACTGCGCTCCCTCGCTACTAGCATTGTCCTAAAAATCTGCTAGGATAGAAAAGTCTTATAGGTTTTAATGGATTCAAGGAGAACAAGGTTTTTGAGACCCTCTTCTGGTTTTTTAACGTCATATATCTTCACACCGGAGCATCTTCTTAACAAGTTGATTTTATCGGGGTATTCCCCGCCGGGAAGAATGAATATGACCACCTTATGCCCAAGATTCGAAGCGTCCTCAATGACCGGCAAAGCCTCCTCAATATTCTGCCATCCGCAGTCGGTAATGATAGTTATAAAGCAGTTGCCGCCGCTTTCCAATATCAATCTTCTAACTTCGTAGATTGGAAAGACCGTATATTCATCGAAAGCCATCGAAAGCACCATTTCCTTTAATTCGCTCGGCGAATCCCAAGATGCGGAAACATATCTTGTTGAAAAAGTTACCGTCGACGTTCGCCCACCAGCTTTATGGGCGGCTAAGTAGGCGATGAAAGCTGCTATGGCTGCCTCATCATGTATTTTTGACATGCTTAGGCTTGCATCTAGAATGGTTATTTCTGATGGAACATAACCGGTTACCAAGGATTGACCGTGGAAAGCGGGTTCCTCAACCCACTTTAAAGTTGTGAGTTCAGGTATCAGCGGCCCCTCGTCAAGACTTATGTCCAAATCTAAGTCTTCAATATCGTCCTCAATATACCAGTCGTCGGGATACTTTACGACGGCCCAAACAGGCTTCCTAATCCTGCTCTCGGATAAATAATGTATAATTATGTTTTCAGCCCTAGACTTATACCAGAGTCTTTTCCAAAACGCATCATCGAAGATTTTTGAGTTTATGTTTTCATATGGTTTCGAGAGAGAGCTCGGGAGACGCGGCTCCTCTAGAGCGAAACAGCGATCAGGCTTTTTAAGAGATTTAACTGTTTTCTCCTGTTTTCCTTCCCCGTAGCCCATGCCACCCTCCCTAATTTTTCCTAGTCTTGCCTTATGGGAGGCGAGCTCTTTCTCAAAAATTCTTTTTGACTTCTCCCTTTCCCCAGAGGGCAAACGGGGCTTAATCCATTGCTTAAAAAACTTCTCGGCATCAGAGACGCTTTCTATTTCGCCTAAAATCTCCTCGAAACTTCTCAACGAGCTCGGTAAAAGATCCTCTCTAACTGTAATTACGCCATCTCGTAAACTTTTCTCCACTCTTCTCCTCGAGAATATGTTTGGGGAAATACCTCTCAATTTTGAGAGCACCACCGCTATCATTTGAACCTTTGTATGCCATGGCTTACTAAGCCATATTATTGCTAAAAGCTCTTTAGAGATGTTTTCAAGAACCTTGCTGGATGGTTTGCGGATCGGGTTTATTTGAACATAGACTTCTTGGAGTAAAAGCTCGAGCAGAGAAGAAGCCTTCTTCAGGATCTTCATGAAGTATGGGATCTCACCGAATCTCCTTGGAAGATAATTTACGTTAATTTGGAGGTCGGCGAAAAGATGCGTGGCTAGGTAAGCGAGATCCCAGTCTCCGGTAACATTGAAGGCGGCTTTTTCTAGACTATATACTGTTCTAGCGTCATATGGACAGTAGTGGACGTGCGCCAATTCATGGCGAAAAAACCAGAGCAGATATTTGTATGGGTCGCAGCCCTCAGGAATAATTCTCGGGTTCACAAAGACTCTCCCATTAAGGGCTGAAAAAACCCTAGAGCCTTTAGGCATTCTATCGTCAACGGTAAGCTTAACGGGCGGACAATAGAGCTCTACCCACGCTTGGTTAAAAGCCTCTATCACGTGTTTAAATCGATCCTCCACTACCTTAGCCTCCATCGATCATAAATATGACTACCGTAGTGTACGCGCCAACCCATCTGCGTCGCCATATCCTCGCCCCGCTTGAGTAAACCCTCGCTGATCCACTTATCCTCAATCTTCATAAGCTCTTCAGCGAAGACGACATCTTCAACGGCGGCTTCCCTAGCTAATTTATATATTGATGGGTCGAAACCCTTCATCATTTCATTAAGTAGAGCCCACTGCCTCCTTATCCGCCTATTCTCCATTTTCACCCTTTCTCTTTCAAGTAAGCTCTGCAGATCCACTAAGATGTTCCTTGTCCGAATCAAATTTAGTCTATGCGGGAAAACCCATAAAGCCATCTGGAATAAATCGTCGACATCGCATTTTCCGTAAAGCCATTTAAATGCTTTCGCGAGGTTTATGAGGGCTACTGTGGCTCGCTCGCTCACGGGTTCTTTCACTATCCCACATACCTCACGTATAAAGTGGCAGCCTTCACAAAGTGTCGGCGGCTTAATCTCAGAATTCTCTTTATCGCGTACACATGACTGGAAATCTCTAACCATCAAGTTAATGTATCCGGTTAACTCCGCATCCAGCTCTACATCCGCAACCTCCATTCTAATTTCCTGAAGCTCATCAAAAGAAAGTATTTGCGGCATAGATTCAACCAAGTTCCAATCGTATCTCTCCAGCATTTCTTGAAGCTGAAATTTCTCGCTGAGCGTTAATGTTCTTAGAAAAACGCATATATCGAACCTGTCGTAGAATGGGGGTGGATGAATAAATGAAGTTGCGTCCGAAGGGTTCTCGTTTGCGATTAAAACATAATCGTCAACCCTAGATTTCTGTCCATAAGCCCAAACCTCACCGAACTGCATCAAGTGATGTATATTAGCCGTCGTATAGGGGTTTAGGCGGTTTAGCTCATCGATGCCTTTCCCACGGCTCTTGACGAAAGCGGCCCAAAGAACCCGTTCAACCCCCTCCTTCTCAAGCGACGGTATATGGAGCCTACCAACGACCTCGCCTCTCTTAACTTCGGATGCCCCTAAAACAACGACAAAATCGTCACCCGTTATGCCCTTAAGCAGTAAAAGCATAAGCGTTGATTTTCCAACGCCCCGTGGCGCACGTATAAGGGACGCTGAACGCGGATGCAGCTGATTTAACACGAGCGCCCTAATGGCTTCCCTGTTCGCAACAAAACGGTTCGCTATCTCCCTCTCCAACTCCACCACTTTATTTCGCAGATCCCGCGGCACTTCGCTCCCTCCTAAAGTAAGGCTAAGAATGCGGCTACAAGTGTTGCTGTCGTAAGCCCAAATATTATAATTTTCATCCTTCTAAGCTGCCTGCGAAGTCGGAGGTTCTCCTCCTCTAAATCATGGAGGCGTTCTCGAAGTATCTTCGCGACCTTTTGATCTATGATAACTGTTTTCGATAAATCCCCGCCTAAATATATTGAATCCATTATATCTGAGGAGCCTTTCTCAACTATAACCTTATCCGTTCTATCCCACCAAGATATTAAAAAACGCTCGCCGTCATCTAGACGTTTCTTCTCGAGGGGAGCTTTTCTCGCCTCAATCTCCAGAAAACTCTTATATTTTTCGCTGACGCTCATGGTTCCAAGCTCTATTATAAAGATGACTCGGGCGCAATTTATCTTTTCCTATGGGCTATAGGGTAGGCGTGGATTAAAAGGCTAAATAGGATCTGATTCTTTAGTAGTTTGCGGTGAGCGTAAACTTGAAGGTTTCAGAGGTAATAGTCAGGTTTTTAGAGAAGATTGGTGTGAACCTCATGTTTGGTTTGCCCGGCTCCCAAACCTGCCCGCTATACGACAGCCTTTTTTCCTCATCAATAAGACATGTGCTTGTTAGACATGAGCAGTCGGCGGCTTACATGGCTGACGCGTACGCAAAATTTACCGGAAATCTAGGGGTCTGCGATGGAACAGGTGGGCCGGGCGCAACAAACCTGTTAACGGGGGTTGCAACCGCGTGGACTGATAGCACACCTATACTAGTTCTTACTGGACAGCAACCCTTAAGTCACCTAAGTAAGGGGGCCTTTCAGGAAATCGACCATGTGTTGCTTTTCTCCCCAATATCTAAATGGTCTACTATGCTGGTTAAGCCGGAAAAAGCTGTTGAGACGCTGAAGAGGGCTGTTAGGATAGCTGTGTCTGGTAGACCCGGGCCAGTGCACGTGAACCTGCCAGTGGATATTCAAAGCCAGCATGTAGACTATAATGAGGAAGAGGTTTCAAGAGCAGCTTCACATATTTTCTCCACGTTTAAACCCTGCGGCGATCCCCTCGCCATAGACGCTGCGCTCAATCTTCTCATCGAATCTTTTAGGCCGGTTATCGTTTCAGGTGGCGGCGTGCATTATTCCAGCCGGGCGCATAGGGAGCTCAGAGAATTAGCAGAGTGCTTGAATATTCCGGTTGCTACAACATTTAATGGCAGAGGCTCATTCCCGGAGGATCATCCACTCTCTGTTGGAAGAATTGGCGTGCATGCTTCCACGTTTAGCAATAAGATTGTGTCTGAAGCCGACGTGATATTGGCTGTAGGGTGCAGGTTCGCCGCCTTAAGCACGAAGATGTGGAGCAACATAAATCCAGACGCAAGGTTGATTCACATTGATATAGATCCGGAAATTATTGACAGGAATTATCGCGCCGAGGTCGGCATCGTAGGCGATGCAAAAAAGGTTTTGTCCGAAATGCTGGAGAGAACCAAGAAGCTGAAATATCTTGGAGGAGATAGGCGCGAAGAGTGGCTCAAATACATAGAGCTCGTTAGAGAAGAGTGGAGAAGATCTAAGCATTACTCTGAGATGTTCTCGGAGAGAAGCCCGATAAAACCACAAAGGGTATGCGCTGAAATCCGGAAGACATGCAGTAAAGAAACCGTATTCACCCTAGATGCGGGGAACAATAAGATGTGGGCTTCAACATTCCTAGAAATCTATGAGCCGCACACTTGGATACAGTCCGGCTGCTTTGGACCCATGGGATACGCTATACCAGCAGCCATAGCATGTAGGTTAGCCCTCAAAGACGACAATAGAAGCGTCGTCGCCATATGCGGTGATGGAGGCTTTTATATGAGCATGCATGAGGTTGCGACGGCCATTCAGGAGAACGCGCCCATATTAATATGCATTTTTAATGATGGATCTCTAGGCACGATAAAGCATCGTCAAAGAGAACTCTATGGCAGAAGATTCCTCTCCGTCAATCTTAGAAACCCATCGTTCGCGGATATTGCGGAAGCGTTCGGCTGCCATGGAATAAGCGTTGAGACGCCTAATCAGCTTAAATCAGCTTTAGAAGATGGGTTAAGGGCTACGAGACGCGGTGAAACCGCAATCATAGATATTAAAATAGATGGGGAGGAGCCTCTCCCACCATAAAGAAGCGATTAAACCCTTATATCCAAAGTCTCACCTTAAGTCAAATGAAGGGATATCCATGGATCTAAACGCCTTGATGGAAAAAACCTACATTTTTCAGTTTCCTAGGAAAATAATCTTAGGGATTAATTCATCTGAAACTGTTGGATCTGAGGTTAAAGCGCTCAACGGAAGCAGAGTTTTACTTGTCACAGATAATAATCTAAGAGCTCTTGGCGTCACTAGAGAGGTTGAGGAGGCTCTTTCAGATGAAGGTCTAGCTTTCGAAGTGTTCAGCGATGTCGAGGCGGAACCCAGTCTAGAAGTGGCCGAGAGCATAGCTGAGTTCGCTAGAAACGGTAAGTACGATATAGTTGTTGGAGTTGGGGGAGGCAGCGTGCTAGACATGGCTAAAGTCGCATCTATAGCCGTGACTAATCCAGGTTTAATGAGGAGCTATGTTGGTGTAGATCTAGTCAAGAAACCTGGACTGCCAAAGATCCTTATGCCGACGACGGCTGGGACTGGTTCGGAGGTTACTAAGGTCGCTGTTATAACATTAGAGGAGGAAGAGGTAAAGTCGGCGATAATAAGCCCATACCTACTTAGCGACACGTCAATAGTAGACCCTAAGCTAACTCTCAGTATGCCTCAAAAAATAGCAGCTTCAACTGGTTTGGATGCGTTGAGCCATGCGCTTGAAGCAGTGATGGCGGTCAACGCTAACCCATTAACTGACGCGTTGGCCCTGCAAGCCATCAAAATAATATGTGAATACCTGCCGCGATCCTATAGTAGCGGTGATTTGGAGAGCAGAGTCAACATGAGTTTAGGATCTTTAATGGCCGGCATGGCGTTTGCGAACTCATGGGTATGTTTAGGACACGCTCTCGCATACTCGTTCTCCGTAGCCTATAGGGTGCCGCATGGCGTCTCCTGCGGTTTAGCCCTACCATACGCCTTTAAGTTCAATATGCCAGCAATTTCTCATAAAATTCCTCAAATTGCTGAAGCCATTGGGCTCCCTAGAGAAAAGGTTGCGGGCGACAGTCTTGGGGAGCTGATTCTACATAAGCTTTTGAATCTGCTGAGGGATCTTAACATGCCTAGAAGCCTGAAAGATATAGGTGTACCTGAAAGTGATATTAGGAAAATCGCAGGCAAATTGTTAACTTTCACGCGTCTAATTCAGAGAAACCCAAGAAATATATCTAAAGAAGACGCTTTAAGCCTAGTTGCAGAAATGTGGCATGGTTTCGAGTGAAAACTAATCGGTGAAAACGATTGCCCAAACGCCCAATAATCACTCTACTCTCAGATTTCGGCCTTAGAGACTCTTACGTTGCTGAGATGAAAGCCGTTATACTTTCGATATCTCCAAACGCGCATATAGTTGACATAAGCCATGAGGTTAGAAAATTCGATGTTAGAATGGGAGCTTTCCTATTAGCACGCGCAGCACCATTCTTTCCAAAAGGAACCGTACATGTAGCCATCGTTGACCCTGGGGTAGGCACGGAAAGGCGGCCGATAATAGTTGAAACCAGGAGGAGTTTCTATGTGGGTCCGGACAATGGTTTATTGATGCTTTCTGCTCAGAGAGAAAACGTTAGACACGTATATGTTGTAGAGAACAGGAAATACATGCTCAAAAGTATTTCGAGGACTTTTCATGGGAGAGATATATTTGCGCCGGCTGCAGCGTATTTAACGAGAGGTGTTCCGCCCTCAGAGATGGGTTCAGAAATATTTGATCCCATTATGCCTAGTTTCGCTAGGCCTAAAGTGTTAGACCGCTCCATTAGAGGCGAAATAATACATATTGATGACTTCGGAAATCTAATTACAAACATAACGTATTCAGATCTGAAGCTCCTTGGGATCAAAGAAAGCGGCAATCTACTTGTTGAACTTGGAAAAGAGAAAATGTTGCTGAGATTTTGTAAGGCTTACGGCGAAGCCGAAATCGGCACGCCTCTCGCGATAATTGGAAGCTGCAATTTTCTTGAGATAGCGGTAAATCAAGGTAACGCCTCAAAGTTCTTCGGGGTTAAAGATGGTGAAGGAATAATCATCCATAAAATAGGTTAAGGCGAGAGGCGGGTTATCGATAAATAAAATTAAATTCTTAAGTTATATCTTTCACCAATTATTTGCGGTGAGATCATGATAAAGATCCAGAGCAAGGATAAAGTTGCTCCCGTGCCAAAACATGGTGAAGCAATTTACCGTGATCTTTTCTGCGCGAGCTTAGATGATAGCTCAAATAAGGATCC
Source organism: Candidatus Bathyarchaeia archaeon (assembly GCA_038882715.1). Taxonomy (NCBI): domain Archaea; kingdom Thermoproteati; phylum Candidatus Bathyarchaeota; class Bathyarchaeia (SeqCode); species Bathyarchaeia archaeon. The sequence continues at coordinate 150,174 of JAVZNR010000001.1, forward strand.
TGAGAGCGAATGTCTCCAAACCATGTGGAAATGCTGGATAACCACTGTGCCGCCTAAGGTTGAAATAAAACCCCATGTCCACAAGGATCATGAGCAAATATATTATTTAGTTAAGGGTTCTGGGATAATCCTTGTAGGCGACGAGAAAGCTGAGGTTAAAGCCGGCGACTGCATATATCTGCCAAGCGACGTACCTCACGGCTTCATCAACAACAGTAACGAAGAGACTGAGATATTCTGTGTCGGCGCAAACATATTTAGGCCATGGATAGCGAAGAGACAAAGATAGAATTAAGAATTATGGGCTAATCATTCCTCAAAGAATTTTTCTCCTTCCATTAAATTCTTTCTCGCAACCTTCTCGTTCAGCTCTATTCCAAGCCCGGGGCCCTCGGGGACAGATATATATCCGTCTTTTATTATTGGTTTGCTGATGCCGTCCACTAGATCCTCCCACCAAGGCACCGCGACCGCGTGAAACTCGACAGCTATTAGGTTTTCAGGCATGGCTGCCGCGGCGTGAACATTAGCGATTGTAGCTACTGGTGAGGCGGCGTTGTGAGGGGCTATGGATATTCCATGAAGATCCGCCAGCCACCCAACCTTTTTTGTCTCCATTATCCCGCCGCAGGTCAACATGTCTGGGGCAGCTATATCTATGGCTCTTTCCTCAATAAGGGGTCTAAAACCCGCCACGGTATATATGTCCTCTCCAGTCAATATTGGGGTTCTAAGCGCTCTGCTAACGATCTTAAGCCCCTTCACATCTCTCCAGTCCATTATATCCTCTATCCAAAGTAATCCGTATGGTTCAACGGCCTTACCAAATCTGATAGCCCCCTCTATAGTGCCGCCTTGATAGGCGTCTAGGGCTAGCGGAAACTCGTCCCCCAAGGCTTTTCTTAACGCCTCAACCACCGATCTCTCATATTTAATCGCTTTATTGGTCGGGATCCTGCCAATCAGCGCGTCTTTACCAGCATAATGTGGGTGGAGATCAAACTTCAGTATGGTGAAACCCATGGCTTTGATCCTTCTAGCAGCCTCAGCGTACGCTTCAGGCGTATAAAATTCCTCAAACCCCTCAAATAAATAGTCTCTTGACGCGTCCGCTATGGCTCTTCCAGCGTGACAGTCGCAGTAAATTCTAACCTTCTCCCTAAACCTGCCGCCTATAAGCTTGTAGACCGGGGCTCCAAGGGACTTGCCCAGAATATCCCACAACGCTATTTCAACCCCACTTACAGCGCCGCCGAAACGCCCCTCCGCGCCGTATACTATTATTTTTCTGAAAATCCGCTCTATGTTTGTTGGGTCTTCGCCAATAAGAACCTTCTTTAGGCGAAGGATCTGCTCTTTTAAGGGTATAGTGTGGTGCTGTGCTGGAGAGTAATCTCGGGCTTCACCTAAACCATCAATCCCCTCATCTGTTTCAACCCTTATTAAGGGCCAGCAGAAGTTCCCTCTGAGAATGGCCACCTTAATATCAGTTATTTTCAACTTTTCACCGCCCGAAGAAAAGACAATTAATTATCTTGCTCCATTTCCCTTAAAGCCCTCTCAGCAAAGAATCTTATATCAATATCAGGATCGCTTGTCATTTTTTGAAGCCTCTCTTTTGCCTCCGGACCAGTAGCTATCTTTAAGTATTCCCTCAGTATTTCCTCATCTACTTTTTCATCCTTTGATATTGCAGCTATATTTTCCTCCAGCTCGCTTAAGTTATTGACCGAAGGCACAACGGTTGAGATCTCTGGAGACCTAAGAATCCACTTTAAACATAGCTGGGCGGGTGTATATGGGCTTCTCTCCTCACCTTTAACCGGTCCAAACCTCATGAAAGGTATTCCGTAGTAGGGCCAGCAGAAAGGCTTCATTGCGACTACTCCAATCTCCATTGCCCTGCAAAGCGGGAAAAGAACATCCCTAGTCTCCTGCAAATGATAATTATATCTCACCATAACAACATCGAAGCAATCATGCTTCCTTATAAGCTCAGCTAAGAACTTGGGCTCATGACTCGACGCGCCAATCCACCTCACCTTCTCCTCCTCTCTGGCCTCATTGACGACACTCATGTAAACGCTAAATTTTTCCCTCGAGTAAAAGTCCTCGGGGAAATGCAAATTAAAGACGTCGACGTATTTTGTGTTCAAGTTGTTTAGAATCTTCTCTATTTCATCCATGAGAATGTCTCTCCACTTGGATCGGGGGTTCTCGCTCATCTTCCTGAATGGAAAGACTATCATGGCGGCAATGTGTATCTTTTCCCTATTGACCCCAAGGGATTTTAGAGCGTTACCCAGCGATATAACCTCCTCCATCTGCGTCGTATCAAAATAGTTTATGCCAGCCTCTACAGCCCTCTTAACGATCTCGTTTCGCATCGGCTGCGTCGCCATAAGCTTCTCCATATCTATCTCCCCCCACCTGAGAAGAGTTGTTGGAAGAGGACGTCTGTACTCGTGTCCGCCAAGACCTATCTCTGAAACCGTTAATCCCGTTCTCCCTAAAACCCTATACTTCATGATTCTAAACCCCTCTATACTTTAGGAAAACTGTAAACTAAATAAATGTAATGGGAAACACGCGTTGTCCCAGGAGCTTTTCATCAACATTTTTCCTTCATAGAGATAAAGGCTGAGAAAACATTAGCCTATTATTCTCGCCTAACTATTTTTGCCCCCTGTCCCGGTTTAGCGCAGAAGGACATGCTTTTTACGCCTACCTCCTCAAACGCCTCCTTCATTGCCAACGCAACCTCCTCAACGCTGTTTTTCTCCGAGTCTACAAGTGCTATTACCGAGGGGCCCGCCCCGCTTATAGCTACCCCTGCAGCCCCTGACTTTAAGGCTCTGTCCTTAACGCTGCTTAACCCCGGAATCAAGTGAGCCCTAGCCGGCTCAACAACCGCGTCAATCATGCCTTTACCCATGATTTCAACGCTTCTCAGCGCTATTCCGGCCACAAAAGTTGCGGCGCGCCCAACATTATGCACCATGCTCGAAAGGCTGATCTTGCTCGGCAGAACAGATCTTGCGAGCCTAGTGTCGACTCTTATTTCTGGCAGAACAACAGCGAACTCGGCGTTCGGCGGCAATTTTAAATTTAAAACGTCCAGCGGTCTCCTAGAAGTTACCAGTATGAAGTCTCCTAGGATCGCTGCAGAAACATTATCGGCGTGGGGCGCCCCAGCCGAAGCTGATTCGCCCAGAGCAGCGGTCTCTATGAGCTGAAGGGGGCTTAAATTTAAGCCTAAAAGATCGTTTACGGCTACGGCTGCTGCAGCCGCGCTAGCGGCACTGCTGCCAAGCCCACTTCCAGGCCTTATACCCTTATAAATCCTCATATTTAAGCCGCATTTTTCCCTCGAATACTTCAGCATTTCCAGCGCGACTACTCCGGCAGTATTCATCTCAGGTTTAACCGGTATCTCCTTAGACCCCTCTCCATAAACCTCGATCTTAACAACTTCGTCTGACATCCTTTCGACGATGACTCTGTCGAAGAGCATGTCTAGCGCCACTCCAAACACATCGAAGCCAGCGCCTAAATTTGCCGAGGTGGCTGGAGCTATGGCTTCAACAATTGTGAACTCCAAGGTTTATCACCAGAGTAAAAATATTTTTGAGGATAAGTCTAATATTAAAGTTTAATCGCTCACTCTCAGTTTAATAGTAGGAGGTGATGGAGGTTAATGGATGTATTTGAGGCTTTTTTAGGTAGGCGTAGCGTAAGAAGATACTTAAGTAAGCCCGTCGAAGAAGAAAAACTCATTAAGTGCCTATACGCGGCCACATGGGCTCCATCAGCACATAACTCGCAACACTGGAACTTTATCGTCGTGACTGACCAAGAGACCAGAAGAAGAATGGCTGAGATTCATAGATGGGGAAGATTTATGGCCGAGTCCCCTGTAGTCATAGCTGTTCTTGGAGACCCCTCCAAATCAAGTTTCTGGCGTGAAGATTTAGGTGCAGCTATACAAAACATGCTTCTGGCAGCGTACGCACAGGGCTTAGGAACATGTTGGATGAGTGTTGCAGACACCCCTTATGAAGAGCCCATAAAGAAGCTTTTAGGTATACCGGAGAATTTAAGGGTTCTATGCACGGTGGCGCTCGGCTACCCGGCTGAGAAGCCTTCTGGGAAAAGAGAAAAATTGAGCCGAAAGGTGCATTGGGAGAAATATGGTGTTCAGAGGGAGATTAAAGAGCCGGTGATTTCAGAGAAACCGCTTTAAACTGCCCTAATATCTGTTACAGAAATCTTTTCGTGCCGTGGTGCCAGCACGTTTATATTAGTCAAAATTATTTAATCATTCAAAAGACGGTGTTTCGAATGAGCGTTCCTCTGGAGAGGATTGATAAATATATTTGGCGCATACCCAAGTACAGATCCGGCATGCGGGTTCCGGGAGTAGTCTTCGCGGATGAAGATTTACTTGAGAAAATGAAGACGGATAAAACTTTAGAGCAATGCGCTAATGTAGCCCACTTACCCGGCATATACAAGTACTCCATAACACTACCAGACGGACATGAAGGTTATGGCTTCCCAATAGGTGGTGTCGCAGCAACCGATTATGAGGAGGGCGTAATAAGCCCGGGCGGCGTGGGCTACGACATTAATTGCGGTGTAAGGCTCCTAGCGACGAACTTTTCAGAGAAAGATGTTAGGCCGAAGCTGAGCGAGTTGGCGACAGTGATATTCCACAATGTTCCAAGCGGGCTCGGCAGCCACAGAAAAGACTTCACGGTTTCCATGAATGAGCTTGACAAGATAACAAGGGAGGGCATACCATACCTTGTAGACAAGGGCTATGGTTGGCCGGAAGACATCGAGCATTGCGAGGAACGAGGATGCATGCCTGGCGCAAACCCAGAGAAGGTTTCAAGCACCGCTAAGAGGAGAGGGGCCCCCGAGCTCGGAACGCTTGGCTCAGGAAACCACTTTCTGGAAATACAGAAGGTTGACAGAATATTCAATGAGAAGGTTGCCAAGGCGCTTGGGATAACCCATGAAGGGCAGGTTACAGTGATGATCCATACCGGTTCCCGCGGGTATGGTCATCAAATATGTTCAGATTATCTACGGGTTATGGAGAGAGCCGTACACAAATACCACATAGAACTGCCTGACAGGGAGCTGGCATGCGCCCCCGGGCCCAGCCCAGAAGCCCAAGACTACTATCAGGCTATGGCATGCGCTGTGAATTATGCTTTTGCCAATAGGCACATGATTACTCACTGGGTTAGACAGAGCTTTGAGCAAGTGTTTAAGTCATCGGCGGATAAGCTTGGACTATGTACGGTATATGATGTTGCCCACAATATTGCTAAAATTGAAGAGCATACTGTTGACGGTAAAACTGTGAAGGTTTGGGTTCATAGGAAAGGGGCGACAAGAGCCTTTCCGCCTGGACATAAAGATGTCCCGGCAGATTACCGCAGCCTCGGTCAACCGGTTATAATACCTGGATCTATGGGCACGAGCTCTTGGGTTTTAGTTGGCACGCCTAGAGCTATGGAGTTAACCTTCGGCTCAACCGCTCATGGAGCGGGGAGAATGCTTAGCCGCGCAGCCGCAACTAGACGCTTTACTGGTGGAGAGATAAGGAGGCAGCTTGAGAGCCGGGGTATAGTTGTTAGGGCTGCAAGCATGACGGTCCTAGCCGAGGAGGCTGATCCAGCGTATAAGAACGTTGATAGGGTTGCTGAGGTAAGTAACGCTGTTGGCATAGCAACCTTTGTGGCTAGGCTTGTCCCGATAGCTGTCGTTAAAGGTTAAGGTTAGGCTCTCAGAGAGATTAGGGAGCTATAACACCATAATTTCTTTTCCCTTTCGGTTAAATATTTAAAAGCGGAGTTTAACCAGTAAGCCTAATTAGAGGTGAATTTATGGAAGCCGAGTTAAACGATTCGTCGATTTACGAGGAGCATAACGTCGAGGTTAGAGAGCTTTGGAAAGAATTTGAGCACGGAAAACCGCGTAGAATACCAACCATGTGGTCGATGAACTATAAAATGATTCTTCTAGATCCATCCTTAAACGTCTGGGGCTATAGCTTCATGGACGTTTTCGATAAGCCTGACGTCATGTTAAAAGTGTTATTGGAGTTTGAGTATTGGAGGAGACATAACGTTTGGTGCGATTGGGAAATGGGGTTGCCGAGCAAATGGGATATAGCCGTAAACTTTCAGAACGTCTATGAGTCAGCGTGGCTTGGAGCCCCCATCTTCTACACTTCAACCAATGTTCCGGACATAAGCCCCTTCCTAAAAAATAAAGAAGAAATGAGGAGATTTATGGAAAAAGGCGTACCTGACCCATTCTCCGGGTTCATGTGTAAAGTTAGAAGGTTCTACGAGTATTTTCTAGAGAAAAAGAAGGAGGGCCTCACGTTTAAAGGCGTCCCTATCGGGGAAGTCGGCGCACCGATAGGCACAGATGGACCGTTTACTATAGCCGTTAACATAACTGGTGGAGAGATTCTCAGGGTACTGTGTTCCGATCAATGCTTCGTTGAGAAGTTTTTATGGTTTATAACCGACGCTCTAATAGAGAGAATGAGGGCTTGGCATAGGCTTCTCGGCAAATCTTTCCCATACGAAGGTTTCATGTTCGCCGATGACTCAATTCAGCTACTTTCGCCTAGGCTGTATAGGAGCCTTGTCCTCCCCCTACATAAAGAAATAGTTAAAACATTTTGCGTCGGAAGACCGGGAATACATTTATGTGGCGCCGTCGAGCAGCATTTAAAAACTCTTAAGGAAGAGCTTAACATAAGATTTTTAGATACAGGTTTCCCGCTGAACCTTGAAAGGGCTAGGGAGATTCTAGGCGAAGACGTGATCATAAGGGGGAACCTAAACATATTAACCCTTCTAGAAGGGCCGAAGAGCAGGATAAGGGAGGAAACGTTCAGGATAATAGGTTCAAAAGTCACTAAGGGGAAAAAGTTTATTTTTGGAGAGGGAAATAACGTTGCGCCTAAAACTCCCCCCGAAAACTTGAATTATGCTTATAAAATTGTAAAAGAGTATGGGGAATACGAAAACTAACCGTCTAGCCCCTACTCTTCCTTCTCCTCCTTGTAGACCGTATGCAAGACCTCTTTTATCCTCTTTGTGGTCTTTGGACCGAAACCATAAACGTCTTTTGGCCAGCGCTCAACGTTAGCCAGCGCGTTAAATGGTGTTTTATAAATTTTTAGCAGATCCACAGCCTTCTCCCTCCCTATGTTTGGGAGGCTGGATAGGAAGTATATTTGCGCTTCAGCCAGAGTCTCCGTCTTTTTTACTGGGTGTATAACTAGCGTTCTTTTTTCCGCAAACTGCTCCTGCTTGGCTGACGTGTAGAGGAAGTCTATTGTTTCCTTGTAGCTTGTTGTATGAACCATGTTTATGCCGTTTTTCGCTAGGGCAAATATGGCTCCCCATACTGAAGAGGGATTAATCCTGCTAAACTTATATATTATTGGAAAATAGCCCTCAATCAATATGAACGGTTTCGGGTAGGCTTCTTTCAAGAGAAAGAGCTGCTCAAAAAGATGTCTATGGGTAAGCGTGTAGACAAAGTCCCGCACGGTCTTCCTTTCAAAGGCGCATTCATCGGAGATCACATAGTCCCCTTTATCAAGGGCTTCAATCCTTATCAGCGCACCAAGCTCCTTTAAGCCCTTAACTATTTTAGGCGCCGAGCTCGCTTCTCTACTATCAACTACTATTATCGGCTGCTCTGATCCGCTCCCTCTAATATATGGTAAAAGGCTCTCTGACCCAGACATCCTCTTTAATCCCATGCATCTCTTCAGCATTAACTCATTAGATACTGAAACTTTATTTCATTCTTCCTATTTAAATACCTTTTAGGAAAAATAATATTGATTTAAGCATAGCAAGCCAAAATCGGCTGAGTATCTGGCATGATGAAGGTTACACTTGAAGGCTTAAAGGCAATATACCGCGGGATGTGCCCCAATTGTGGAGGGGATATTAGCGATCTAGAATTGCTGAATTTAGGGGTCTGTAGCAGATGTTTACCTACACCAATAACTGGTGCCGATAAAGAGAAAATTTATTTGGAGCTGGTTAAGAGGGGGCAGGTTGGCGAGTACACTAGGGTTTTAGAGATCGATTTTGAGCTCAAAAGATTCTCAGAGTTCTTTAGGCTTCTTATTGGCTCCAGACCATGGGCTCTACAGGAGGTTTGGGCGAAAAGGGTTTTGATGGGGCGAAGCTCCTCAATAGTTGCCCCAACAGGCATTGGTAAGACCCATTTCGGTTTAATTATGGCTCTTTTTCTGGCAATGAAGGGTAAGAAGAGTTATATTATTGTGCCAACAAGCTTGCTAGTTAAACATTTATTAGATAGGGTTTCAGGCTTCTTGCAGAAACTATATGAGTTGGAAGGAGCTAGTTTAACGGTCATAGGCTATTATTCCGGTATGCGGAAGAAGGAGACTGAGGAGGTTATAAACCGTATCATAAACCGAGACTTCTCCATACTCATAACAACAGACCGCTTCCTTTATAATAGGTTCGATATAATCAAGGAAGTATCCTTCGACTTCATATTCGTCGACGACGTCGACTCATTCCTAAAATCCCCAAAAAACATAGATAAAGTTGTTTTCCTAATGGGGTTCACGCCCGAAGATGTTGAGAGGGCCGAAAACACTACGTTGGCACGTTCACCCGAAGCGAAACGTGACAAAGTTCTTGTAGTCTCAGGAGCGACATTAAGGGGAAAGAGGACTAAACGCATAAAAATATTTAGGCGACTATTTGGTTTTGAACCGGGCTTTAGCCCCGAGTTTGTCAGGAATATAGCGAACCTCTATATTGAACCTGAAAAAGATGTTAAAGAAGAGGTCGTAGAGATAATTAAGAGACATGGCCCCGGCTGCCTAGTTTTCGTTCCGCAGGTTAGAGGTCTAGATTACGCTAGAGAGATAACCGCAGCGTTGAGGGAGGCTGGAATAAGCTCATTCGTCTATGAGAGAATGAGCCCAAGAATGTTGGAGAAATTTGTGAACGGCGAATACACCGTGCTAGCCGGGGTCGCAAGCAACAGGAGCCCGCTAGCTCGAGGGCTGGATCTGCCGGAAACGATCAGGTATGTTGTCTTTGCCGGAGTGCCGAGGAGGGAGATAAGGGTTAAGGTTGACGAGTGTAGTCCACAGAAGATTCTCACTCTTCTTAAAGCTCTGTCGCCTTTCTTTGAAGAAAAGTTTTCTCGAGAAGTAGCCCCTGTTATGTCAGCTCTTTCCAAAATAGTTCCCGTTAGCAAAGATATAATTGATAGGATTAGGGAGGCTGATGAGAAGAACATTGAGCTGGGTGGATTTCCAGGCTATGTTCAGAGAGTTGTGAAGGAAGCGAGGAAGCTTCTGGTTAAAATAATGGAGGATGCAGATTTAAAGAAGGTAATTGAGAGGCTTGACGTTGACGTAAAGATTGAGGGAAAGGAATATGTTTTATTCATGCCCGATGTCGCTGGTTACGTGCAGGCGTCAGGCAGAGCGTCAAGATTTTATGCCATGGGTATAAGCCGAGGCGTATCCATAGTCGTAGTTGATGACAAGAAGGCTTTTCATGGATTAAGCAAAAGAATTCAGCTGGCAACCGATGAAGAGTTCGAAAAATACGATCTAGAGAAAGCTCTAGACGAGTTTAGGCAAGTCGATGCGGACAGAGAGATGATCAGGAAGATTCGTGAAGGTAAATTTACCATAGACGCTGTCGACATCATTAGATCCGCGCTCATAGTCGTTGAGTCGCCGACCAAAGCTAGAACGATAGCCTACTTCTTCGGTAAACCAGCGAAGAGAGTTTTAGATGGGTTCACGGTTTACGAGGTTGCGAGCGGACAATTAATCTTAAACGTTATTGCCTCTGGAGGACACATATTTGATCTAACTACGGAGGGTGGCTTTCATGGAGTTCTAAAGGATGGCGAACACTATGTGCCCGTGTACACGGATATAAGAAGATGTAATAACTGTGGCGAACAGTTCACCGACCATGATGAATGCCCAGTATGCAAGTCTAGAAACATACGTTCAAAGAAAGATGTTGTAAACCTGCTTCGAAGACTAGCCATAGAAGTTAACAAAGTGTTTATTGCGACAGACCCGGATGCTGAGGGGGAGAAGATAGGTTACGATATTTATGTTGTCGTTAAACCATACTGCGGAAACATTGAGAGGCTTGAGTTTCATGAGGTGACGCGGAAAGCTCTGAGAAGAGCTTTATCGGAGCCTAGATCCGTTAAGCTACCCTATGTGCAAGCTCAGGTTGTTAGAAGGATTGAAGATAGGTGGATTGGTTTCGAGCTCAGTAGAAAGCTTTGGGAGCAATTTAAGATAATGACTCTCTCAGCAGGTCGAGTACAGACGCCGGTCTTGGGCTGGGTTATAAAGCGGTCTGATGAATTAAGAAACAAGATTCCGGTAGCCGACATAGAACTAGAAAACGGGCTGTCGGTTAAGCTCGTAAATCCGCAAAACGTTGAGGACTTAAGAAGAAGATTTAAGGAGGGGGAGCTAAAAGCTAGAATTGAGAATATTGGTTTCCGCGAAGATAGGTTTTATCCTCAACCGCCCTACACAACCGACAGCATGCTTAGGGACGCTGCCCAGAAGCTAGGTTTTACAGTTAGCTACACTATGGCGTTGGCGCAATCCCTCTTCGAGTCAGGTCTCATAACTTATCACAGAACTGATTCAACATTAGTCTCAACAACAGGCATAGAGGTTGCGCGACGCTTTATAGAGGAGAATCACCCAGGCTTATTTAGGCCAAGAGAGTATAAGAGTGAAGGCGCACACGAGTGTATAAGGCCGACTAAACCTTTAAACGTTAAACAACTACGCTTCTACTTAACGTCAGGTGTTTTGAGGATACCACAGAAGATCGGAGCCGATCACATGAAGCTATACGACATGATATTTAAGAGGTTTATCGCTAGCCAGATGAGCGAGGCAAAATGCTTAGTGCAGGAGTTCGACTTAAAGATTGATGCAAACACGGTGAGGCAAAGCAGAATAGTCAAAATTATTGAGCCGGGCTTCTTAGCTGTTAATCCTATCATCAAAGTTGAAAATGAGGTTGAAGAAGGCGAATATAGAGTTGTGCACATGAGAATTAGGCGTGAATCAACTGTTAGACCTCTTCGGGAAGGGGATTTAATATCGCTGATGAAAGAGAGGGGGATTGGGAGACCAAGCACATACTCTAAAATAATTGATATATTGATGAAGAGGCGATACATAATCGAAAACAACAGAGCAATATTTAACACAAAGCTTGGGAAAGCGGTATACGATTACTTGACTAAAAATTTTGGGTCTCTGGTCTCCGAAGAGTTAACTAGATCTCTCGAGGCAACAATAGATGCTATAGAGAATGGGCAGGTATGGTATCAAGATGTCCTTAAATCAATAGAGAACGAGATAAGAAGCATAGTAAGTAAGTAGAAGTAGGCGTCTTCCTCATCGGTTCCCAATAAAACTTTAAGCGTTAAGCGTTTAAATCCACCTTCTCCAAAATCGTGTGCTCTGGTGGTGGAGGAGGCAGTCTTTCCACAAAATTGAGACCATACTCTGTTTCTAGAAACTTTTCAAATTCGCGGAAAACTATACTCTCGGTTTCGTTTATTCTTAGGCATACTGGTTTTCCAGCATATGCTCCGCTCAAATCATAGAGGGCAGTGCTCCTCAAAGTATGAGAATCCTCTATGATAATAAGCATTAAATTTTCAGGCATCGGCTCTTGGAAAATCCAAGCCATGTAAGAGACATTTACTATTCGGTAGGATACGCCTTCTCTTATCGGAGCGCAATGTTTGGCGATAACGCTCTTAAAGGTTTTAGGATGAACCTTACGAACCCAGAAGAAAACATGATACTCCCCATTAGCATTCACAATATCCTCGTATTCCGACACCCACCACCCTACTTGCCTACATCTACGCTTAAACTGATTGATTAAATCCCAAACCTTAGGGACCTGCATCACTCTCAGATTTTTACTCCCCCAAATAAAATTTGAAAGACTGTGATTAATAGCTTTTACATTTTCCTAAAAACTTGATTGAATAAAAAATTAGATTTTTTCATCAATAAATGTATAAAACTCCCATAAAAAATGGTGCGATCCATAAAATAAGGAGTAACTTAGGCATTTCTCTTAGAGGCTGAATCGGCAGATAAATATGTAAAAAGGGGAAAAGAGAGGAAAAATCGGATAAAATAAACCTTCAGAAAAACCTATTTACTCTTTTTCCAAATAAATTGCTTAAACGTGACTAAGAGATGTGGTTTGGCTTATGCGCCCAAATGATGAAAGTTATATTCTGGTTTTTGACTGCGGGTCAACCAACATCAGAGCTGTTGCCGTTGACTCTATTGGAAATATACGAGCGTTTTCAAGCCTTCCAAACGGACCATGCCAGCAGCCTAATGGTAAACCCGGATGGCTGATCTGGGATTTTGAAGATATTTGGCGCAAAATATGCATGGTCTCCCGTGAAGTTTTAAAGCTGGTTGAGCCGAGAAAAATTAAAGCCGCCACGATAATAACTTGGGGCGCTGATGGGGCACCTGTTAAGCGCGATGGAAAATTAGTCTACCCACCTATTTCCTGGCAATGTCCGAGAACAAAGGATATAGCTAACAAAATTACCGAGCACATTAGCGCTTGGGAAATATTCAAGATTACTGGATACCAAATAATTCCATTTAACACATTATTCAAGATTATTTGGCTTAAAAAGGAGGTTCCTGAAGCCTTAAAGGAAGCTTACACGTGGCTTATGATGCCGGGTCTAATAGCTCATAGACTGACCGGAGCATTTCACATAGATCCGACGACGGCGTCCACCATGATGGCTATGGATCTCGGAAAAAGAACTTGGTCGCGTAGAATGCTTGAGCTTGCGGGTTTAGACGAATCGTTCTTTCCAGATTGGAGGGAGCCCGGCGAAGTACTGGGGTACGTGACCGAGGAAGCTGGGAGAGAATGCGGTTTACCTCCCAAAACGCCCATCATTGTCTGCGGTCACGATACGCAGTTCGCAATATTTGGCTCCGGTGCTAAGCCGGGCGAACCTGTCCTTTCAAGTGGAACATGGGAGATTCTCAGCATTAGAGTTGACTCTTTCAATCCGACGAGGAAAGGTTTTGAAGAAGGATTAATAATTGAAGCCGATGTTGAGAAGGGTCTTTGGAACCCGCAGTTTCTCATGATAGCGTCCGCCGTCGTAGAATGGATTTTACAGAATTTCTTCAGAGATATTGGCGAAAGAAAATATGAGGCTGTAATCAGCGAAATGGAGAAGATTCCGCCTGGCTCTGGCGGCTTAATCTTCATACCGAGCTTTGTGAGGGAAAGCGGCCCCCTGAAAAAATATGGTGCAATGGGGTCGATTCTAGGCCTAACGTTGCATTCTACTCGCAGCCAAATAATCCGCGCGGTCTTTGAGGGCCTAACGTTTCAGATGAAGGAGGCTCTTAAAAACCTAGTTGAATCGCTGAATGTGGAGGTTGATTGTATCAGAGTGGTTGGAGGAGGATCTAGAAATGATTTATGGAATCAGATGAGGGCTGATGCCGTAAGGCTTCCCGTTATAGTTCCAGCCCAGAGGGAGGCGGCGACGCTGGGCGCGGCGTTAATATCCTTTGTCGGAATAGGGCATTATGACTCTATTGACGAGGCAAGAAAAAGCTTCTTCACCGAAGAAAAAATATTTCATCCGACCCCCGCTAATAGCGAGGTTTTAGACAAAATATTTGAGAGATACCTGAGAGCTCTAGAGGATTTGAAGCATCTCTACGGGGCGATAGAACAGTGAGAGTGGATTGAGGATCAGAACATTACTTTAAAAGTATCTTTAAGATCTCTCTTAGATTATTCACCTTAAAGTCCGGCATATCTTCCGGCATATCTTCCGCATCGATCTTGCTTGCATTTTTCCGCTGTATCAATATCGTTTTCATACCAACTTTTTTCGCGCCTCTAATATCTATGTCTGGCGTATCACCCACGAAAACGGAGTCCGACGCCTTAACACCCAAGGCATTTAAGGCGACAAAGAAGATTTCTGGGCTTGGTTTACGCCTATTAACCTCGGCTGAAATAACTACCACGTCTAGAAGATCCTTAAGCCCATGAAGGAGTAAAAGTTTATGGGCGCATTCCGGAATATCGAAGTTTGATATAACACCCGTCCTATACCCATGTTTAAGTAGGCTTTGTAAAACGAAAGTTGCGTCTTCATCCGGGCGAACATGACGCATAAATTCTTCCGAGTATGCGTTGGCAGCGCCCATGGCGATTGGGCTGGTGGGAGCACAATCATAGCCTAGTTTAGCCAAAGTCTGTGAGACCCTGAAAGCAAAGTGCGGTTCCTCGAAACTTTTATGGATTCTTTCATATAATTGATTACGAACTTCAAGGTATATCTGCATAAAATCCCTATATGAAACGTTAACTCCATTTTCATTTAGAAACTTCCAAACGTTTCTCAAGCATTCCTCGTTAACTTTGCCGAAGCCTTCATCTTGCTCTATTAAGAGCAATGTATCGAATAAATCGAAAAGCGCCGCTTTAACATGTATCAGACAGCAACCTGATGATTTAACATTATTGGCCACTTTTCTCCACGCTCTAAGTCTACGCTACTCTTCAAAATGTTTCAAGTGCATCGCTAAAAGATATAGTTTTAGATTTCAGTCTGCTCTAGGAGCATAAATATCTGGAAGATCGTATTAGGATTAGGAAGAGGTGTCAATGTGCGCGTAAAATGCCCTACACTCGCGGTTATCGGCCGCAAGGCTTCAGGAAAAACGGCGGTTATCGAATCTTTAGTCCCAGAGCTCATTAAAGAAGGATTCTCAGTTGCTTCCATCAAACATATCGCGCATGAGAATTTCTCTATCGATAAGGAGGGAAGCGATACATGGAGGCACTATAGTGTTGGCGCTAACCCCGTTATAGCGTTCTCAAAAAGCGAAGTAGACATCATGGTTAGGACTCCAAACATCTCGCTAGAAGATATTTTTGGGGCCACGCTATTTTTTGGCGCCAACGTGATTATTCTAGAGGGGTTCTCGTCAATGATTCTTGAAGAGAGAAGCATAGGTAAAATCATATGTGTTAGAAACCTAGAAGAGTATGATGAATTCAAGGAGCATGTTAAAGACGATTTAATAGCGTTTTGTTCACTTCAGGACCTTGGAACGCATATATTGAACATTAAATGCAACCGACAAATTCTGGTTGAGAGAACGTTAAACTTCGTTAAGAGGAAAGCGAAAATATTTGAGATTATGAATTCTCTTGCTAGGTTGGATTGCGGTAAATGCGGCAGGAAAACGTGCGAGAATCTCGCCGAGGAAATATACTGCGGCACTGCGAGCGTTAGGGATTGCGTCGTTATGGAGATGAAAACAAAGATGAACGCTAGAGTTACTGTTCACGGTGAGGATATTCCTCTCCAACCTTTTGTAGCGGAGTTCATTAGGAGAACAATTTTAGCCATGGTTTCCTCTTTGAAGAACGTAAAGATAAGTGGTGACGAGGATGTTCGAGTGGACATTTCAAGGCGAAATTAAAAATTGCGACAATGGCGGTATATCGAGAAGCTTAAATGCTCGTCTTAGAAAGGATAAATAAAAGTGTTAGGGATGCTGATCCACATGATGCGTAAGGTAAGTTTTAACAGGAATTTCGTGGCTGTTGATCCAAGTAAATGTAT
Organism: Candidatus Bathyarchaeia archaeon; assembly: GCA_038882715.1. Lineage (NCBI taxonomy): Archaea > Thermoproteati > Candidatus Bathyarchaeota > Bathyarchaeia (SeqCode) > Bathyarchaeia archaeon. Next base: position 165,936 of record JAVZNR010000001.1, read on the forward strand.
AGGTTGCAGCATATGTGAATTTGTGTGCGCTTTAGAAAAGGAGAACGAGCCGAACCCAATAAAATCTAGAATAAGGGTTATACACCTGAACCCGGCGTTTAACCTAGCTGTGGCATGCCGCTTCTGCGAGAACGCCCCATGTATAAGAGCTTGCCCACGTAACGCCATCAAGCAGTCTGAGAGGGGAGGAGTACTTATCATAGACGAAGATAAATGCGATGGATGCATCCTATGCATACAGGCATGTCCCTATGGTGGAATAATGCTTGATCCGGACAGGAGAGTGGTCATAGCCTGCGACCTATGTAATGGAGAACCAAAATGCATAGAGTTCTGTCCAGAAGAAGCTCTGAAACTTGTTTCAGAGGACAAGCTCTTCAATGAGATGCTGCATTCCACTGTAGAAAAATTGCCAAGAACCCTTGAAGAAGTTTCCAGTATAGTTAAAAGCGGGAAGCTGAATGGAATATTTGCTGAAGCAGAGGAGAGAGCTCGAAGGATAGAGGAAAAGCTCAGGGCTCTAAAAATCATAGAAGCTAAAACCAGTGTGAAGAAGCCGCCATCTCCCAAGTAACTAGGTATCATCTAGATTCTCGCAGCATCATTATTCCTATTCTACGTCAGAAAAACCTCTTAAAAATTCAGAGATTCTGGACGCGCTTCTTGAGGTCTTAAACTCAAAACCGCATTTTGGACATTTAACGTACTCGCAGCTTAAGGAGGATAGTATTCTATCGCAGCTTTGGCATGAGACTGCTCTAGCATATAGAATATCGAACTGAAAGCCGCACTCAGGACACGTTATTATCTGACCTTTCCGCGCCACTCACAATCCCCTTCGCTTGAACCCTTATACCTTTGATGTTGCCTCTGAAATAAAACCATTTTGTCGAGACTTAGCGAAAAAGTTTCTGAGCCTTCAATATATTTAAATAGTGATTTTGAGTTAACATTAGATCAATATTAAGTGAAAATATTTAATGGATGGAATGGCATGGAAAAATTTCTGCCAATTCTTGATGTTATTCGGGTTAGGCTTGGGGAGATTCTCTCAAAGAATAAGGATGGAATGAGCTCTTGGGATCTTGTGAAGCTCAAGAATGTAGGTGATGAATTGCTTAAATTGTCGGCAGACTTATATCCGCAGTTATTTCAGGTTGGACATAGAATACTTTATCAGTCTATAAGGGAGGCTGGATTAGGGATAGTATGGAGAATATCGCTGATCGAGAGCTACGGGGAAGTTAAAATCGAGGATAAAGAATATTTTGAGAGTGTTTATGAAGCGCTCCTAAATATACACAGAAAAATTGAGAGCGGAGAATATTATAGGGCTTTAGTCGAAGTTGCTGACAAGAAGAAAGATGAGAAAGAAACGTTTATCTCATAAACTATAACTTAAAAGCCCTGCTTACCCTTGACTATTTAGGACTTTTTCCTTAATCTTCTCAAAGCCGATCAAGGCTATGGAGGCTGCTTCGAGAAAGGTTTGAACAGGAACTATTTTTATGCCACGCTCAAAGAGCAATTTCTCCACCCCAAAACTCTTTAACCTATCGTAATTATATTTCGGTATAACCAGAATACGGGCATACTGATCCGATAATGCCGCTTCAATCTTACCCATCCCACGATAATCGAGGCCGCCAACAGGCCAAACCTCACCCAGCGCGGTTATAGCCCCAGTCATAATAACTGTTGGATCCACCTCAACACCGGTGAAAGCTGAAAGCATCGCTATAGCTATTGCGAGGCCAGCTGAGGGGCCTGAAACGGGCGCTCTCGTCGCCCCCAGCCCATATGGCTGCTTCTCCATTCCTTTTGCGGGGGTTACTATCTCAACGTAAACGTCATAGTCTTTGAAGCTCCAGTTTGAAATCGAGTTTATATATATGAAGGCATCATATGCGCTTGCAAGTATGCTTTCACCGGTCTCGCTCCCAATGACATGCACTTTCCCCGAACCCTTTGGATTAGCGACAACCTCCACTACCCCAACAAGTCCTCCGACCTCACCACGTTCCCCTAAAGCTATAAGCCCATAGCTTTTCCCTATTTCAGGTTTCGGCATTCTCACGGTTTCTAAAATCATCCTCTTGGCCTCCTCAACGGCCTCATCGTAAGTTCTCTCTAGAGCCTTTTCAAAATGATATAGTTTCAGCGGATAGTTTTCAGGACTAACATTCTCAAGTTTCGCTAAGAGACCCGGATCGTCAGGCCTAACGTTAAGCACCGAGAATAGGCGCTCTAAATCATTTTCATAGAGATTCTTTATTTCATCAACTTTTTCAGGCCTATGTTTCATCGCCTCTAGAAGCCTATAGCAGGCCTCAAGCTCCTTTGTTCTAAGACGGTTAGTATCGTCAATCGTGTCCGCGATCTTCCTTGGGCTCAATATCTTTTTCTCAAATATCCTTAATATGTCGCTGGATGTTAAGCCCTTCTCTAAGTGATGCTTATATCGCCTAAGATGAATCTCTATTATCTCAAGCTTCTCTTCCCTATTCTTTGGGTAAGTAAACTCGAAATGCCTTGTGAAGCGCTCAAGTAAAGCTGGGTCAAGAACATCAACGCGATTTGTTGCTCCAATAACAACCACGTTTGTAAGCGGCGTAAAACCATCCATCTCCGTGAGCAACTGAGCAACGACCCTATCGATAACTGGGTCATGCGTCCCTCTTCTAGGCGCAATGGCATCAATCTCATCAAAAAATATTATTGCGGGCGCATTTTTACGCGCATCCTCAAAAATGTCACGTATGGTTTTCTCAGGATCACCATAATGTCCTTGGAGAATTGACGGGCCATTAATATTGTAGAACCAGACATTATTCTCTCCAGCTATCGCCTTAGCCAGTAGGGTTTTGCCAGTTCCGGGCGGACCATAAAATATGAAGCCTTTCGGCGGCTTATAGCCTGCTTTGACAGCTAGGTTGACGTCTAATGCCAAGGAGATCTCTTTAATTATCTCCTCCTTTATTCCGTGAAGCCCGCCAACATCGCTGTATCTTTCTCTTGGAGCTATTCTGAGCATCGCCCTTTTCGCCGCTTCAGTCTTCTCTGTAGTGGTGTAGCTCTTTAGCTTCCGTGCAGCATCCCTGAAATCATTTAGGCTTACTTCTACAGTGTTTTTATTTTGCTGATCATTTTTAGGTCCCAGTCCCAGTAAAATTCTACTTATAATGCTGCTTTGGATGGGCTTGGTTTTTTCATTCATGACCATGTCAAATGCATTACATACGTCTGCAGGGGTTAATCTTACTCCACCGACGCTTCTCAATGAATCCTCAAGAGCATCTACTATCTCGCCGGGGCTGATTTGTATTCCATATTTCTCACATTTTCTTCTTGCGATTTCAATGAGCATGGCCCTATTAACTCCGGCGTCAAGGTCTATTGTTCCCACGATCCCTCTGCGCCTAAGGGTCTCAGTGATTGTTTCATACTCATTTGTGGATATCAGCAAAACACACCTGTAATTTTTCTTCTGGAGATCATCAATCTTCTCTAGGAAAACTGTCTGAACCCTCTTCTCTTCCATGCCAACCTCCGTTGACGATGTGAAGCGGCTTCCGAAAGCATGGAACTCGTCAATCAATATGATGCTTGGTCTCTGGAAAGCTCCCTCAAAAAAGGCGCTGAGCTGCTGAGCGCTTCTACCATACCACATAGTGTAGACTTCTTCTGGTTTCAGAGAAGCGTAGTAAACTATCAGCCCATACTTTAAACCGGCTTCAAAAATCTCCCGCTGACAAGCTTCAGCGAAAAAAGTTTTACCGCTGCCAGAGCTCCCCTTTAATATGAAGATTTTTGGTGGTGGAACCGGGCTGTTCTTTCGAACTTCTGGATCTCTAAATATGTGATAGTAGGCGCTCAAGAGAATTCTTTCAAACTCCTCATCTCTTCCCACAACGTCGTTTCTCGTAACCTTTGGAAAATCCATCCTTTTCCTTATTACCTTAGCTTTCTTCTCAACCTCAGCCTTTCTTTTCTCAGGCGGTTTTTGTAGAAACCTCCATAACCTATACTGCCATGAAGTTAAGTAGAGTAATGGTGAGAAAATTTTCCTTAATATAGGTCTATTATACCACCATTGATTTGTAAATTCTTCCTCCTTATCCTCATCATAATACATTTATTTCACCCACCAACAATTATCCAGTAAACTTGATACAGCACATAGAGGCTAGCGAGAATAGATACGCCAACCAGCATCCAGCGGAATTTTGAAACGCCCTCTCTCTTACTCTTAAAGTATGAATCTAGGACGAAAAATATGTTAATGTAAGCTATAAATGCGCTTATTAGAGCAAAAAACAAGGCGTTCACTGGTGTAGGAAACTTAATGTTGAATATGCTCGATGAGCCTACCTTTTGGGCAACCAAAACTATGTTAATCCTATAGTTCGCTGTTTTATTGTCGTTAGGCGTCATTTTAATCGCATATAGCTCTATGAAGTATCCTTGAGATGTTATGGAAGCTGGCTTATTTTTTCCATAGAAATCGCGGTCACTTGCGTAAACGCCTATAGTACCATTCCACGCATTATTTGAAGAGAAAGATATTAAAAGATTGTAGACGCCCTCCGACTCTAATTGCGCATACACTACTGAAACTTCTCGTCCATATTGAATCTCCTTTGGGGAAAATGAAACCCTGAAGTCGCTTGATCTTGATGCATTGCACTTGACCCATAAATTATCTACTGGCGGCAGTATGAAGATTACTAGCCAATCACCTACTTGAACTATTGCGTTAAGATCAGTTTCAAAAGTCGGCGGATTTCCATCCGCATAAGCGATAATCGGGCTGGCCGCCGAGTAGAAGAATATAATGTTGCCCAAGAGAATTAAGACCATAGGTAGAGAAACTTCTAGACCGACGAAGATGCTGGCACATTCGCTGAGAAAACTCCTTAGCATCATCCTCAATTCTTCCAAGAAAATAATTACTTTTACTTTTCAATAAACATTTCCCTTAACGGATAAATTAATTATTTTCCCCAGAAATATTTAGTGATAGTGCTTCGCCCTAGCGGACTGATATCTTATGTCTAAACGTAAGTATTGGGGTGAAATTAAAGATCCCATATACGGATACGTCTATGTGACCGAGGCTGAGAAGAAAATAATCGATTCGTTCCCATTCCAGAGGCTACGCAGGATAAGGCAGCTAGCTGGCGCCGAATACGTTTATCCCGGAGCCAACCATACTAGATTTGAGCATTCGATTGGAGTTATGCATCTAGCCGGATTAATCGCCGATAACCCACAGATATCCCAAATTTTAACTGAAGATGAAGCCCAAATGATAAGGATAGCGGCTCTGCTTCATGACGTTGGACACGGCCCCTTCTCCCATATTTTCGAACATGTACTTACAAAGTTCTTGGGCAGGACGCATGAAGATATGACCTTTTGGATAATCACGACCTCCGAGCTTAGGGACATTATAAGCGAGCTAGGCTATGATCCAAAAGTTGTCGGGGCACTATCTATTGGGCGCTTAAATAAGCCTAAAATGGCTTTCATGGATCAAATAATTAGAAGCGCTGTCGATGCCGATAAACTGGACTTTGTTGTTAGAGACACGTATCACACTGGAGCAGAATATGGATTTGTGGATGTTATACGCTTAGTGCGTACATTAGACGTTATCGATGGAAACTTGTCAGTTGATATAGGCGCTCTATCAGCCCTAGAATCATTTATACTTGCACGCATAGAATCATTCAAGAGCATCTACTTTCACAGGGTTGGTAGAGCAGTACAAATAATGCTCGCCATCGCCATGGAGCGCGCTAAAGACGACTTAAACTTAGTGGATTTTAAGTCCCCCGAAGAGTACCTATCCTTAAACGATTACACTTTATGGACAAAACTGAAGGAGTGTGAAAAATCAAGAGAGATCATTGAAAGATTGGAGAGAAGAAGACTTATAAAATGTGCGTATGACCCTCCGCCATTCTACATTAGAGATAAAATTGTGTCAACAATATTTAATGTTGAAGGCATAAGAAACCGGATAAGAGACCAGATAGCTGAAGAAGCCAATGTTGACCCGCAGAGCGTAATAATCGATGTCCCAACGCTCCCCTCGGTTCCATACCACCATGCTTTCCCAATGGAGCCGATGGAAATACCCGTTTTTCAGAAGATTAGAGATGGTAGGAAAATTTCTGGTAGATTGAGTGATGTCTCCGAAATATTTGATTTGCTTAAAGGATTCATGAACATACTAAGGGTTTACACTGAGGAAGAATATTTAAAGAAGGTTCAAGAGGTTTCTGAAAAACTTTTCGGCGAGCTACCGTTCTCAATGAGGATATCCTATTAAATAGATCATTTGGTGATGAAAATGGAGATCATATTAAGGGGTCGGCCCATAGTCTCCGGAAATGCTAGTGGAGTAGCTCTAGTCTCAACGAAACCTCTCAGCTTTTTAGGCGGCATAGACCCTAAGACCGGGGTTATTATTGAAAGAAACAATGATCTTTTCGGCAAAACCATTAAAGATTCTATCCTATGTTTCCCCCATGGGCATGGTTCAACAGTTGGCAGCTTTGTCCTATACGCTCTTGCTAAGAACGGCTTGGCACCTAAAGCTATAGTAAACACGCTGGCAGATCCAGTCGTAGTCGTTGGCGCAGTCATCGCCAACATACCCATGATCGACAGGGTGGATATAAGCCAAGTAAAAACAGGTGACCTAGTTGAGGTAAACGGTTGCTCAGGCACTATTAGGGTCTTAAGGAAGTGAAAACATGTATTTAAGCAAAGAGGAGGAGCGGATCTATGATGGGGAGCTTGGCTGGGCATATGAGGTCTCGATGAAGATACTTGTTAAGTTGGGCGATCTTTATGGGGCTAGACGCCTTATACCTGTTGAGTCAGCGCATATATCGGGCGTCTCATATAAGACTATTGGCGATGCTCCAATAGAGTTCCTAGAGGCTTTGGTGGAATCTAATGGAAGAGCTAGAGTGAAAGCGACCACAAATCCGTCCGGCATAGATTACGAAGAGCCAACATTTAGGCTTCTTCCAAAACATATCATTGAAAAGCAGAAGAGGATAATAGAGATATATGAAAGCCTAGGGATCGAAAGCTCTTTAACATGTACACCATACTACATTGAGCCAGTTCAAAGCGGCGACCATTTATCCTGGGCTGAATCTTCAGCAGTCATTTACGCCAACTCACTGCTTAAAGCATGGACGAACCGCGAGGGTGGGCCCAGCGCACTCGCATCGGCGTTAATAGGTAAGACGCCTGACTACGGCCTTCATCAGCCGGAGAACCGCCGCATCTCAGCGATCGTTAAAGTTGAAGCGGATCTTTTAAGCGAAACCGATTACGGTTTGCTTGGGATGCATTTAGGTAAAGTTTTGGGCGACAAGATTCCATTAATTCAGGGCAAAATTATCGGGGAAGAATTATTCCTGAAGCAGATGGGCGCCGCGATGGCTACAAGCGGAATGGTTCCGATGTTCTATTTCGGTGATCTGAAGGATGCGTCCCAGAGAGCAGATGAAGCGATATCAGTAGATAATAAAGATATCAGTAGAACTTACGAGGAGCTTTCGTCGGCGCTTGAAAAACCAGATTTAATCTTCATCGGATGCCCCCACTGCTCCCTAGAGGAGATCAAACATATTTCAAACCTTTTATATGGGAAGAAGATTAGGAGCGACGTTAAACTGTGGGTTTGCACGTCAAGGTTTATCCGCAGTAAAGCAGCCGAATACGTGGAGATCATCAAGTCTTCTGGAGGATGCGTCATATCTGACACTTGCGCTGTTGTTACGTGGTTAAAAAATCTCGGCGTAGAAAACCTGATAACCAACTCGGCGAAAACAGCCTATTATGCGCCTTTAATGAGTAATGTTAAGGCCATGCTCTTGCCAATGAAAAAATGTATAGAGATAGCCATCCAAAAGTGAAGTGGAAAAAGCTCATCTCTTCCTAAATTTAAGCGTACTTAATACTTTGGCAGCTCTCTCCGTTAGAGGCGTCGTTGCCCTCTCAAATCTCTCCTTCTCAGCCTTTAGCGGCCGCGTTGCATCTACGCCAACTTTAGTTGTTAGCCCCGTTTCCATATCCGCCGAGGGGTCGAGGGTTGACCCCCTCACGTTTCTGATCAACAGGAGGTCTTCGTCTCCCTGAAATCTCGTTGCTATAGCCCATTCAACCTCCTCTGGACTAAAAACATCTATGTCAGCATCGACAACTATAGCATGTTTTAGGCTTGGGTGCGCTGCAAAGGCCGCCAGTAAAGCGTTCTTCGCGTCGCCGTCAGTCTGCTTATCGATCGAAATTATGGTGTGTAGCCACCCGCATCCCCCAGTGGAGAGATTAACGGCCTTAACTCTCGGCACAACCTTTGATACAGCGTCGTATATCATTGCTTCCCTAGGCAGCCCCATAAGTAACATGTGCTCAGGCCCGCCCGGTAGAAGCGCTTGATAAATATATTTTTCTCTACGCATGACGCCGACAATCTTCACAACTGGCTGATGCCTTGGGATATCGTAGGCTCCAGTTATATCTACAAAGGGGCCTTCTAAAGCCTCCTCTCTACATGAGATTTTACCCTCAAGAACTATCTCGGACTCTGCCGGCGCGTATGCGTCAACTTTCTCACATTTTATTAGCTTGAGCTTACCTTTAAGCAGCCGGTTCGCCACCCAGTACTCGCTGACCCCAAAGGGTGGCGACGCTGCCGCTGCTAAAAGTATGGCTGGGTGAACCCCAATGGATATAGCCACATCAAGATCTCTCCCAGAGTCCTTTGCCATACTCCATAGCTTAAACAGATGCCTCGGAACAAGCCTTATAGCTAGCCGCCTATCGTCTAAAACCAATAGTCTATGAATTGAAACATTTTCGATGCTTCCATCCAGGCTCCTTGCTGAAACCACGGCCGACGTTATGTATGGTCCAGCATCACGTTCATAATGCTTCAGAACTGGAATTTTTGAGAGTCTAGGCTCCTCGATAACCTCTTTTACTGGGGAATCATCTATTATTTGGGGTTTTTCAGGTCTATTGATGGCGTCGATCATCTCTAGATGTAACCTATCTTCCGTGATTCCTAGTGAAGCGCATATTCTTCTCCTGGTTGCACAGACGTTTCCAACAACCTTAGCACCATCGTATCCCTCAACATTATCGAAGAAAATTATTGGAGGATTCGTTGGAGAGAAATTCCTCATTATTGCTGAGATCTCAAATATGGGTGAAACGCTTTCCTCTACATGAATCGCCTCATTGAGGTCTTCCATGTATTTAAGGAATTCTCTAAGACTCAATCTCTCTTCTCCTTCACAATTTTTTCCAGAAGTCTCAGGAATATCTGTCCAGCCTTCACTTCATCAGCTGTTTTCAGAAATGTTGAGACTAAAACTATCTTATTCGTGAGGGCGGCAAGCCGCTCAGCTATCAGCCTAGCGGTAATGGTGCTCCGTTCACCTAAGAGCACTGAGGATAGGGGCAACCTAGACATTTCAGGTCTATATGGTACTGAGACAGCAAGCGTTCCTAAGTTTTCCTCATCGCCCTCACTTAACAACACTATGTAAGAGTTCCCTAGCTCTATCACCGTGGCCGAGAATTTTCTCCCTTCTTCAACGGTTTCCTCATGAAAAACTCTCGTCCGGCTCAACGCTATCAGACCTAACCCTAAGTCTTAGAAAGGATTCTCTTTAATTCCTCGCCGTTCTTTTTCCACCAGCTAAAGAGTATCCTCAAATCGATATTTAAGTTAAAGTTGTGAACCCCAAGCTCAATATATCTCTTCGCATCCTCTGGACCCCCTATTTCCGCTCTTGGAGCTACACCCATCTTTAAGGCAGTCTTAATTACTTTTTCCTCAGCTTCCCTAACCTTCGGATGATTTACTTCGCCCGGCAAACCTATGCTTATCGAGTAATCCATTGGGCCAAACTGCACCATATCTACTCCTTTAACGGAAAGTATCTCCTCAAGGTTATCTACAGCTTCTCTCTTCTCAATCATTAATGCAACCACGGAATCCCTACAGCTTTTCACAAGGTCCGCTGCCGAGGCTAAGGCTCCCACATAACCGACTCTTCTATCTAACCTAAATCCATTTATCCCTTCAGGCTCCATTCTAACCGCTTTAACGGCTTCCTCAGCATCCTCAACAGACCTAATGTCCGCGAACAAAATATTCTGTATTCCGGCAGCTAACGCCCTCTCGGCAAGATAGACTCTTGGCTGTTGATCAATCTTTATCATCGTTGAGAGGCCAACCAGCTCCGCAGCCCTAGCCAAATTATCTAGGTCATGTAAGTCGTATGGGCCGTACTCGCCTAGAAACTCAACATAATCGTACATCCCCGTATAGCCAATCACCTCAACTATACCAGGCCATGGACAGATTATTCTCGTTCCAATAGTTGGTTCGCCCCTTCTCAAAAGCTCCCTAAGCTTATTAACCCTCATATCAATTTCCCTCGTGGCTAAACAAAAACAATACATAGAAACTCCTTAATTTAAATCTTAGTTTAAATTTAGCATTCCAACCACGCGGAGGAAAAGCTGATGGGAGAACTCCAATCTTTCGAGGAAGAAGACGTTGAAGTTCAAAGAGAAAGAGCTAGAAAAATACTCGAAGTCTTAAGAGGCAGTTTTTCGATCCCGGATTTTTCAGACATCGTGAAGGATCCGTTTAAGGTTCTGGTAAGAACAATTATAAGCCAATCAACATCCGAGAGAAACACTCAGAGAGCCTTTGAGAATCTACTGGCTAAAATGCCGGTGACCCCAAAAAGCTTAGCTGAAGCCGACGTCAAACGCATCGAGGAAGCCCTAAAGGTTGCAGGTTTATACAGGAATAAGTCGGTTGTTCTTAAAGAGGCGTCAAAGATGATAGTTGAGAAATTTAGCGGAAGCCTTGACTTCATATACTCGTTACCGCTGAACGAGGCTAGAGAAAAATTACTGAGTTTACCGGGAGTTGGACCTAAAACCGCGGACATAGTTTTGCTTTTCTGCGCTGGAAAACCGATTTTACCAGTAGATACGCATGTTCAAAGGGTTTCTAAGAGGCTTGGTTTAGTACCGAGAGATGAGAGAAAATACGATTCTATTAGGTTAAGAATCGAGAGGCTATACTCTCCCAAAGAATACTTTGATGTCCATATGCTCCTCATAGCTTTGGGAAGAAAATTCTGTAAATCTTTGAAACCCCGCTGCTCTCAATGCGTAGTTAACAATTTATGTCCTTCCGCGAACCTTTAGAACCAACCTTAGCGAAAATCAATCTCGCTTCCCTTCTCGCTTAACTTTATTTGTCCAACGCAAACTTTCGATACCGTTCCATTAACGTTAGTGTACGCTTTTAATACTCCTCGACCGTAATCTATAGAGTTTATTATTCCAATGCCTAAAAATTTTCCCTCATTGTCCTCCAGAGATATCAGCAGCCCTTTCTCATCGCCTTCATTTATGATTCTAACCGGCTTATTGAATTCTGAGGCAATCTTAAGTTTCTCATCTTCACTTAACACAGAGCCTTCTTTTAATACTAAGATTATGCAGCTTTGCAGGTTCTCGCAGTATACGAGCCTATCACCTATAATTTCCTCAACCCTCTTTTTAAGGGATTGATCGATCTTGCCGCTAAGTTCTAGGCTCCCATGCAACTTTATCCAACTTAATGGTATGGTACGTATCTTTGCGTCCCTCAAATACCTCCTATACAGGGTTTCTCTAATGATTTTCCTCGTCTCCCGATTCCTTCTCTTCACATTTTTCGGCGTTTCAACCGTTAATAAATGAGTCTTCACATTAACCAAAGAATCTACTAGCGGATTTAACGATTCGCCGCTCTGCACTAGGGCAGTAAACGTTGGTTTAAGAGCATCAACCAGCTGACACTTATATCTTACAGCCTCAGCCCCCTCAACCCAGCCATCAGTGTTAACTATTATGAAATCCGACCCCATTTCCACGGCCTTATCCCTTAGCCTCAATAAACCATTTATAACCTGTCCCACTACGCCGTATGGGCTTGTGCTGCCAATGAAAATCGCGTCAGCCAGCGGCAGGTTAACTAGGTCGACAGCTGATTTCCTCATAAGGCTTAAACCCAGCGTTCCAGGAGGCCCTATATCAGATTGACCTAGGTCTCCATCCACAAGAGCAACTTTTCGCCCATTATTTAAAGCCATGTTGGCTAGATACGTGCAAAAGCTTGTTTTTCCAGAATCAACCCCACCCAGTACGGCGACCTCCACCCTCCCGCTAGTTGACAGCGTCTTGCTTGCGGCCTCTTTCCATGAGTTGGGTATTGGATCCTCATCAACAATGCTGAAGGATGCCGCGTTTCCAAGAGATATCTCAACCTGCGAATCTTCAAGAGCTTCGAAAGGTATTCTTCTCCCCCACCTAACAACTAGATGGTCGCTTGCTTTCAGTAGGGCTCCAAAGGACCTCATGGATCCTGACCGAATAGTAATGCATGCTGGTCCGTCCACTAGGAGCGTTTTTCCGCGTTCAACTCTTTGCTCCATGTAACACTATTCCCTCCGAAGCTTTTCACCTTTTCTTGAAGCTATTTTTACAGCGGAATCAGCATCACTTAACTTTTTTTTAACCCCGCTTTCTTTCAGAATGCTTGTGCCTTCTTCATCAACCATTTCGATGGTTATGTTTTTTGGAAGAACCCTCTCCAATCTACGCGTCAACTCGGTAGCTAAGTTGGGCACACCTCTCCCGATCCTAATCCTCTTAACTCTTGAGGGTGCATTTAGCTCTGCCAATATTGAGTTTACAGCCCCCTCTACGCTTGAAAACTCCTCTCTTTTAATGGGCTTACCGTCAGCGAGAACCGCTACACCAAATGTTTTTCCCGGATCAACCCCAATAATAAGCTCTTCGTAATAATTTTTGTTCATAGATATTCGTAAGGCTTCATCTATAACGCTCGATGGATCTGATTCAACATTATAAACTAAAATTTGTGGATGAGTTATTAAAGGTCCCTCATTCTCAGTTGTTACGACTACTTTAACTGAGGGGGGAATCGCCTCTCCGGGCACTATGCTCACGAATGGAATACCCCTATTTTTAAGCTCGTTGACAAGCTTATAGTATGCCTTTCCATTGACTGTTGAAACAGCTATTTTTGCGCGAACCCTCATAATATTACCGCTCAGAGCATCCAATTTATTTACTACAGAAAAGACTAAATTTAAATTTTTAACCATTTTTAGTTTGTGGGATGATTGAGGCGCTGGATACCTACGGGCTGCCCTCCACTTGACAATGTGCTAGAAGGCGGCCTTAAACCAGGCGAATTAACGCTCATATATGGTGAGGCTGAAACTGGGAAGACTAGCTTAGCAATTCAATGTTCTGTAAGCTCGGCGAGAATGGGCTATAAGACGATATTTATTGATGCTGATGGAACATTCTCATTGGAAAGGTTTTCTCAGATAGCCGCTCAAGACTTTAATGAAACACTACAGCTTTTAATTCTTTTTACACCTTCAACGTTTGAAGAACAATCTAATCTGGTGGACAACTTAGAGAAGTTCATCGGCGGGGATCTAGGCTTAATAGTTTTCGATACAGTAACCTCATTATATCGTGCGGAGATTGGAAGTAAGGAAGATGCTTTCAAAGTGAATAGAGAACTTAATCGTCAGGTCGCCATGCTAGCTCAGATAGCCAGAAAATTTCAGATACCAATTTTAATCACAAGTCAGGTGAGAAGTGTTTTAACAGATTTTGATGCGCTTATAGAGCCGGTTGCCTCTAGAGTCCTAAGATACTGGTCAACTTCAATTATCGGCTTATTCAAAACAAGTAAAGCAAACGTGATTAGGGCAAGCATTGAAAAAGTTTATGGGGTTGAAAAGAAAATAACGATTTATCTGCTCTTGGATAGTTCAGGTATACGGGAATATGGGAGAGCAATGTATATAGTTTAGCGGTGAAAAACAATGTTCCTTAACGAAATATTCAGCGCATTATACTATGTTTTTCCAGCGTACTGTGCGAACGCGTCACCGGTTATTTTCGGTGGCGGAAAACCCATCGATTACGGGAAAAAATTCGTTGATGGAAAACCAATATTTGGCCCAAATAAAACCTACAGGGGTTTTATTTCCGGAGTATTAATCGGCACGCTTGTCGGATATATTCAGGAAACTGTTGCACCAACCTATGGTTTGCCGGCAGGTAATGTTCTTCGAGGCTTTACCTTATCGCTGGGAGCGCTTATAGGTGACCTAATAGGTTCATTCGTGAAGAGAAGATTGAACCTTAAGCCCGGAGCCCCGTTTCCGGTGATCGACCAGGTATTTTTTGTCGTTTTTGCCCTACTGTTTTCACTAGCCGTTGAACCCAGCTCACTATCGTTTACAGGGGCTATTTTGATAATCTTTTTAACTATCCCGATCCATATTTTAGTCAACGCTATAGCTTATCTGCTACGATTAAAGGACACACCATGGTGACCATCCAAAATTTAATACATTTTATATTTGCCCCGAGAATAAGAAAAACATTAGAGAAAAAATATGGGTCTCCCGATGTTTAACATAGCGAGGGCATCTCTTTGCACATGTCTCCCAAAATACAACATAAATCCATATCTAGGTAAGTGCGCCCATAACTGCGTGTACTGTTATGCTATTAAATTTCCGAGCTTTACAGGTCCGGTGACGCCGAGACTTAACCTTAAAGAGGAAATTTCTAGAGTGGTTAAAAGAACAAAGATGCGTCTGCCAGTTATGCTCAGCGGTTCAACAGACCCATATCAGCCGCTCGAAAGAAATTACAGGGTAACTAGAAGGTGTATAGAGGTCTTATCTGAGAACCATTTCCCCATACTAATAGTTACGAAATCAGATTTAGTTATCAGAGATATTGATCTTCTAAAGAAGACTTCTAGCGTTGTATCTATGACCATTACCACACCCCGCAATGATGTTGCCAGCATTATAGAGCCAAACGCTCCCGGGCCAAATGCGCGTTTCAGCGCGCTTAAAAGAATTGTAGACGAGAATATACCGGCCGTGGTCAGAATAGATCCGATAATTCCATCGGTTAACTCCGACATCGATGATCTTGAGAAAATAGTTTCTAAGTCTTCTGAGATAGGTGTTAAACAAATAACAGCCTCCACAATGAAGATGGTTAAGAACATGCTGCCAAATATTAGACGTGAAAATCCCAATCTTTCGAGAAGATTAATGGATCTTTACAGAGATGGTGAATGGATTGGAGGCTATAAATATTTGAACAGAGATTTAAGGCGGAGCATACTCGTTAGATTAAAATCTATAGTTGAAGATTACGGCTTAATGTTCGCGACATGTAGAGAAGGCTTTCCAGATCTTAATACGACAATATGCGATGGAACAGCGTATTGCCGCATCACGCTAAATGGTTTTCTCGCGGCTAAGAAACACCACGCTAACTAATGATCTCACCTAAACATATCTCTAGGAAGCCCCTTCCTAATCCTTATGGATTCCACTATTTTAGGCATATGTTCTTCGGGGACTTTCCCCCAATGAGAGAACCTGCTTTGCCAAAAAGCTCTTCCAGAAGACGCCGACCTCAACTCATCCGCTAAACCTAGAGATTCAGCTATAGGCATAAGCCCGTCGACCACGAGGAGCGGCCCCCTCTGCGATATGTTTGAAATTTTACCGCGCCTTTTAGTTATCAAGTTTATGATGATGCCAACCTGCTCGGCTGGCGCAGATATTTGAACCGCGTATACTGGTTCAAGTAGAACTGGACTAGCTGACATAAACGACTTGAAGATCGCCTTTCTCACCGTCGGGGTTATCTGCGCATACCCCCTCGCCTCTTTTTCACGAGCAAGACAAGCGTCAACTAAGTTTACCCTTACGCCTCTCAGAGGCTCGCCACATAAAGGTCCATATTTACACGCCCATTTAAAACCGCTTACAATGGCATTTAAATCCTCTTCAGAATAATCCTTTCCAGAAATGTCAACGAGAACGTTCTCGTTCTCTTCGACGTTAAGTATTCGTTCAATATTTTTAATGTTTTCTTTAAAGCCCGCTTCCTCATCGAGAGCTATTGATGAGTTTACGTCTAATGGCTCAACATTCACTGATATACTGTTAAGTTCATTGGGGCTTACAACCGTTACCACAGCGCCAACCTTTTCAACGCTCTCCCTATAAGATATCATAGGTTTAGAGACGATTATCTCTAGGTCAGGCATAATCTCTTTTATGGTTTTTATGGAAACGTCTAAGTGCAGTTCACCCACACCGCTGAGAAGATATTCACCCGTCTCTTCATTAATTGAAAGGGATAGATTAGGATCCTCAATTAAAAGAGATCTCAGAGCCTCCATTAGACGTGAAAGATTTCTGGGATCTTTCGGCTCAACAGACACCGTGACAACTGGTTCCGAGACATATTTAATTTCCTCAAACGGAACCGCGCTATCCTTATGTTCTACGTCAACTATGGTTTCACCCGCTCTAATCATCTTAAAGCCTGAGAGCGCCGCTATGTTGCCGGAGTCGAGTCTGCCAGCATGCTCCCTGAATGCGCCCATGTAAATTGAAACGCGGTTGATTACGCACTCCTCACCAGCGTTCAAGAGGTAAACCTTGTCACCTTCCTCCACACTACCTGAAAATATTCTTCCAGTAGCCACCAAACCTTCCGCGGGATCCCTCTTAACATTAACCACACATATGGTTGTTGGGCCGTAGGGGTCGCATTCGACCATCGCCCTACCTATTTCTGAATGGGGATCCCCTCTCCATATTTTCGGCACCCTGTATTTCTGCGCCTCGACGGGGCTCGGCAAGCTTCTTACAATAGCTTCCAGAACAGCTTTATGAAGTGGAATGGTCTCTTGAAGGCCCTGCCACTCATCACTATTATATGCTTCAATTAGGTCGTTAAATTTTATGTTCTTTCTTTTAGCGGACTCCGCCGTCAGCCCCCATTTATGCAGTGCTGAGCCGAATATAACGTTTTCCTTAGACGTGTCAACCTTCCACTCATCCTTGAAACGCTGCTCACAATACATATCTATCAGGTTGTTGAAGTCTCGAATTATGCGCGCTATTTTAGTGTAAATTTCCCTTGCCGTTAACCTCAGCTCAGTAATTAATCTGTCAACCTTATTTATTAGGAGGATGGGTTTGACGCGTTCATTTAACATTTGTCTTGTGACCACTTCTGTTTGCGCCATGATCTCTTCAACAGCGTCAACCAGAACTATCGCGCCATCAATTATTCTTAAGGCTCGTGTAACCCTGCCTGTAAAGTCAACATGCCCCGGTGTATCAATGAGATTCACAACGTATTTTTCGCCATTCACCTTATGTAGTAGCGATATGTTGCCAGCCTTTATCGTTATTCCTCTTCTCCGCTCCTCCTCAAGATAATCCAGCATCAGTATTTCGCCAGCTAGACTGTAGGGTATCAACCCGGCCTCCGCGAGCAGTAAATCCGTTAATGTTGTTTTTCCATGATCTATATGGGCCACTACGCCAACATTACGGATACGTTCTTTTCTTCTCATAACCGCTAATATCTCTTCCACTTGAGCGGTCTTCGGCATGCGCTTTCTCACTCAACAATCTAGTGTTCTCTAATTTTAGGCTTAATAGTCTCTTTAGAATTAATTTTAACTAAAAATAATTTTTCCGTATCACGGCATAAATGCGCTATTTATACCTCTCGCGCCTCTTTTTCCTCTTCCTTTTTTCACGACGCATTCTCTTCTTCTTCCACTTAGCCCGCATCGCCCCATCCTCTTTTAAATGAATCAATGTTAAATTTGCTTGTGAGCCTCATATCGAGGCTTCAGGGACTCTAGAAAGGTCTTTCCACTTAACTTATTAATTTTTCGGGTTTAACAATCATTATGAGCGCTACGCTTATAAAACTGAAGGCTCTTAGTAGTGAAAACCGGGGATTCGAGGAAAACTAGGGATGAAAAGCCGTTTACTCTGCATACCTTGCACTTTAAGGGCAGCGTACGATATCGCCACCAAGGCGACCGACGATGAGGAGATGCATAAAAAGGTTCTATATGAAACTTTAAAGTGGCTAAATAGTAATGGTGATCTATTAAATGTTACTCCCACGGTATTGCATACACACGTGTTTAGGCTAGTTCAGAAGATAACTGGAAACAACGATCCCTTCGCGAAACTAAAGAGGGAATCAAATAGAATCGCTATGCGTTTAATACCGTTCCTGGAGAGCGAAATCGAGAAAAAGTCTTTTAACGATGCTTTTAAACTGTCGATGTTGGGAGCAATATGTGGAAACTCTATAGACTTTGAGGTTGAAGGACATCAAGTTTTTGTTGAGGGGCTTGAAAAGTCTTTGATGAATTGCTTGGGAGGTGGGTTAGCGCTGGATGATACACATAAGCTCATTGGAGCCCTCTCGAAATCCCATACAGTTCTCTATCTGCTTGATAACGCTGGCGAAATAGTCTTTGATAAACTGTTCATCGGCACCATCATTAAAAGATTCTCGGTTAAAGTCTTTGCTGCCGTAAAGTCTGGGCCCATAATGAACGATGCGACGATGGAAGACGCATTACAGATAGGGCTAAACGAAGTTGCAGAGGTTGTTACAACTGGCAGTACTTCGATAGGGCTAAACCTAGAAGAATGCTCAGAAGACTTTATTAGACTCTTGAAGGAAGCCGACGTTATAATCGCTAAGGGTCAAGGCTATTATGAAAGTTTAACTGAGATTGAACATGCTTTCTTAAAGCCAATCGCATATATGCTTAGGGCTAAATGTTCGGCTGTCGCTAAATCCTTCAACGTACCCCAAGGTGCGAATGTTGTTAAGGTCATAAATTACTAAGCGATCATACCTGGGAAGTTTATGAGGCTAGGTGCGCTCTTTTCTGGTGGAAAGGATTCGTGTTTAGCAATCTATAAGGCTCTTAAATTCCACGAGGTTCGCTGCTTAGTAAGCTTGATTCCGAAGAGCGAAGAGAGCCGCCTATTCCATTATCCCAATGTTTGGGTGACCAAGTATCAGGCGGAGGCCATGGGGCTGCCAATAATTCAGGTAGAAACTGGCGATAGCGAGGCTGAGGGGATCCTCAGTCTACGTAAAGCCTTGAGCTTAGCTATTAAAACGTTTAGGATTGAGGGGGTTGTCACTGGGGCAATAAGATCCATGTATCAGGCAAGCAGATTCCAGAAGGCGTGCGCTGAGCTTGGGCTTTGGTGCTTTAACCCATTATGGCTTATGGATCAAAATGAATTATTGAATGAGATTATAGGGCAAGGATTCCATGTCATAATTTCAGGAATATTTGCTTACCCCCTCGACGAAAGCTTTCTTGGAAAAACCATAGACCATGAGGTTGTAAGGAAAATTATGGCTCTACAAGAGAAATATGGTGTGAGCGCCGCTGGCGAAGGCGGTGAAATAGAGACAACTGTTTTAGATGCGCCGTTTTTCAGGAAGAGAATTGAAGTGGTGGATTATGAGATACAGTACAGGGATTATTCTGGAATATTCAGAATAAAAGGTTTGAGGTTAATTGATAAATGAGGATGCTGCTGGTGAGCTTGTGCCATGATAGTTTAAGCGAACTAGAATTCGTTAAGCCAGTATCACGGATCTTAAGCAAGCAGGGCGTCAACACATCCATAAAACATTATATGGAAATCAGCCTAGAAGACATCTCCCCGGTAGAAAAAGTCATTGTTTGTGGATCAGCCTTAAAGGACGAAGAATTCTTGAGAAGTGAACGATTTAAATGGTTAGAAAAATGTGATAAGCCAGTTTTATGTGTGGGTTTAGGTTTTCAGGCTCTCGCAAAAGCCTTTGGCTGCAACCTCTTTAATAGGACAAAGATTGGAGTATTTAACGTGAAACTAGTTAGGGGTAACGTGCTAATAGGTGAAAAAAGGTTTCACGCATTTTTTCTAACGAGGAAAGCCGCAAGTATATCAAGGCCCCTAGAAACACTAGCTAAAACAGGAACTTTAGACTGTATGATCAAACATGATTCAAAAGATATTTACGGCTGTCTCTTTCACCCAGAAGTTACAAGGCCTGAAATAATTTTGAATTTTGCTTTGAGGATCTAGGCTAGTTAATCTTGAAGATTCTTTTAGCATTTTCAG
This sequence comes from Candidatus Bathyarchaeia archaeon, assembly GCA_038882715.1. Taxonomy (NCBI): domain Archaea; kingdom Thermoproteati; phylum Candidatus Bathyarchaeota; class Bathyarchaeia (SeqCode); species Bathyarchaeia archaeon. The sequence continues at coordinate 186,083 of JAVZNR010000001.1, forward strand.
TCGTCGCCTCAGCCACAATCTCTGCGCTAACACCTTTAAGCTCCGCGACAGCGTTCAACGCTTTAACTATGTGAGCTGGCTCCGAGATCTCCCCAGCATAAACGACTGGTGAGTCGGTTTCTAAGATTATGTTATCTAAAGGAGTTTTCATTATCACCCTTCTATGCTCTTTACTGTAGGTTGCTGCTGGTGTAGCGGAGACGCAGTACCCGTAGTCGAGAAGCCTTTTTAAGGCGCCATTAGGGCCGCTAAACCAATGGAAAACGGCCCTTTTCACCCCGGCTTCTATAACTATGTTAACGCAGTCATCCCAAGCGCCCCTACTATGAATTGAAACAGGCTTATCGATTCTCCTCGCCATATAGAGAATTCTCCTGAAGATTCTTCTTTGCAGTTCCCGCCTATCCTCGCTTCTTCTGGCATCTTTATCCCAGTAATCTAAGCCAACCTCGCCCAGAGCCACTACTTTATCGATATTATCTTCGATGAATCTTATGGTCTCCTCAACCTTTGAGGGGTCAAGCCCCCATGGATGAAGCCCCAGCGCCGGGTAAATCCTTAATCCTTTAACCTCATATTTTCGGCTTTCACTCATCACCCAAATATTTGAATCATAGTCTGAACCCACAGCTATTATTGCAATGACGCCTGAATCAGCAGCCCTCCTAACGGCATTCTTAAGATCATTAACACCTTCCAAATGTGCATGAGTATCTATTAGATCCATGCCCACCGCACCTTAATATGGTGCTATTTCTCAACCAAAAAGCCTCATCGCCATAATTAAACTTATAAAATTTAGGGACAATTGAACTATAATTACGCTATCTACTCGCAGCACCCTAAAAAGGTTGAAGCTTAAGGTTTACCTCCGCACCTCCCCGATCAACTTCCCGCGGCTATCGTATATCTCTATGAGCAGCGGCATTTGGCCAACCGCGAAGTGCGTTGCACATGCAAGACACGGATCATACGCCCTAAAAGCCATCTCCACCATGTTAAGCAAACTCTGATCAACTTTTCCACCGTGTATTAAACCTTTTGCAGCGTTACGTATCGATATGTTTATTGAGGGGACATTATTTACTGTGGCAACAATCAAGTTAACATCCTTAACCAACGCATTTTTATCCAGCACATAATGGTGGATTAATGTGCCCCTCGCCGCCTCAACAACCCCAACGCCCTCCCCCGGCTCATCCGGCTTATTCCGAATGTTCCTGCTGGTTATTTCCGGATCCTTAATGAGCTCAGCGGCGCGCTCAGCCGCGTAAAGCAGCTCTATGAGCCTAGCCCAGTGATAGGCTAGCGTAGAGTGCACTGGTTTTCCACCTAACGTCCTATACATGAGCCGATATTCTTCTTGGGCTAGTGGCGTCGCCATACCTTCAGAGGCATTAAGTCTACCAAGGGGGCCAACACGATAAATCCCGCTTTCAGGACCGTCAATAAAGCCCTTCCATCCAACCTTTCTCAAGTATGGAAGCTTAACGTACGTCCATTCCTCAACACGTTCAGCTATGTGATTCAAATAATCTTTCGCATCAAATTTTACGAATTCATTACCATAGGGGTCGACAACCCTTATCTTTCCATCGTAAAAGTTAACTTTATTGTTTTCGTCAACTAAACCCATATAGTAGGTGCGTAATGAGTAAACATCGCTCCTGACCAAGTCTATGTACTCAGTGTTCTCTAAAACTATCTTATGGAAAAGATCCAGCGAAAACTTAGCGAACTCAATGGATGAGGAAACCATCTTCTCAATTTCCCGTCTATCTTCTTCGCTTAATGGTTTAGACAAGCCGCCCGGCAATCCGGAAACTGGATGCGTAGCTTTGCCACCTATAATCTCCACAATTCTCTGTCCGTAAGCTCTATGCCTTATAATCTCCCTGCCAATATCTAAACCTAGGCTTTCGATCACGCCCAGAATGTTACGTTTTTCTGGCGGAGCTTTCGGGCCGACTATAAAGTCCGGACCGCCAAGATAGTAAAAGTGCAGTATGTGATCGTAGATTATGTAGCCGCAGTACATGAGCTCTCTAAGCTTTTTAGCCGGCTCGGGCGGCTCAACATGAAACGCCGCGTCTAGAGCTTTTGTCCCAGCCATATGATGCGCTACCGGGCAGACGCCGCAAATCCTGCTCGTCAACACAGGCATATCTTCAGCTTTTCTCCCAACACAGAACCTTTCGAAGCCGCGGAGCTCAGGAACCTGCATGTAAGCGTTTTCCACATCGCCCTCCTCGTTCAGAAAAATAGTTATTTTGCCATGGCCCTCAAGTCTCGTGATCGGATCTATAATTATCTTTTTCATTTACGAGTAGGCCTCCTTTTCAAGATTGAAGCTGGCAGAGTATACATGTAAAATGTTCCAGCTGGATCCACTATCCGGTTTACAGCCCTTTCAATTTCCTCAAAAGGCTTTTTCTCCTCCGCGCTAATTATTGACGCTAATGCGCTTAACATAGCTGCGCCTTGATCAGATACGTTAGGGCATGGCCCTCCACACCCGGTGCAAGGCATATCAGCCTTTAAGCATCTAGCCCCGCATCCACCCCTCGTCGCTGGACCCATACATACTATGCCTTGTTCAAGCAAGCATCTTTCCGGGTCTGGAATTTTCTCGTAAACGCGGTATATCTGAGAGATTTTTTTATTCTCCTTTTTCTTTGAGCATTCATCGCACACGGACTTTAAGGGCGCTAGAACTGAGCCCCTCGGAGGGAGATCCCCCCTAAATACCGCCTCTAACGCAGATACTGTCCTCTCTACTGCTGGCGGGCATCCCGGAACATAATAGTCGACTTCAACAACTTGGTGGAGAGCTTTTACATCATCGTAAAATTCTGGAAGAGATAGCTCGCCTTCCCTGACGTATGTTTTAGGTTTAGGCGAAATGTTTTCTGGATTAACCGTGGAAGCGATCTTAAAGTACACTTTCTCAAAGACCTCGCTCCTACCGTAAAGGTTTGCGAGTCCAGGGATCCCCCCGAAGCAGGCGCATGATCCGTAAGCGACGAGTATCTTAGACTTCTCTCTTAACAGTTTTGCCATATAGTCTTGTTCGCTACTGCGTATGCCGCCATTAAAGAAGCAAACGTCTATATGCTTATCGGGCATTTTTTCAACATCGCCATATTTTATATCCATGGCAGCTGGCCAGAAGATAATATCTGCAAATTGCACTGTGTCAAGTATCTTCTCGTCTATATCGAGCACCGCTATCTCACATCCACCGCAGCTCGCAGCCCAATAGAAGGCGAGCTTAAGTTTCTTTTCACCCAAGCAGCATCACTTAGAATCTTTTTACTCTACACTTCGATTTAAAAGCTTTACATGTTTTTAAAATAGACTAAATGAGGTAAGCGCGTAATGAAGAGAGTAAATGTTATCGCTTAAATTTACAACTAATTTAGTAACATTACTTGCAATTCAATGGGTTAACGATATACTTAGAACATGGTTGTAATTGAGATGAAGAGAACTGTAAAAAGAAGGTTGAAAAAGTGGTTGTCGGGGGCAGAGAGGGTTGTCATAGCTGGTATTGGAAACCCCATCCGCATGGATGACTATATAGGAGTAATCATAACTCGTAGTCTGCATGGAAGAGTATCCGAGAAAGTTCTTTTAATCGAATGTGAAACGGTTCCAGAAAGCTACATGCAGCAGATATTAGATTTTAAGCCAACACACATTATATTAATAGACGCTGCACTTTTAGGCCTAAAACCCGGAGAAGTGAAACTTTTAGAGCCTAGAGACATGGGGTTTTCCCCAGCATTTTCAACTCACATCCTACCTCTCCAAATTTTCTGCGAGTATCTCACTAAAATGATAAACGCTAAAATAATGCTTCTTCTAGTGCAACCCAAAAAGACAGATTTCGGCGATGAGCTAACCCCAGAAGTTCTCTCCACGGGAAAGGAGATTGCAGATCTCCTAATTGAAATCCTTCCCCGCTAGGGAAAGTTTACATAAACAACAAAGGATAAATTATTTTAGGTAATTTAGAGTTAGAGTAAGAAATCGCTAGTGATGATAAAAATTTACGCTCAGTAGTTATGGAGAGAATGCAAATGCTAACCGAAAAAAGCGTAAAGATACGTGATGAGTATTGCAGCAGATGCATTATATGTTCTTCAGTATGCCCATTCGAGGCGATATACCTCAATAGAGAAGCCGGAGAAGTGATATTGGACATAGAGAAGTGCCAAGTCTGCGGTATATGCTTTAGCGCCTGCCCATCATCATCTATAGACATAGCTTACTACAAGGTTGCCTTACTCTCCAAGTATGTTGAAAAGATGCGGAAAAACAACCTGTTGTTAATGTGTAGAGGGGCAATAATAAAACCTGAGCTAAAAGAAAGCCTGAAGAAAAATGGAGTATTAGATGACTCCGCTCAATTACATGTACCATGCGTCGGTCGCATACCGCCAGAGTTTTTGCTTAAAACTATAGAGGCTGGCGTGAAAAAGATATTGATTGTGCCCTGTGAGGATGATAAGTGCCGATTTAAGGTTGGAAGCGATATAAGCGTATCTCGCCTAGTACTATTACAAAAACTGCTTAGCCAGATCGGATTAGATTACAATGCGCTATCTTTTGTGAGGAGCTCTATAAAAGCGTACATCAATAAGTATAGGTGTATAGGCTGTGGAAACTGCGCGTATACATGCCCAAATAGGGCAATAAAGATTGTGTCGCCCGGTGTGGCACAACTCAATGAGGCTGCTTGCTCCGGCTGCGGCGCATGCGTATCTGTTTGCCCATCTCTTGCAATTAACTTAGAGGGCTTTGAAAACAACTTAATTCTTGAGACTATCTCTAAATACCGCCCATTAATTAGCGAAGTAAAAATAAGGAGCGGTAGCCCGGTGGTAGCGGTATTCTATTGCCACTGGGCCAACTTTCCCGCGCCGGATGAGTATCGCGCCCATATCAAGGAGAGCATTGTGTTCTTTGAGATCCCATGCTCAAGCATGATTAGCCCGCTATATATTCTCCAAGCCTTCTACGAGGGGTTTGACGGTGTTCTGGTAGTAGCCTGTAAAAAAGGCGAGTGCAAGTTTGAGAGGGGCAATGAATTAGCTGAAAGGCATATAGTCGCGCTTAAAAATCTCCTTAGACAGGTTAACCTCGAAAACAGACTTGAAATATGTTTTGTATCGCCAAAATATTTAGGGGAGATTGATAATCAAATTAAATTATTCATGGATAGAATAGCGTCTCTAATCGAGGGATCTAGATGATAATTGTAAAAGAGAAACCTTTAGACGAAATACTGGGCTTCCTCCTACCTTACGAGAGCATACTTATTGTTGGATGCGATGGCTGTACTCAGCCCCCAAGAGGGTTGAGAGAAGCGATGACCTACGCCATGCTCATTGAGATGAGAGCTAAGATTAAGGGAAAAACTAACCTTAAATGCAGAGCTACCACCGTATCTATGCAATGCGATAATCACATATGCTCGACAACCTTAACGCCCCAGCTGGAAGGCATCGACGCCATCTTATCTCTTGCATGCGGCGTCGGCGTCCAAACCCTAGTGGAGGTTTTTCCGGAAATCCCTGTTTACCCCGGTCAAAACACCGTCTTTGTCGGCTCGCAAGAAAGAGAGGGCGGCACGATGCACGAGAAATGCAAGGCTTGTGGGGAATGTTTATTGGGGGAAACTGGCGGCATATGTCCAATAACTAATTGCCCAAAGGGCATATTGAATGGGCCCTGCGGTGGATGTGTTGATGGGAAATGTGAGGTTCCGTTTGAAATAAGGGATGAATCTGGAAAGGTTGTAAAGACTATTGTTAAGGACTGCGCCTGGTACCTAATGTATCAAAGACTGAAGAAGCTGAATAGGTTAGATTTGTTCAGAAAATATAGGCCCCCGAGGAATAGAGCCATTTCAAGCTCGCCGAGACTTCTGGAGGTTGTTTGAGAATGGTTCAAGCGTTCTCTGATCTAATGAAGAATATACTTGATGGGAGATTCGTGTATACTGGGGAACTGGAGCCCCACAAGTCAATAGATCTATCCGAAGTCATCTCTTGGGCGAAAACATTGAAGGAGACCGGAAGAGTAGTTGCGGCGAATGTTACGGATAATCCGAAGAGCGTAGGAGCCATAAGCAGCCTCGTCGCAAGCTATATAATCCAGAGGGAAACAGGGCTAGAGATGATATATCAACTCAGATGCAGCGATAGAAACCGCTTAGCGCTAGTTTCAGACTTGTTGGGCGCTGCAGCTTTAGGCATAAGAAACGTTTTAGCGCTGACCGGCGATCATACTAGGCAAGGCGATATGCCGACAGCTATGCCGGTATACGATTTAGATGGAACACAGCTTGTAGATTTAATACATAGGATGGTCTACGAGGGGAAGGATATCGATGGAAATGAAATTCATGGGCCACGCCCACAGTTCAATATCGGAGCGGCGGCTAACCCAAATTTTAAGCCGCTGGAAGTCGAGGTACTGAAGATTGAGCGAAAAGCTGAAGTTGGGGCGGAATTCTTCCAGACACAGGTCGTCTTTGATGTTAATGTGGCGCTAGACTTCCTAGATGCCGTTAAGCACATAGATGCCGCGTTTCTTATAGGAATATTTCCGCCAAGATCATATGGTCAAGCCGAATACTTCGCTAAGCATGTTCCCGGAGTTCAGGTTCCAGCCGAGTTTCTAGAGAACCTCAAAAAGATCTCTGAGATACCTGACAGAAAAGAGCGAAGAAAGAAAATTGACGAGTATAACATAGAATATTTCTCCGACTTTATAAGGGCCGTGAGAAAGAAGGCTCCCTGTAGGGGCATACATATAATGGCTGTGGGTTACCCCGAGGTCGTCGGCCCGCTAATCGAGAGCGTTGAAGGCATGTAGCCAAACCTGAGCAAATAGCTCGTTATAAATCACACTTTTATTTTCCTGAAAGCTTCACATCTTTAATTTTTATCGCCGGAAAGAAGTGGCCTTTACCGAATGTCCGCCCCTCCTTAGATATGGCCCCAATATTCTTGAACAGGTCTAATATGTGTCCGCCAGCCATCAAGTTCTTAACGGGATGCTTTTTCACACCGTCTTCTATTAGAAAACCTTCATCGATGGTTGTCGAAAACTCTCCTGAAACCATGTTGGGCGAGAACGACGCATTTAAAACCAGAATACCCCTCTTTGTTTCAGAAATGATCTCGTCTAAAGCGCTCTCCCCAGGCTTAACTCTAATATTGCTCGGTCCAGCTCCAACGTACCCGCTGTAGCCGCCTCTAATAGCGTGACCAGTTGACTCAACGCTCATTATTCCAGCGGAATAAGAGTTATGAAGGAATGAAAGGACTATACCCTTCTCTATAACCTTTAGCGGTCTTCTCGGAACGCCTTCGCCATCATACGTGCTGCTCGCTATAGCTCCGGGAACCGTTCCATCGTCAAGAACCTCAAGGTTTTCCGGAGCTATCTGCTTGCCCAAAGTGTTGGAGGCAAATGTTCTCCCCTTAACGGCTGATTCACCAGACAACGCCGAGAGTAGGCTTGAGAATAATGATCCGGACGCTTCCGGGAGCAGGATTAATGGTAGAAAGCCGCTTTCAACCCTTCTAGAGCCAAACTGCTCTATGGCTTTTTCAGCGGCCCGCCTTCCAATCCAGCATGGATCTATCTCTCGCAGCGACACAGCGTAGTCGAACTCATAGGAGCTTCCCACGTCGCCCTCTTCTCTATAAATGGGTTGAAGATAGGCTGACGCTGAAGTTTTTTCCATTTCAACCGCAACACCAGTTGATGCCACTAAATATCCTTTAGCATAGCCCGCGCCAAAACCGCCGAAAAACATGGCGCCTCCCCGAACCCCTTCAGCAGCATCAATCATATCTTTCGAGATTCTACTAGCATCTTCGAGAGTTAAGTGGATTATTGCGCTATCGCATAATCCGGGAACTTCGGGAGCTTTTGACGGGCCAGGTATACCCTTAAAGTATGGGTCTGGCTGCGCAACTCTAGCGAATCCAACAGCCCTATTAACCGTTGCCTCTATGTCGGCATCCTCTAGGCTTTGCGAGAAAGCTACGCCCATACCTCTATTTTTAAAGACCCTAACTCCTATGCCGACATCCACTCTTGAGTATGCTTCCCTAATCCCCCTACCAAGGATACTGATGCTTAAAGCCCGAGAGCAGGATGCGAACACATCGTAGAAGTCTATGTCGAACCTGGAGAGGAGAACAGCAGCCTTCTCAACCGGTGTAATTATGTCTACTCCACTCATCTTCATCTCCTCCCGCCGACAACTATGCCGTCTATCCTAAAGTGTGGTGCCCCAGCATCAACAAACATGCTCTGCCCAGATTTGCCGCACATTCCAGGCATCTCTATACTAAGGTCTCTTCCCACAGCGGTTATATTTTTTAGAGCTTCAAGGGTTAATCCGCTTACGGCGACGTCCCTTAAATGTTCTGTGAGCTCGCCTTTCCTTATTAGCCATGCTTCCTCAACCTTACATGTGAACTGGCCTTTCTCCGACTCAACATAACCATATTGGGAGCCGGATAAGTAAATGCCAAACTCGATATCCTCAAGCAGTTCTTCAAGCGCCATATCTCTAGGAGCAAGATAAGTATTTGACATACGTACAATAGGCGGATAGTGATGCGACTGGGCTCTAGCGCTTCCTTCTGGTTTGCCGCCGAGTTTAGCGGCAGATTCAAGCGAATGCAGAAAGCCAACTAAAACGCCGTCTCTTATTATTACGTGAGGTCTAGCCTTAACCCCCTCATGATCATAAGTGAAATGTCCATATCCGTCTCTCGTCGGGTCGTCGATTATTGTTACAAGGTCGCTCGCTATCTTCTGCCCCATCTTATCAGATATTATCGACCCCCCACTAAAAACGAGATCGCCTTCACTGTTATGTCCGATAGCCTCATGAATGAATAAGCCTCCAACCTTAGGATCCACAACAACCGTATACATGCCTCTCGGAGGAGGATGTGCGCTCAGCAAGCTGACAGCTCTTTTCGCAGCCTTAAGGGAGAAGTCTTCCGCGGAAATTTTCTCAATCAACTCGTACCCGGCGACATTACCAACCCTTTCGTACCCTTCTTGCATGTTATCGCCCTCCTTCGCTATTACCCGGCACGATAAAAGTGTTCTTGGAGCGATTTCCTCGACGAAGGTTCCAAAGGAATTGCACGTAATAACTCTTGTTAAGATATCTCTGTAGTTCACAAACACGTCTTTTACTCTGTCGCTGAAAGCCCTTGCAGTCTTCTCCAGCTCAAGAACCCTCTTAACTTTCTCCTCGGGGCTAATGTCTTCTGGATTAATCTTAACCTCATGTTTGATAAAATCAACTGAGGGTTCAACCTCAATTATCTTTGCTTCCTCCCCAGAATGGGCCGTTATAGATTTAGCGCATCCAATAGCATCTGTTAAGGTTCTCTCAGCGCTCTCCCTCGTGACAACATTGGTTGACGCGAACCCCCAACGTCCATTAACAATAACCCTTATCCCTATACCCCTTAAAATTCCTGAAGAGAGAGCCTTTGCGACGCCGTTTTCAACACCTATACTGCTACTTCTCTCTTCGAAGTATCTGACTTCACAAAAACTGACTCCTTTAGCTAACCCGCTTTCAACGATTGATTCAAGGAGATCCCTCAAAAATGGGCACCAACCGTGTTAAACGATTATAATAGATTACTGACCAAGAGACCATATAAGGTTAACGAATCTTATCCAAACTAGAATTGCCGCAAGTTTTTGCTGAGCCTAAGGGAAGAGCGATCAATGGGTTTTGCTTCTAGGATTGAAATTTAACGAGCACCTTCTTCCCAATATAGGATTTAACCCCGCTTATGTAAATTACTTCACCAGACATAGATTAACTTAACCCGGAACCATTTTATAAACATGAAAACGAGAATTAAATTGGGGGCGGAGTAACTTTTCTCTCCGCTAAAGGCTTTTTTGACCACTTAATGAAATCTGTCGATGGAGGCTCATCCGCATAGAGCCTTTTTCTGAACGCTTCCAGGAGATAATTTTCTCTTCCCATAAATTCTGCGGAGGTTAAAACCTTGTGGCTTACATCTGCCGCAGATTCAATAACCGTTTTCATAACACTATTCCAGCCCGCATCCCGTAATAGATGATGATCGAGTATAACTGTTGGAACATGTTTAGCGATTATCTTCAAGTTTTCTATAGCTGAATTTATGTTCTTATGGTTCAGCCTAAAGTCCGCAAGATATATGGGCGGACCGCCTATAATAGCCATTTGGGGAGCCTCCCTGAGAATTATAGATAGTGTTTCCTGCGACATCGGTCCCTGAACATCCGGCGCAAACAGAATACGCTCACCTTTATACCTAATAACTGAAATTATAACCCATCCCAGATCGGAGCCTTCAGGTCCATGAAAAACTGGTTTAGAGAAGGATATATATGTGTCGCCGAACATAAACGTTCTATTATCAGCGACCTCAAGCCTTTCAGCGTATCCACCGCTTGTTTTGGCAAATAGCCATCCGCGACGCCTCTGGCTAAAATTCGCATACTCCCTATAACTTTTTGCTAAGATAAATTTTCCTCTATAGATTTTCTCAGCTATCTCTGCAGAGCACCAGTTGTAAGCCCAGTCGGTGAAGGACGGCGTATGGTGATCAAAGTGATAGTGGCTTACCGTTATAACTTCAGATTTCCCGGCAAATCTAATGATCTCTTCGCGCCTATTTCTGAGAGCTTCATACTCCTTTGGGTGAGGCGGAAGACCATAACGGTTCGGTCCAAGTGAGACGCCAGCATCTAATAAAACTTTGACGTCTGGAGTTTCAACATAAGTACACATAGATCTGACGCCTAAACTTTCATAGGCAACTGGTACTACCAGAATCTCTTTAAGGCTACTGCTCATCTACCCGCACCATAAACATCAATTTAATCCTACTCTTCGTAAGGAATCTCATAGCTGACACTAATGTTTGGAAAACGGCTCTTAACATGCTCAATTATATCTAAAACTTGTTCCCTTCTACATTTTATAATGACAATAGCGTTATGTTCACTCTCTCTTTGATACTCCACCTCCAAGCATTTATCCCTCACATTAGAGTTGTAGGGAAAACGCGTCGTTTCCGGGTAGGCTCTGCACTCAAGATCCACATCACAGATACCCTCAGAAGGGTCAGATTCATCATCACCTACCACCAAAATCTTAAAAACAGGTATATTTAAACCGTATCCTTAAAATTTAAAGAAGAACCGTTAATAAGGAGGGCTGCTAAAAACTATGATAAGACTGGATAAAATGCTGAGTTGGTGGAAGCATGTCATACTGTCCAGTATGCGGCACAAAATTGCCTGAAGAAAAAGGCGCTAGATTCTGCCCAAATTGCGGCGCTCCGACCCGCGATACTTTAAGAAGGATGGAACCCGCATGGTCTTGCACATTGCAAGCAAGGACCATAATCTTCTTAGTAACTTTATTACTTTGTTTTACGGCAACGGTTTTTGGCGCTTTAGCGGAAGTCGACCCGTTAGAAGCGTCAAACATAAAGAGAGAGATGGATACTCTTGAGACAGCCATAAAAACAGTTGGGGTTCAAGTAATTTTCGGCAATAATTTCATGCATACGTTAGTAATGTTTGTCCCCATAGTGGGGCCAGGATGGGGTTTTTTCGTCCTCTATAACACTGGAAGGGTTTTCGCGGCAATTGCCACTACGATGAAGATGAACCCAATCATTCTTCTTTCACTTACGTTATTGTACCCGTTTGCTTGGATGGAATACATATCTTATGCTCTCGCAATCTCAGAGAGCTTCATACTAGCGTATTCCATAGCTAAACATGGTTTCAAGAACGAGCTTAGAACCATGTCTGTAATTCTTGCAATATGCTCAATAATTTTATTGTTGGCGGCAATAATAGAATTCGCCATGATAAAAATTAGCTTAGGTGGACTAATCGGATAGTAAGCGATTGCCTCAAGTTCTTTAAATTATACAATGGGAGCGATGTTCTAAAAAGATAAAACGGCTTTTATATTCCCATCAAAATTATTATATTTTAAGGTGTCCGGCTTGAGCTATGAGATGTGGACTGAAAAGTATCGGCCGCGCACATTAGATGACATAGTTGACCAGGAGGAGATAGTTGCTAGGCTCAAAAGCTTCGTCAAGGCTAAAAATGTTCCTCACTGCATATTTGCTGGACCGCCCGGTACCGGGAAGACGACCGCTGCCCTTTGCCTAGCACATGACCTTTACGGCGAAAACTATCGGGAGTATATAATGGAGCTTAATGCTAGCGATGAGAGGGGCATAAACGTTATCAGGGAGACTGTAAAAACTTTCGCTAGGACAAAGCCTATAGGCGAAGTAACATTCAAACTGTTGATTCTGGACGAAGCGGATAATATGACTGATGACGCTCAGCAAGCTTTAAGGCGAACGATGGAGCGGTATAGCGAGACCGCACGCTTCATATTGATAGCTAACTACAGCGGCAAGATAATTGAACCTATCCAATCGCGCTGCGCCCCATTCAGATTCACGTATCTGCCAGCCGAAGCTGTAACGAAAAGAATCAAATATATATGTGAAAAGGAGAACGTTGAGATCACAGATGACGGTATAGAGGCCATACTGGATCTCAGCGGAGGAGATTTAAGAAAAACTCTGAATATTCTTCAGACAGCGGCTTCAGTCGGTAAAACGGTGACAGCGGACCTAGTTTACGCTGTCGTCGGCAAAGCTAACCCGGCAGATATTAGGGAAATGATGCTCATGGCTTTAAACGGCGACTTCATTTCTGCGAGGAATAAGCTTAGGGAGCTAACTCGAAAATATGGTCTCGCCGGGACAGATATAATAAGGCAGATTCACAGCGAAACATTTCGATTAAATATCCCTGATATTTGGAAGGTTAAGTTAGCCGACATTATCGGCGAAGCTGACTATAGGTTAGTTCGAGGAGCAACCGAGGAAGTTCAGCTCAGCGCGTTGCTCGCTAAACTCGTCGAGGCAGGTTACGAAATGAAGAGAAGCTCTAAATGAGATGGTGCCTTCCATGTTTTCTTCACCTTATATTCCATGGACTTTAAAGTACAAGCCTAAATCTATATCAGAGGTTATAGGAAACGAAGAGGCTAAAAGAAAAATCCTTGAGTGGATAAATTCTTGGAAGAAGGGCGCGCCGGAGAAGAAGGCTCTGTTCATATATGGTCCGCCGGGCGTTGGCAAGACAGCAACGGTTGAAGCCTTAGCGAATGATCTCGACATGGAGTTGGTTATGAGCGACGCCAGCACGTACAGGACTGAAGAGGCTGTTAAACGCTTCGCTGGGAGAGCCTCACAGTTTGGCTCATTGTTCGGCCGAAGTAAAATCATAGTGTTTGATGAGGTGGACGGTTTAACTGGCTCGGCCGACGCTGGTGGATTAGCAGCGATAATGGATGTGATAAGGAATACAAGGATGCCAGTTATATTGATTGCAAACGACGCTTATGACCCTAGGTTTACGCCATTAAGAAATCTCTGCTTGATGGTCGAGTTCAAAAGGCTTTCCGTAACCGAGGTTGCAAAGCATTTAGCGAGGATATGCGTTAAGGAGGGCATCGTTGCCGATGATAAGGCCTTAAGGTTCATAGCGGAGAGAAGCGGTGGTGATGTTAGATCGGCGATATTGGATCTTCAGGCATTAGCGCAGGGCAAGGACAAGCTGACATACGAAGATGTTTCTTGGCTGGCGGTGCGCGATAGGAAAGAGGAGATATTTAACGTTTTAAGGATGATTTTCTACGCGAAGAGCGCTATAACGGCTAGAAACGCTGTAAATATGGCTGATGTCGATTTAGACATGCTTTTCGAATGGATATACGAGAATATTCCATATCACATTAAGAACCCGCCTGAACTCGCCGCCGCAATGGATGCCCTCGCAAAAGCGGACATTTATCGCGGGATTCTTAAAGAGACCGGGGACTGGTCTTTCCTCCGCTACATCACTGACCTGATGACGGGTGGCGTCGCGTTCTCATGGAGCAAAAAATCCCCAGGCTGGACCCCGTTTAGATTTCCGGAGCGCATAAAAATAGCGTCCAGCACAAAAGAGGAGAGGGAATTACTTGAGGAGATTGGCAGGAGGATTGGGAAAAAATGTCATATTTCGTCTTCACGTGCAATAGTTGAAGTTTTGCCGTACCTACGAATAATTCTTCAAAACAACCCGAAAATCGGTAAGAGAATAGCAAAGTGGTTAAATCTTAGTGAAGAAATGGTATCCTACATATCTAGCATGTCAGGTTAGCGAGAGCTCATTATTCACGCGCATGCATTATTATATGCCCAACCTCAGGCAATATTATTTCCTTAAGCGCTAAAGCTACGCTTTGCGGTGAGCCGGGTAAGCAGAATACGGCTTTACCGCCCGATACTCCCGCTATCGACCTCGTTAAAATGGCTGCTGATCCTATTTTCTGGTAGCTAAGCATTCTGAATATTTCGCCAAAGCCGGATATCTCCTTATCAAGTAATGGTTGAACCGCCTCTATTGTTACGTCTTTTGGGCTTATGCCTGTTCCACCTGACATTATTATCGCATCGACTTTACGCGATTTTAAAGCTTTCATAACTGTTTTCTGAATCATCTCTTTGTCATCTGTAACTATTTTCCGTAGGGTTACCTTATGCCCATTCTCCTTAAGCATTTGAACTATTAGATCGCCGCTCGGATCATTTATTTTCCTTGTCTCAACATATTCCTTATACCGTGAAGTGCTGCAGGTTATCACGGCGAAGTTTAGGGTTTTAGGGGCTTCAGCCTTATGTTTAAGTGCGGTTTCGCTCAACTACTCCTTCACCTTCTTAACGACATATATGTTTTGGATTAAAGTGTATGGGTACTGCCCATCTACGTCCTTTTCATATTGTTTAACCATATCCCATATTGTCAGCAACGCAATAGATGTTGCAACTAAAGCCTCCATTTCAACCCCAGTTTGGGCGCGCGTCTTCACCGTGGATTCAACTTCAATCATGTTTTCGCCTAAGATCCTAACGTCAATATTAACGTTCGTTATAGGGATTGGATGGCAGAGCGGTATAAGCATCGAAGTATTTTTTGCCGCCAGAATACCGGCTATTTTAGCCGTGTATAATGGATCCCCCTTTTCAACCCTTCCCTCTCTAATTAGCTTTATTGTCTCGGATCTCAGCTTTATCTGTCCACGTGCCTTAGCTTCGCGATAAACTTCACTTTTAGCGGTTATATCCACCATCGACATTTTTTGGCACCAGCAACAACTTTTTGATTGCCCACCATTATTCTATTTTTATCGTGACCGCTGTTGCTGAAACCTTGAAATCTCCTCTTCAACCCTGCCTATTTGTATCAGCAATTCCTGAATTGACTGCTCTAGGCGCGATAGGTTTATTTTCAGGGTCTCCATGCTCTTTCTGAAGTATTCAAGTCTCGCATGAACGGCTTCTGGAATAGAAACCCTTGAAATATAGTCTTTAGCCTCACATATCTCTTTGAGCCTTAAGATCTCAAGAATTGTTTCCGAGGGGCTTTTAATTATATCCCTAGATAATTCGATGAAATCTTGCCCTTCTGTAACCGCTTTCCTCAAATAATCTAACGCCTGCTTCGATAGGTTTTGGCGCGGCTCAGCCTGCTTCTTTAGAACTTCAAGAAAACTGTTTATTGGCTGCATAAACTCTCTATAAGCTCTCCTTATCGACGAGGCTTTCTCCGGTTTAAGCAGAAGCATATAGTCTCTCATCTCCTCAGCCGCTTTTCTCGCGGCATTTACCTCATCTTCTGATTTGGCCAGCAGCTCCTCCGGAGAAGCTTTCTCATAGAGAACATTAGCCAATATTTCACCGGAAATCCTCTGTAATAAGTCTTCTAGATAAACTGTTTTTGATTCCAGCTCCTTAATTATCAACATTCATCACACAATATACTGAAATAGGTTACTTCGAAAATAAAAGCTTTCAAAGAGCCTAGCTCTATCGAAAAGTATATAAAAGATGTTTGTTTGAGTATGCTATGCTTAAACATATCTTTGAAGGGGATCGAGTATGGCAGCTGTTTCAGGCAGAATTCCTGTTTTGATATTGAAGGAGGGTTCTACGAGGAGTAGGGGTAGGGAGGCTCAGCATAATAATATTATGGCTGCTAGGGTTATTGCGGAGGCTGTTAGGAGCTCTTTGGGTCCTAAGGGTATGGATAAGATGCTTGTTGATAGTTTGGGCGATGTGACTATTACTAATGATGGTAAGACGATTCTCGATGAGATGGAGGTTGAGCATCCAGCCGCTAAGATGATGGTTGAGGTTGCTAAGGCTCAGGATAAGGAGGTCGGCGACGGAACAACGAGCGTCGTCGTATTCGCAGGCGAGCTGCTTAATAGGGCTGAGGATCTCTTAAACAAGAATATTCATCCGACGGTGATCATAGACGGCTACCGTAAGGCGGCTGACAAGGCGCTTGAAGTCTTGGAGAAGATCGCTATAGGCGTTGACCCGCAGGATAGAGACGCCTTAAAGAAGGTTGCTATGACGGCTATGGCCAGCAAGCTCGTATCGGAGAACAGGGATAGGCTGGCCGACATAGCTGTTGAGGCTATACTCCACGTGGCGCAGAGGATAGGCGACCAGTTTAAGGCTGATTTAGACGATATACTCGTCCAGAAGAAGCATGGCGAATCAGTCGCGGACACGCAGCTGATTAAGGGCTTGGTTATCGATAAGGAAGTGGTTCATCCAGGCATGCCTAAACGCGTCGAGAAGGCTAGGATAGCGCTATTGGACTGCCCGCTTGAAATAGAGAAGACGGAGTTCGACGCCAAGATAAATATTGAGACGCCTGAGCAGATGGAGGCTTTCCTACGCGAGGAGGAGAACATGCTCCGCGGAATGGTTGAGAAGATAGCCAGCGTAGGAGCGAACGTGGTTATATGCCAGAAGGGCATAGACGATATGGCTCAGCACTTCCTGGCTAGGAGGGGCATACTGGCGGTTAGGCGCGCGAAGAAGTCCGATATGGAGAAGCTGGCTAAGGCTACTGGCGGACGCGTAGTCACGAACCTGGAGGACCTTAAGCCAGAAGACCTCGGGTACGCTGAGCTGGTTGAGGAGCGTAAGATAGGCGAGGACAAGATGGTTTTCGTCGAGGGCTGCAGGAACCTTAAGGCCGTAGCGATACTCGTTAGAGGCGGAAGCGAACGCATAGTTGACGAGGCTGAGCGCTCGATACATGACGCTTTATGCGTCGTCAGAGACGTTGTCCAGGAGCCCAAGATACTGGCTGGCGGAGGAGCCCCTGAAATAGAGGTTGCGAGGGCGATTAGAGAATACGCGCAGTCCCTGCCGGGCAGGGAGCAGCTGGCAGCGCAGAGCTTCGCCGACGCGATAGAGGTTATTCCCACAGCGCTGGCCGAGAACGCTGGGCTGGATCCAATAGACATTTTATCGGAGCTTAGGGCTAGGCATGAGAGGGGTGAAACATGGGCTGGCGTAGACGTTAACGCCGGTAAGGTTAGGGATATGCGTGAAATAGATGTTTATGAGCCGCTCGCCGTCAAAAGGCAGATAATTAAGTCGGCTGTAGAGGCCGCGACAATGATACTGAAGATAGACGATGTAATAGCCGCAGGGAAAACAAAGATGCCGAAAACACCTAAGGGACCAGAAGGCTATGGCGGAGAATTTGAGTAAAAAGTAATGTGTTTAAGTTCCGCTTCTCTATTTTTTAATTAATATTTCGTGTTTATTTTCAGTTTTAGGGCATGAATACCTCATGGTTAGAGAGGTTTTTGAGGTTTCTGAACCCATTCCGCTTTTAGGGTGCATAGCGTTTGGCTTAATTGATAGGGGAACAAACCTTATTCAAGTTCGCCCGATCACGACGTGCCCACTCTCATGTATCTTTTGCTCGACGGATGCAGGCCCGAAGTCAAAGCGTAGGCGCACTGAATATATTGTTCCGCTAGATTATCTTATCGATTGGTTTAAAAGAGTCGCCGCCTTCAAAGGCGAATGCGACATAGAGGCTCATATTGACACTGTAGGAGACCCAGTAACGTATCCGCGAATAGTTGACTTGGTTTCCGGCTTAAATAACGTTAAAGGTGTCAAGGTTATTTCAATGCAGACTCACGGGTCAACATTAACCGAGAAGATTCTTGTCGATCTTTCAGAAGCCGGATTAACAAGAATAAACCTCTCGATAGATGCTTTAGGCCCCGATTTGGCGAGAAAACTTTCTGGAACAGAATGGTATGATCCATCAAGAATCGTCGATTTAATGCATTATATAGTCTCAAACACGAAGATTGATCTGCTTATTGCGCCAGTTTGGATTCCGGGAATAAACGATTTCGAAATACCAAAAATAATTGAGCTTGCAAAGAAGATCGGAGCCGGGAAAAAGTTCCCACCATTAGGCATACAAAAATATCTCATTCATAAGCACGGACGAAAAATCAGGGGTGTTAAGCCAATGTCGTGGAGAAAGTTTTATGAGCAGCTTAGGCGCTGGGAAAACGAGTTTGGAGTCAAACTTATTTTAAGGCCTGAGGACTTCGGGATACATAAGCGCCCAGCGCTTCCAAAGCCATATAGGCTCTTTGAAGTCATTCGAGTTAAAGTTGTTGGACCCGGGTGGCTTAGAGGAGAAGCATTGGCCATAACAGAGAAATGCGACAGAAGCATAACGCTAATAAACGCTGAAGATATTCCAGTCGGGTCAAAGGTTAAAGCCCGCATATTATCCAGCAAGGATAACATTTTTGTCGCCGAACCCATAACTTGACTTATGAAGGATAATATTTAAGCAATAGCGGCTTCCCGGTGGTTTAGGCCATGCGCATATATATCGATAGGAAAATTAGGGCGGATTTTCCGGACCTAAAGGTTCTAGCCGCCACCGTAGAAAATCTAAAGGTTAAAAAGGATGATCCAGATCTTGATCTGTTGAAGGCTGAAACCATTAGGGAGGTTAAATCCAAGTACAAGGTTGATTTGCTTAAAGATATACCAAGCGTTAAGGCCTATAGGGAATTCTTCTGGAGAATCGGGATAGATCCAACTAAAAGTAGGCCGGCTGCAGAAGCCTTAATAAGAAGGGTGCTCCTAAATAATCCGCTGCCTAAAATTAATACGTTCGTTGACTCGCTTAACCTAGCTTCTTTGAAATCTGAAGTTGCAATAGGATCGTTCGATATAGATAAGGTTTCCGGAGAACTTATAGCTATAAGGTATGCGAGTGAAGGCGAAGTTTTTCGCGGAATAGGTATGAGCAACCCTATCACGCTTAAAGGATGCGAAATGGTACTTTCGGATAACGTGGGTCCAATAGTTATCTACCCGCATAGAGACTCTGAACGCACAAAAATAACTGAAGCAACTCAAAAAGCCCTGCTAGTTTTCTGCGGGGTTCCAGGCATAAGCGAAAACATGCTTCTGGAAGCGATGAGTATTACTATGGGTTTAATAATTAAATTTTGCGGGGGATCCGCTAAACCCGTAGAGGTCGAGTAGAATGTGTGGAAGATTCAAGTCTCTCTTAGAGGAAGCTGAGAGAAAAAAGAGTTCGAGAATAGTTTTGGCTCTAGATGTTGTCGCTGAGAGCCGTGAAAAACTTTTTTCAAAGAGCATGCAGATACTTGACGAAGTTTACGAGTATATATGCGCTTTAAAGATCAACCATCACCTCGTTTTACCGCTCGGACTATTTGATGGCGTAAAGAGAATCCTAGACAAGGCTAAGGATCTTGGGCTACCGGCGATAATAGATTGCAAGGCTAATGATGTTGGAAGCACGAATCGTGTAATAGCGGAAAATTACTTTGAAGCCGGGTTTGATGCGCTCATCGCAAATCCCTTCGTCGGCTGGGAAGATGGCCTCCAGCCGATTTTCGAAGTTGCCGAAAAAATGGAGCGCGGCATAATATTGTTGGTTTATATGAGCCACAAGGCTGCTTGGGAAGGCTACGGACAAAAGGTTTACGACGAAAACACAGGGACAATTAAACCACAGTACATTATTTTCGCTGAGAAGGCTCTGGCTTGGAAAGCTGACGGGGCAGTAGTTGGCGCAACATATCCTGAAAAAATAAGTGAAGTATACGCTATTCTGGGAAAGAGTATACCGATATATTCGCCGGGGGTTGGCGTGCAGGGTGGAGACCTTGAGAGAGCTATACTGGCTGGTGCGCATTACTTAATAGTTGGAAGATCGATAGTTGAAGCTGAAGAGCCTGCTGAAGCCGCCAGAAGGTTTCGGGATTCTTCAAATAAAGTCATTAACAGTATTGGTTGCAGAGCGGATTTAGGCAGCCGACCTTAGATGTCCGTCCATTAGTCATTAGCAGATCCCTAGCAACGGGCTTCCTCATCGGTCAGCTGCGGTATTTAAATTTTTCAGCCGTAGATTAAAACGTTATCTTTCATGGTTCCATCTAGATCTTTTGCTTGGACCATAATTCACGTTTTAATAAATCTCTCACAGCAGTCCTTATGGCTGCGCTTCTACTGGGATACATGTTTTGTCTAACGAGCTCATCTAAGCCTTCAAGGTAGGCTTCGGGAAGCAAAACGGTTACGAGCTTCATCTTAAACACACCTCAATAAGTTTCGCCTAATATCTCTATATTATGGGAAAATTTAAATCTTAAACATGGGTTTAACCCAAAGCGATTAGGCATAAAACGTTTTTAAAGATATCCTAATGGCGCAAATTTTACATAAATATTGAAATAATGAAGGATTTGGCTTCCAAATATTTTCAAAATGTTTTGTTACTTTGATGCGGCATAATAATGTTCTCCAGAAAAATTTAATGTAAGAGACTGGCAGCAAAATTTAATGGCTGTTAAACCGTTATCTACCAAAAAACTTATTGGTTTAGATTTAAACAACACTGTTTAGCCACTTAGCTAGAGAGTGTTAAAATTGGGTAGTTTTGATCCTAGGGACTTTGTTGAAAAGCAGGTTAAAGAGATTAAACGGGTTATCGGCAGTAGTAAAGCGCTTATAGCGGTCTCTGGCGGCGTCGACAGCTCGACCTGTGCTGTGCTAACGCATATGGCTATAGGAGACAATTTAATCTGCGTCATTCTCGACGACGCTTTCATGAGACTTAATGAGCCTGAAAGAGTTGCAGAGACCCTTTCGAAGCCCCCACTCAACCTTCCAGTTAGAATTGAGCGTGTTCAGGAGCGCTTCCTAGAAGCTCTTAAGGGGCTTAGAGATGCTGAAGAGAAAAGGAAAGCCTTTAGAACAACGTTTTATAAGGTTTTAGGTGAGATAGCGAAAAGAGAAAAGTGCGATTTTCTAGTTCAGGGAACAATACTAGCCGACATAATTGAGACAAAGGGTGGAATAAAAACCCAGCATAATGTTTTGGAGCAGATTGGTTTAAACACTCGCGAGCTCTATGGCTTCAGGGTCGTTGAGCCCTTAGCGAGCTTACTTAAGTGGCAGGTTAGGGAAGTTGCAAGGTATTTAAAGATTCCGCCTGAAATAAGTGAGCGCCAACCGTTTCCTGGTCCAGGGCTATCAGTTAGAGTTGTTGGTGAAGTTAGAGTTGAGAAACTGGCAGCTCTGAAGAAGTCGACGATGATAGTTGAGGAAAAAATATCTTCTTATAGGCCGAGTCAGTACTTCGCAGCTATAATAGATAATAAATTTAAGTCTGCTATTGAGGCTAAGAAAATAGTGGATGCTGCCGCATCATCTTTAGGGGTTAGCCCGGAAAATGTTTCTGTGAAAGTTTTTGAGGATAAAGCGACCGGCATTAGGGATAATCTACGCAAGTATGGTGATATAGTTGCTGTTAAATGTTTGATTGACGGCGAAGTCTATACGCCGCCCCTAAATAGACTTCTTGACATGCAGAAAACCATGATAGAGGAAAACCCACGTATTGCGAGAGCGCTATATCTAGTTTCTGAGGTTGAGGAGAATAAGCCATACTCTATAGTTGTTAGAGCGGTTGAAACCGAAGACTTCTTAACAGCTAATGTTGCCAGTATACCGTGGAGCTGCCTAAAGGAGACGGCTAAAGAAATCCTTAGCAGCTGCCCGGAGATTTCCGCAGTCTATTTTGATGTAACGCCTAAACCCCCTGCGACAATAGAGATGGAATAAGATTTATCTGAGCCTCTTTTAATTTTTTTCTTTCATCTTTTTATAGGCGTGCAACATACTACTTTTCATGGTGTTAGGTCATGAGGGTTAGAGTTCAAAGGATAGAGTCCGTTAGAGACCTAGAAGGGAATCTAGGCAAACGCATAGAGCTTGTACAAGAGGAGACGACGCCGAGGTTTGCTATCAGGCCCATGAGCGAGGAGGCTAGAATGGTTCAAGATATGATTAAGGTTTTGCAGCAGCAAATCCCTCTCTTCAGCATTCAAACACAGATAAGCATGCCTAAAATAATACTGTTTCTAACAGAGCGCGAATATGAGGATTTAGGCGTCGACTTCGATGTTAACCAAGTATATGATGTTGAGCTATCCGATCAAACCATAAAGTTTAGGAAAGTGCAATAATACATTTCAGACAAGGAGGCGTTTAGCCTCCTAGACGGTAAAAGGGGCTGAGGTGAAGTGAAGATTAGAGCCCATGTCTTTATCAGCGGAAGGGTTCAAGGAGTCTTCTTTAGGCATGAGACCCGCTTAAGAGCTATACGAAATAACGTCAGCGGATGGGTCCGTAATTTACCCGATGGAAGAGTTGAAGCTGTCTTTGAGGGGGAGAAAGAAAATGTTGAGGCTATGATAGAGTTTTGCCGAAGGGGGCCGCCCGGCGCCGTGGTTAAAGATGTGAAGGTCATATGGGAGAACCCGACGGGAGAGTTTAAGGGCTTTCAAATTCTATACTGACGCATTTAAACTTTTCCTTTTGCAACCAAAAGGAATATTAGTGATTGCGCACTTTATACTTAGCAGCAAGAGCCTTGTTCAATTAAGTAGGAGAAAAGAGAGTTGTCGGGGTGGGAAATATTGAGTGAAAGCTGGATACAGGCGTCCGAAAGATCTTTAGAGCAGATAAGAAGGTTTCTTGAAAGAAAAGACATGGATAGACTTGAGATCGTTCAGTCAATGCGCTTCATCCTACTATCTCTGCATAGGAGCCTGCTTGGGTGGATGAACTGGGTTAACAACCCTGATATAATGGTCGCGTTTAGTAAAGAAGAGCTAGCGGAAATGAACAGACGTTTAGGTGAGTTTGTCCAGGAATTCATAAAATACGATATCGAGGTGACGAAGCAGGGCGCTAGAAAAAGCGGGGTTGTCTTAGAGGCTAGACGAGAAGCTGAAGAGAGTTCTAGGAGAAGACCTGACGAAACATTCTACATCTAAATAGAATTTATCCTTATTTTCTAGCTCTTCCTTGAGACTCTGAAATGAGAGTTTTTACCGTGGCTGACATACTCCCCTTTAAGATGATCGCGCACTATTGAGGCAACCCTTGCAAAATTTTCTGAACCAAGGTACTGCCTAGGTTTAATGATTATATAGTCGTCCGTAACCTCAAACAGTAGCAAACCCAGTAAGTCTTGCGGAAAAAACCTTTGAATATCATCGATAGATCTTATCTTAGAGACTTGACCAGCAGATGTTTCCTCGCCATATGAATTAACGTATGCTTTTAGAGTTTTCGTGATCTCCGCTAGATCCTCAGAAATTATTTTTAAAACCCTTGTTAAGTCATCTAAACGCTTAAGAATTTCTTTAACGTCAATCTCACTGTCACTCATGCATTAATCGCCCTCAATTGCAGATAAATGGGCAAATAAATGAGCTGTTATTTCAATGCCTCTATCACCTTCAAAATATTTAACAATTTCTTAAAGTGTTCTGAGATATTGAGATTACAATTTTTGGGAAACTGCAAAAACCGAGTTAAATTTAATTCTCTTTGGAGCTTTATTTATCTCATCTTAACAATCAATTAGATCAGAGGATGCTGGAATGCTTGAGGTTGACGGCAGCCAGAAGAGCGGTAGCGGCACAATACTACGTCTGTCAATTGCGTTAGCCAGCATACTGGGCGAGCCGCTGCATATCTATAATATTAGGAAGAAGCGCAGCGAGCCTGGCCTTAGACCGCAGCATCTTGAGTCCGTCTTAACGGCGGCTAAGCTGTGTAACGCCGAGGTTGAGGGCGCATATGTTGGCTCCCAAGAGCTCTGGTTCAAACCTAGAGAAATATCTGGTGGGGATTTAACCGCTGAAATAGGGACGGCTGGCAGCATATCGATGCTGATAATGACTGTTCTGCCCATATGTGCATTCGCTAAAAAGCCAGTTTCGCTCAGGATTTCTAAAGGGGGGACAGATGTCCGCCATTCGCCAACCATAAATTACCTGATAAACGTTTACCTTAAAATACTTGAGAGAATGGGGTTAAAGGCTCAGATAGAGGTTAAGAAATATGGGTATTATCCTAAAGGCATGGGTGAAGTTATATTAAGGGTTCAGCCGTGCAGGGAACTTAAGCCTATAAGGCTTGAAGAGTTCGGTGAAATAGAAGACGTTAGGGGAGTATCAGTATGCACATTTTTAGCTGACAGAAAGGTTGCGGAGAGGCAGGCTAAGGAGGCTGAGAGGCTGCTGCAGACAAGAGGATTAGCTCCTAAAATTCAAATAATAAACGATTTTTCAAATCCGTTACAGAAGGGTAGCTCGCTAGTTCTATGGATTGAAACAGATAAGGGCGCGCTCCTAGGAAGCGATTCCATAGGCGAGATTGGAAAAACTAGCGAAACAGTAGCCCAAGAAGCTGTTAAAGGATTACTTGAAGAAATTGATGCTAAGGCGACTGTCGACGTTCATATGGCCGACATGCTTATACCATATGTTGCTTTAGCCAAAGGAGAATCGGTTTACCTAGCAAGAATAATTACAGATCATCTCGAGTCTAACATATGGCTTGCTGAGGAAATTTTAGGCGTAAAATTTCACATAGAGAAAGCGAATGGGTTATACAAGATCTCGAAAATCTAACCATGTAGGTTAAACGGGATGGTTCCAATGTTCAAGGTGAAGGTGAGAGGAATATACAGCACAGCGCTGACGCAAATACTGCTTAAAAACGGTTTTAAGATAGTTCAGCCATCAGCGACAATAAGGGAAAGGTTCAATCTATCTCCATCCCCAGAAGATTGCAGCCAGCCAGATCTAGAAATAAACGATAGGTTTGATAAGCAGGGCATCAGCATTATCGGTGATTCTGCGGCAGCTGAGAAACTCATAACAGTATTACTTAATTCTCTCGACGATGTGATAATTAGACGACGCTCAATCTTCACACCGATACCTCCCAATAATTCTAGTGAATCTTACGGCCTAACTGAAGTTTTAAGCGAGGCGCTAATGGAGGCTTATTCGTCTACCCCCCACCAAACTGTACGTATAGATGTAGAGTTTCCGGGGCTCTCAAAGAAGAAGCTTGATGAAATTAGGGGCGCTATTGTTCCTACATTGAGCGGGCACCACTACTATAAGGCGTATGGTGGTAAGGCTGCAGCCATAGTGGAGATGGCTGAGAAGATGCTTGAGAAAGGTTACTCATATAGAGATGTCGAGGAACTGTTTAGAGAGTGTATGCTGCGGGAATACCCATATAAGGGGTCAAAGCTCAGCATAGAGCATGTAAAGATTAGCGGCAGAGTGTTCCATCTGGGTGAGGCTCGAATAGCGGAGTTTAGCGAAGAAGATCAGCGTATCAGCCTTGTAAGGATTTTCTCGACGCAGGGGATTTATGATGGGCTTAAAGTCCCTAAGGAGCCTGGGGACTACGCTATTTCAAGAATGAAGATTGGCGGATTATTCTTCAAAACATCTTATTTCTCCAGAGATGGCGAATATAAGGGAACATACGTGAACATAAACACTCCAATCGAGATTTATCCAGGTAAAATCAGGTATATTGATTTAGAAGTAGATGTATGCATGTGGCCTGATGGAAGAATTCAAAAAATAGACTTTGAGAAACTTGAGAAAGCTGTGCAGATGGGCTATATATCGGAAAGGTTAAAAGAGATTGCTTCTAGTGCTGTTGAGGAAGCTATCGCCAACTTAAACCCGCAGGAAGAGAAGGAAGTAAAATTTGTTTTAAGTGATGGACGGTAAACTAAGAAGAATATTTGGAAAGTTTATGAATAAAAGATATATTTCAGAGTTTCTCACTTATCTCTTGGTGATATAGAGACATGAGTGCTCTTAAGCTGAAGCTCGCAATGCTTGCAACCCTAGCCGCAATAATAGGTTTATCTACTCTCGCCATTACAATAGTGCTCTCGCTGCTTGGAGTACTAAATATCTTAACTCTAGGCATATTCGTAATCTTCATAAACGTGTTGCAGTGGTTAATCGCACCATACATAATTGACGCAATATACAGGACCAGAAAAGTCTCTAGGACAGAGGAGCCAGAGCTCTATGAAATTGTAGAGAGACTGAGCGCCAGAAGCGGTATAAAGACGCCGGAACTGAGAATAGCCAATATTCCGATACCTAACGCCTTCGCGTACGGTTCACCTTTAACTGGTAATAGGGTAGCGGTTACAACGGGTCTACTTAATACGCTTAACTTAGATGAGATTGAAGCAGTTGTAGGCCATGAAATAGGGCATTTAAAGCACCGTGACGTTCAAGTTATGATGTTCGTCTCTTTGCTACCAGCAATATTCTACTATATCGGGTATTCCCTAATGTGGTCATCAATGTATTACAGTGGTAGACGAGATAGAGGAGGAAACGGCGGATTACTGGCTCTTATAGGGGTACTCAGCATAGCCGTCTACTGGATTCTAACGCTCTTCACGCTGTACCTAAGTAGGCTGAGAGAGTATTATGCTGACAGACATAGCGCTACAGTTATACCAGGAGGCGCGAGAAAACTCGCCTTAGGCCTAATTAAAATAGTTGAGTCAACAACAAGGACGCGTAGAAGATATGGCAACATGGGAAACCTAAGCTCGTTTAGAGCATTGTTCATCTCGGATCCAGAAAGCTCTGAAAAAGATTTAATAGCGCTCTCAAGAACCGGTGTGCTGAGAGGTGAAAGCGACATAATATCTGAGTACACTAGACGTAAAGTCACATTTGCGGAGCAGTTAGCCGAACTCTTCTCAACCCATCCAAACATGGTTAAAAGACTGAGAGCATTACAGGAATTAATGTAGCGGTTTTCGGTTAGAGGACACCGAATCCGATTTTAGATTTTTATTTAGTATCTTTAAATCTTATTTTTGAGGATGAAAATGCGGTTAAATATAGAGTTTGAGGTCCCCTCTTGGGACGAGATCTACGAGATGCTGCTATGTTTGGCCGATATGATTAAAAGAGACTCGTTTAAGCCAGATCTTATTATTGGCATATCGCGTGGAGGATGGCCTCCGGCGAGAGTTATGTCAGATCTTCTTGGAAACGTTGAGTTAGCTAGTATCCGCGTCGAGTTTTATCGCGGGGTCGCTGAGACTGGAAGCGAACCCATTATAACTCAGCCCCTTTCAACGCCGGTGAGGGGAAAAAACGTTTTAATTATGGATGATGTTGCCGATACTGGGAAGAGCCTAAAAATTGTTTATTCTCATGTCGTGGAAAATGGTGCAAAAACTGTTAAAACAGCGACAATATATTATAAGCCTTGGAGCATATTCACCCCAGACTACTATGTTAAGGTTACGAGACGCTGGATAGTCTTTCCATGGGAGAGAAGGGAAACCGTGAAAAACCTAGTTGAGAAATGTGAGAGAAGCGGCACATCCATTGAGGAAGTGAAAAGGAAGCTAATTGATGGTGGAATGGATAAGCGCTTACTTGAGAGGTTCCTCAACGATGTTTTGGAGGAGATAAAATGAGGGAAGCCGAAGTCTTCGGCAAATATCTGATGGTTGAGGGATTCAAAAATGCTAAAATTGAGAACGATCTTTTTAAGCTTATCGGATCTAGATCTAAGACTTCTCAGGTTCAAGTTTTAGACGCGGATTTGATTGCCGGATTTGAGCACATATATTTCGCTGTTTTAAATGCCCTAAAAGCCTTTAAATCCGGCATTAATATCTCTAAAAATCTGCCGATCGAAATTCTGCTGTTCGCTTCAGGCCAAGATCAAATTAAAAAAGCCATTGAAATCTTGGGCGTTAAACAAACCACAAAAAACATTGCAGCCGTAATCATATCAGATAGCCGCGAGGAAGCTCTCTCCACGCTTAATGTGGTTTCAGGTATTGTTAACGGAGAGGCTGATCACAACATTATTGAGTTGAATGAGGAAAAAATACACGTCATAATCGACGCGTTCAAGATATCCCGCTGCGAGCTAGAGGCTTCGATGAGGGGTTCACTGGAGAGCGCCGTAAAAAATGTTTTAATTGAGCGGGCAGCTCTCCTAGTCACGCAGCGCTAGTCCGCGAATAATGTTATAAGTGGGAGGGCTTCTCCTTAGTGACCGACAGTACATCCTTCGGCCTTATAACTGAAATCCCGGTTAATCTGCCGAGCACCTCAATAAGAATTATTTTATCCGGGTTACTTAGATCCACTTTTCTATTAAGGTTCTCTACGGCGGCTTCAATTATATCTTTCGTCGGCATCTCTGTATGTCTCTTCTCAACAGTGACGCGGAAAGTCTCATCCTCCAAAATTTTATGGTGAAGGGAGGAGGCTGCCCTTCTTATCTCGTCAAGTCTCGTTCTCACGACGACCTCTATTGGCACAACCTTCAAAACATAGCGAAACTCCCAAGGCCTTTCCCTAAGAATTCTCCTTAAACCCTCTATCACCTCGAAGGGGTTTAATTTTGTTTTAGCAACAACGAGCCCGGCAACCTCTGTCCTGTCAACCAAAGCCTCTCTGTCGCCTAGCTCGCCTAAAAGAAACCATATTTCAGAACAGGCATTATTCTCATTGCCCTTAGATGTTGAAATAAGTAAATTAAAGTCTTCCATAACCATGGATATCCCCAAAAATAATATTTGAAGCCCACATATATTTGGGCATCGCTCAAAATCAAAAAGTAATGAAGCCTTTAGTCTCTCTGCTAGGTTAAAATCCCTCAGCAACGTTATCGTTTAAAGACGACCCCTTTCTGCTCCGGCACCGGGTTTGGAGGCGGGTTCCCCATTAATACGGCGCGAACGTTTTCTATGCACATTAGCGCCATTTTTCTTCGAGTCTCAACCGTGTATGTTCCGATGTGTGGTGCTAGAACAACGTTTTTCATATTTATAAGCGGGCTATCAAGGGGAAGAGGCTCCCTTACAAATACATCGAGCCCGGCGCCAGCTATCCAACCTTCTCTGAGGGCCTTACATAGAGCTTCTTCATCTATAACAGCGCCCCTCGAAGTATTTATTATGTAAGCTGTAGGCTTCATTAACCTCAATTCTTTTTCGCCTATAAGGTTTCTTGTTTGATGGGTTAACGGAACATGTATTGTTACAAAGTCGGATTCCTTTAGCAGAGTCTCCAAGTCGACGTAGTGCGCGCTCAACGTTTTTTCAGCCTCATGCTTCCTCTCTACATCATAGTAGATCAACCTCATGCCAAAGGCTTTCGCCCTAACAGCAACCTCATACCCTATTCTACCTAAACCAATTATCCCAAGAGTTTTGCCGTAGAGATCCACGCCCATCTCCAGCCTAGATCTCTTAGGGCTCGCCCACATCGTTCTCACATAGCTGTCTGCCTCTATGAGCCTCCTTGAAAGGCAGAGCATTAAGCCAAGTGTGAGCTCAGCAACGGCGTGCGATAGGATCCCGGGTGTATGCGTCACGTAAATACCCCTTCTAGTGCATGCATTAACGTCAACGTTATCGTAGCCTACGCCGTATCTAGCAATAATTTTTAGCTTCGGAAAATTATCGAGAACCTCATCATTTATTGGTTCAAGGCCAAGTATCATTGCTTCGGAGTCCCTTATTTCGCTTGGAATCTCTTTTGAGCTTCTAAATGTGCTGAATATTACTTCCGCTATATCGGAAAGCTCCTCTTCAAGCAATCCCGGATTGTCGCCCCTTACACCCGGCGAAACCATAACCTTCGGCTTCAATTTTACACCCCTCTTTCGGGCTTAACCGTTAATTAAAATATTAGAGTGAAATAAAAGGGGAATAAAGCATTTTTGGTCAGCGGAGGTTAGTTAACAGGGCATCATAGCCCCTGTAGAACAAGGGCTCCGAGCCGTCGCCACACATCATTCCAAAATATCTTCATCCATCAAACTATTTAATCTTATCCATCCCTTAAAATCTTTAAGAAAAGATTAATTGCCGATCAATCTTAAAAGTAGATTAGCATTAACAGTGGGGTTAAATCCAAATGTCTTTAGACGAGTACTTTAGGAAGAGGGATTTCAGTAAGACCCCTGAGCCGCATGGCAGATTGGATGATAAGCGGTTACATGAAGGCGGCAGGGAGGGAAGAATATATGTTATTCAAAAGCATGACGCTAGCCATTTACATTATGACCTCAGGCTTGAAAAAGACGGGGTATTGAAAAGTTGGGCTATACCTAAAGAACCGCCGACAATTAAAGGCGTTAAGAGGCTAGCTGTTCAAACTGAAGACCATCCAATTGAGTACGCTGATTTTGAGGGAATTATTCCAGAAGGCGAGTATGGTGCTGGAAAAGTCGAGATATGGGATAGGGGAACATTCGATGTTGAAGATTGGAGCGATGAAAAAATAGTGGTTCATATCCACGGAGAAAAGCTGAAAGGACGATACTGCTTAGTTAGATTTAAAAAACAGAAGGATGGATGGCTTTTCTTTAAGGTCGGTTAAAGCCTCATCTAAAAAATATAAGGATAGTATTGTTTTTGATGCATGATAAGTTAGATGCCATTAACGCTGAGAAGCAGCGTCGCCTAGAAGCCAAGATAGCGTAGAGGAGACTAAAAGAAAATGAAAGTTAATGTGATTTTCCAGCCAGAAGGTAAACATGTGAAAGTCCCGCTTGGAAGCACCGTTCTAGAGGCTGCGAAAGCTGCCAGTGTGGATTTAACGTCAATTTGCGGCGGCGCCGGCAAATGCGGAAAATGTAGAATCATAATTGAGGACGGTATAAGCAATGTAAATTCTTTAACTGAAATTGAATACAAGTTTCTTTCGAACTCAGATATATCTGCCGGTTATAGGCTGGCATGCCAGACGGTCATTAAAGGTCCACTTCTCATAAGGATCCCTGAGGAGAGTAGGACAGGTAGGCAGAGACTTCAAGTGGAAGGTGTTGAAACGCCAGTTGCTCTAGAACCCGTTATCAAAAAATACTTCGTTGAGATACCTATGCCAAGCCTGCAAGATATTAGATCTGATGTTGACAGGTTGCTTGACGCGCTCAGGGGAAAATATGGGCTTAAAAATTTAGCCGTAGATTATGGGGTACTTCTAGATCTGCCGTCAGTTTTAAGGGAGAGCGAGTGGAAAGTGACGGCTGTTGTTTCGGGGGAAACAACAGTAATTAGCGTTGAGCCAGGAGATACCACTAAAAGGCTGTTTGGATGCGCTTTCGATATAGGGACAACCAAGATTGCAGGCTACCTTCTTGACTTAAACAATGGGAGCGTTTTGGCTGTTGACTCGCTAATGAACCCGCAAGTATCTTATGGTGAGGATGTCATTTCAAGGATAACTTACGCGTCTAAGGGATATAGCGAGCTAACAGAGTTGCAGAGGGCGGTTATCAGCGGAATCAACCAAATTTTAGGGAATCTAATGGATAAAACTGGTGTAAATCCCGAAGAGATCTATGAGATGACTGTTGTCGGCAACACCGCCATGCATCATTTATTTTTAGGCATATGTCCTAAATACGTGGCTTTATCACCGTACCCGCCGGTTATAAAGCATAGCGTAAATGTTAAAGCTAAAGATTTAGCTGTTAAAATAAATCAGAATGGGAACATTCATATTTTACCGTTAATAGGCGGGTTCGTTGGAGCGGATACTGTCGCAGTTATATTGGCAACTAAAATACATGAGAGAGATGATCTCTGTATGGCGCTTGATATTGGGACAAATACTGAAGTTGTTTTAGGGAATAAAGATGGGATTCTGGCGTGTTCATGCGCTTCAGGGCCAGCTTTTGAAGGCGCCCATATAAAGCATGGTATGAGGGCTGCCAGCGGTGCCATTGAGAAAATCAGAATAAACTTGGATAGCCTAGAAGTCGAGTATCAAACTATAGATGGTGTTAAACCGCGCGGTATATGTGGATCAGCTATGGTCGACGCTATTGCAGAAATGCTTAAAGCCGGATTAATCGACATCTTTGGAACATTTAATAAAGATATTTCTTCCACAAGGCTGCGTCGAGGAAACGCCGGATACGAGTTTGTGCTCGCATGGGGTAATGAGACCGCCACTGGAAGCGACATAGTAGTCACCCAAAAGGACATAAGGGAGATTCAACTCGCAAAGGCCGCGATACATACGGGATGCATGATATTAAT
The DNA here is from genome assembly GCA_038882715.1 of Candidatus Bathyarchaeia archaeon. Taxonomy (NCBI): domain Archaea; kingdom Thermoproteati; phylum Candidatus Bathyarchaeota; class Bathyarchaeia (SeqCode); species Bathyarchaeia archaeon. The sequence goes on from JAVZNR010000001.1 coordinate 218,558, forward strand.
GGAGAAGATGGGGGTAAGAGAAAAGGATATCAGCACACTATTTATCGCCGGGGCCTTCGGTTCATATATAGATCCTAAAAATGCGAGAACTATAGGCATGTATCCTGAAATACCGTTAAGCAGGGTTAAAATCGTCGGCAATGCGGCTGGAACCGGAGCTAGAATGGCTTTAGTTTCAGGCTCAATGCGGAGAAAAGCTGAAGAGATTTCGAGAAGAGTTAAATATGTTGAGCTTGGGGCTGAGCAGGATTTCCAGGCTGAATTTCTGAATTCACATTTAATACCATACGCTGATCTGGAGAGATATCCCGAAACAATAGAAGAACTCAGAAAACTTGGCAGAGAGATTAAGAAGCCGCCAATAATATTTAATCGATAGACGAAAACGTCTAAAGTTTAAACGCTTTTAGCGCATATCTTAAGCCCCGCTCCAAAGTATTCTTTATAATATTTTTCAAACATTTCATTTTGCATCCTTCTGAGTTTTTCGCTTATTTTCACCGGATATGGCTCGCTGCCCCTTATACGCTTATATTTCTCAGGCAGGGCAGCCAGCTGTTCGGCGCAATACTTCCTTATCTCCTTAAGTTCCGGAAAATCATAAACTATTTCGCCTTTGATAACTATCGGAACGAGTAAAGGTTTCGCGCCCTCAACCTCCTCATCCCAAAGGGCAATCATATCTTCTACATATTGCCCATTCTCTGTTCTCCTCCAAACTTGCTTTCTACCTGGAAGCGTTGCCTTACTTGCGCTACTTGTAAATTTTGTCACCGGTATGAGGTTCCCCTTCTTGTCGCTTGTCTCAGCTATTTTGAATATTCCGTCTAGGGCTGAAACCCCTCCCTCCTTAGTCAGCGAATCGTAGTTTGCACCGGTTACAAGCTTTGTTCCAACACCGAATCCATCTATTGGAGCACCCCTCATTAAGGCGTCTTCGATCACAAACTCGTCTAGGCGGTCGCTCACAATAATCCGCGTATCAGTTAAACCAGCTTCATCAAGCATTTTTCGCGCTATTTTACTTAGTTCCACCGGGTCTCCGCTGTCAAGTCTGATTCCAGCAAGCTTATAACCCCTTCTCTTAAGTTCTAAACCCACTTTTATAGCGTTTTTAATGCCCTCAATAGTTTCATAAGTGTCCACTAGGAGAGCAGCATTATGCGGGAAACTTTCAGCGTACTCCATGAAAGCCGACAGCTCAGTTTCCTTAAATGAGCCAGCTCCCCTATAGCGTTCCTCAATAAACTTATGTGGTATCGTTCCAACAAACGGTATTCCCCACTTCATTGCGGCTATAACGAGCGATGTGCCATCAAATCCGCCAATATATGCTGCTCTCGCCGCCAAAACTGCAGCATCCCTTCCATGAGCCCTTCTTGCGCCAAAATCAACAACAGTTTTTGGCGAGAAAAACGTGTTTCTTCCCTTGGCAGCGTAAACTATTCTGGAGGCTTTCGTCGCAACCAAGCTCTCAAAATTCATTATGTTAAGCAAGTATGTTTCGAGAATTTGAACATCTATAGATGGGCCTGTGACATTTATCACTGGTTCGTTTGGAAAAACTGGCGTACCTTCTGGAACAGCGTAAATGTCGCCCTTAAACTCAAAATTCTCTAAGTAATCCAGAAACTCGCTGCTTAAATCCCTTCCAGCGGTTTTCTCAAGCCACTCGCGATGCTTTTTACTCAACCCCCTATTTAAGATTTGAATGTAGCTGATGAATTGCTCTAAACCCGCCGCGATAACGTAGGAGCCTAGATGCTTTGGAACCTCGCGGAAAAAGTATGTTTCAGTTATCGTGTTGTTTACTCCATGGTCAAAATTGCATTTTCCAGAGGTTAGCTCATAGTAATCTACGAAGAGAAAAAGATCATCCTCGCTTAGGAGGCCGGATTCAAGTTTCTTCAAGCCTTGTTTTCACCTCAAGTATGCTGGCTACCATTAAATGTTACAAGAAAGATAATTTTCGGAGATTTATTTAACTTAATCTATTTTTGGTTTCTAACGATCTTATCGAAAAAGATTAGGCTTGAGATGCTTCAGCTAGGGATTTTTATTGCCAGAGATTAGTTTCCGTAGGTTGTTGGCCGCGCCCCCTTTTACCAACTCTTTTCTTAGTGGCTACCGTCTTCTTTATGGAGGACACGATTTCATCATAGATTAGCGGCAGATCCCAGCCGCTCGAAGAGTAATTATATGTTCCTCCAGCCGTTATTATGGTAACCTTAACCTCGTATCTTTTTCTCTGCCCACTTAAAGATGACGCCTTAATGATGCTTCGCGCTTCCATAATTGGCGGAAGAAACCTGCTTACACCATTAATTAGGCGAGTAAATTTTATTTTGGCAGCCTCGGCCTCGAATGGATCGTCCGGTAAACCAACAATGTATACTGGAAATTCAGCTTTAGATTCTTCGGCAGATATAAGCTTAGCGAAGTCCCTATAGGTCACTATTCCCTGAAGCTCTTCATCAATGGTCACTAGGGAATATGATAAGCGTTGCATAAGCATGCTTTCAGCGACATCTTTAATCGGCACCTGTGGCTCAAACTTTAATGGTGTCCTCATCATTATTGCTTCCACCGGCTGGCTTAATGGGCTCAGCATGTCTGGCACCCCAGAGCTATATTTCTCGCTTCCAACGTCGGTCATTAGGCTAAAAACTATATGGGAGGATGTTACTACGCCAGAGACCTTGCCGCCTTCGATAACTGGCAGATGATCAATTCTTCTCCGAAGCATTATCCCTCTAGCTTTAGAAACTTTTTCGCCAGCCGATAATGTTATGGGCGAGGGGCTCATTATTTTTGAAACCCTTATTTTACCTAAAGCGCTATTCTTGACTTCGTTAACTATGGATCTAATGTCTATTTTGCCCATCACTTCATTATTTTGAATTATTGGGAGCGCTCTCAACCTATAGTCGGCCATCAATCTAGCCGCTTTAAGAAGCCCTTCATTGGGCGGTAAGCTTGGGATAAAACTCATAATGGTTTCAATCTTCGTAGTGGCGGGGTTTTTTACCCTTAAAATATCTCTTATTGTTACAGTTCCAACTTTATTGCCAACATGCGCGAAAACCTCGTAGGAATCACTAACTTTCATTAAACCGATTGCCTTTGATACTGGCGCAGAGGGTTCAACGATAAGGCATTCAGATATAAAATTGCCGACAATCTTTTCTTTTAGACTCAAACTAATCCCCAACCAAAACCTTAAAATAAAATATGTTCTCAAACCTTTTTATGGCTGACGGTTTTATCTGACATTAACTACTACTTAGATGAGAATATACGGCTGAATGGCAGCTAACGTTAATTCTCCACATCATGCTCATAAAGACTGAAAGTCTGCCCCAGTTTAATTACACGTGAATAGTCTACTATCTTCGGTAAACGTCTATTAGGCTTCTTATCCCTTCTTCGAAGTCTATTTTGGCTTTAAATCCCAGAACCTCCTTGGCTTTAGTCACATCTGCCAGCGTATGATGTACGTAGTTTTTAATTGGGTTCGGCTTATAAATCGGTTTTACATCCTTCATAAGCAACCTGTTAATCACGTTGATTACATCGTTAAAGCTGTGGGCTACGCCAGTTCCAACATTAAATATTTCATAGTCGAAGTTGCCCTCAGCTGCTAAGAGAAATGCCTCAACAACATCCGATACATGTATGAAGTCACGTGTTTGCGTCCCATCGCCGAATATTACCGGTGGCTCATCCCGCTGGATCATCCAAAGGAACTGTGAGACTATATTGGCGTATTCGCCCTTATGCTGCTCCTTCGGCCCGTAAACGCTGAAGAGCCTTAACCCAACGGATTTAACGTTATATAGTATGTTATAGAGTTTTGCTAGGCGCTCGATGGCGTATCGGCACTCGGTATAATAGTCTGTCACATAGATCGGCATATCTTCCCTGTAAGGCAGCGGGTTACCGTTATATAGGCTGCTTGTGCTCGCGAAAACGATACTGCAGCCTTCTTTCCTCGCGAACTCGAATATGGCTATAGCATCATTTATTGTTTTACCGACGAGCTCAGGATTTCTCTTATACATGGGCGAAGATGAGGGCATGCCTAGATGGAAGACTATGTCGGTATTTGGCGCCAAATCCTTCATATCTTCATAAGGTCTGTTGAAGAACTTTATGTCTAATTCCTCAACGTTCTTTAGGTTTCCAGTTGACAAGTTGTCGAAGACTATGACTTCATGGCCGTCCCTAACCAGTCTTTCGACAAGGTTACTTCCGATAAAACCACAACCACCGGTCACAACAACCCTCAACAACAACACCTCAACCGAGTCTTTAACAAATTAATTTTCAGTAGGGGGGTTATATTACGTTATCTATTAAGAATCAGAATTAAGCTTTACGAGAGTTGGCATGTTTCATAGAGGTCTGTAGCGGCTAGAACAGTTGCCACCCTCCTCTTCTATAACACCATCCTAGAGTTTTCTTCGTCTAAGCTTTATGTATTATCTCTGGGCCATTTATGGGCGCTCACGCGAATGAGGGTGTCCGGCAGGGGTGGAGAAAATAATATCAACTACTACACCAGCCTAAAACTTTATTCTCATAGCGCGCAATCAACCTAAAAATCGGTTTCAGCGGCCTTACAACCCCGAAAATCCTCTCAAGCTCATTTAAGTCCTCTCTATTAATAGCCTTCAACGTCGGCGCTACCGTCAGATATGTTGCCGCATATATAGCTGAGCATAATATTAGGCTTATTATGCTCGGCAGATACGTGTAAAACGCAAGAACTACTGCTGGAGCTGCCGAAAGCGCTGAAGATGCATATATTTTAGCGCTGACAGAAAGATTCAGGCTTAAATCCAGCCTCCTTCTAGCCAGCTCATAGGCGTATAAGGTTGATATCAGGTTCGATGTTAAAAGGGAGGCGATGACCCCTAGAACACCATAGGGAGCTGCTAGAAAAGGTGCAATAGTCACAAACACGGCTAGGTTAATAATGTTCAACCTCAGCGTCAAACCCGTCTCGCCAACCCCATTAAAAAGGCTTCCGAAAATCCCTGAGCCTAACCCTATCAGCATGTGAGTAACGGAGTAGAATGCTAGATAAACTCCAGCCGGAGCATAGTTTTCGCCATAAACTACATTTACGAGATGATTTGATATTGAGGCGATAAGCGCGGCAAGCGGAACGACGATCAGCGACGAATATTTCACTGACAAATTGAGGAATTCTTCAATCTTCTCCCTTAACCCGTGGGAATTAAGCCTACTGAAGGCTGGGAATAGCGCTGTAAGTATCGGCGATACAACAACCGTGAGTATTGTCGATATGTTTACGGCAGCTCTAAAACATCCAATCTCAACCTCTGAAGAGAACTTAGCGAGCAATATAGCTTGATAATTGCCTAGAAGAAGGATTAGCAGCGACGAGCCATATAATGGTAGAGAGAACTTAACAGTCTCCCAAAAACAGCCTGAACCACTATGGTCCCCGCCGAATTCCTCTATCCCAGATGGAGAATTTAAGCGCCTGTAATGATGAAAATAGAGCACCAATAACCCTATTATCGATGGGATAATATAGCCGACCATATGCCCTATGAGCGCACCGTAAACCCCTAAACCTAAAAGAACTAGGATAGGTGCTGTAATTCCCTTAAAAATCGCCATTAGAATCCTAGTCATAGAGGCATCTCTGCTGGAGTTCAAACCCACAAAGAGGCCATAAAGCAGCGAGAAAAAGGTCTCGAAGAGGACGAGCATGGATAGAAGCCTAATGTACGGCGCTACACTTAACCTATCAAGCAGGGTTTCAGCCATAATGTCCGAGACGATGAAGCAGGCGAAGGAGGCAGCTAGCCCTGTGAAAAGCCTAAAGGCTAAAACCATTCTTATGAACCTTAACGCAAGTTTATTTTTGCCTTCAGAAATATATTTGGCCGGAAACCTTATTGCCGCTGAATCTAAGCCCAAACTCGCTAGGGAGATCGCCAGCGCTGGCACCACAAAGCTAACGGAATATATCCCGTAGCCTTCAGGTCCGAGAAGCCTCGCAACCACTATAGATGAGACCGCTAACACCGCGGCTGAGGAAAAATCTCCGATAAAGAGCACAAAGCTATTTCTAGCTGAATGCTCTGCGAACTCGATTACGTCGCTGCGCGGCTCCAAACCGCTCTACCCCATACCTAACCTTCGCCATTATACGCAAAAACAAAATAAGTATTTTAGAACTTATCCCCATATTAATTACGATAGTGTCCTGTAATCTATTATCTAGTTTGATCGCGAATTCGGCCAGATCTTTCTCCTTTCTTCTTATAGTCTATCTAAAGAGAAATCGGATTGCCGTAAACCCTAATAAACTCAATTATATTCTTAATGCCTCACGCCTTTACTTACATCGTCGCTAATCTCGCCTAGGATTCTCCTTACGGTTTCAGCCAGCGCTTCCTTACTCTTCATTCTCGGCTGCCAACCTAAGGCTTTGATCTTCTCGATTGATAGGGCTATGCGTTTAACGTCTCCAAGCCAGCCGACGCCGTGCAGGATGGGTTTATATAGGCGCTTCACGTCTCTAAGCCCCATAGTCTCAGCGACAATATCGGCGACATCGTTGACGCTCACCCAATCCTCGCTGCCGACATTATAGACTTCAAACATGCTGGCGGACTTTCTCCAAGCAATCATAGTTGCTTCCACGGCATCCGTCACGTATATGTAGCTCCGCACCTGCATCCCGTCGCCTAAAACTTCCAAGACACTTGGGTTCCTCCGCAACTTAACTATAAAGTCGTAGACTACGCCGTGTCTAAGTCTAGGCCCAACTACATTAGCATACCTTAATACGACGGCTCTAATCCCGTAGAGGCGGCTGTAAGCATGAATTAGGCTCTCGCATGCAGCCTTACTGGCGCCATAAACAGATACGGGCTTTATGGGCGCATCCTCACCGACCGGTATGGAGCTCGGCTCGCCGTAAACGCTGCTCGAAGAGGCGAAGACCAGCCCCTTAACATCATTCCTCCTCATGGCCTCAAGTAGATTAAATGTTGCCACAATATTTTCATTAAAGTGCACATCCGGATTTGTGGTGCTCACGCGTACCTCAGGATTCGCCGCGAAATGAAATACTACGCTGATATCCTTAACTACTTCAAGAATCCTCCATGAATCCTTAAGGTCAACGTTCAAAATCTTAACGCGTGAGTCGCACTTATGGTGCTGGAGGTTCTCCATCTTACCGCTGCTGAAGTTATCGATTATACGGGTCCTAAAGCCTTCATTTATAAGCCTGTCAACGAGGTGGCTTCCGATGAAGCCGGCTCCTCCAGTAACAAGCGCATCTTCACTCATCAACTTAGCTCACCCCTTCACCTCTCTTTACCTCTAAGCTCTTGAATTATTCTCCGCTCCATCCTCTTAAGCATTAGAGATATTACTGCCACCGCAAGCCCTTGGAGACCAGCTACGAAGAGGACTAAACCGAGTCAAGACCAGCCTAGTGACCATGCTCCGGAACCGTAAAGATATCTTAGCGTAAGTTGCTCTAAAAGTATTACTGCTCCTGGAACTGTTAGAAGCGCTACTAGGGCAGAGAGCATGAAGACCGGGTTATAGAGCCACATAACCTTCACGGAAGCCGTGAGTATTCTTAAGCCGTCTTTCCACGCTTTAAGCTTACCCCTGCCAAGCCTCTTTCGGTAGCTTATTGGAATCTCCACAACCCTGCCAAGCGACGCGATCTGCCTCGCCATCTCAACCTCGACAGCAAAGCCGCCGGATGTGAGCTCAAGCCTTTTAGCCACGTCGGTTCTTAAAAGATACATTTTATCTCTGGCGTAACCCCACTATCCTTATCTCTAACAGTAATCTTTATCCAAGCGACCTCAGGCGGCATCGGCGTCTTCCCATCACAGCTGCCATACTTGGCATACTGGACCAGCTTTCTAACAGCTATCTTCAATCCATGCTTAGTCCACTCTCTATAAGGCTGCCTGTTGACCCACGCCACGATACGCTCAATGTCACGCTTACTTGCATTAGCCGGGTCGAAGGGAACATGCCTATATATCGTGCATAGGCTTGTAGCATACTTCAGAACCCTAGCCCTAGAAAGGCCTAGGCTCTCCAGGTGATCCAGGAAAGACAACAGTATTTCATTATAGGGCAGCTGGCTCAGCCTAGACCTAGCGGCCTCAAGCCTCTTGACAACATCATGTATATCCGCTGTCACAATAAACTCTGTACCCGAAGACTTAAAAGGAGAGGCTATGTGTAGGGCTCCAGAACTAGGGGTATTGGAGCCTCGGGCGGGCTTTGAACCCGCGACCCCCGCCTTTCTGGGACTTTACCAAGGCGGTGCCCTAACCGGACTAGGCCACCGAGGCTCATTTAAGAATTCTTCGAAAAGATCTTATATACTTTTAGGGGCAACGTATTTTTATGTTGCGGGACTTCTCTTCTGAAGGCTTGAGGAGTTTTCTTGAATCTGCTGGTGTTAATGTTAGGTTCTTTAGGTTTGCTAGTCACACCATGACTGTTGATGATGCTGCGAGGCAGATTAATGTTGGTCGGGAGAAGATAATTAAAAGTTTGCTCTTTATTTGTGATAATGGTTCATCTGTTTTGGCGATTGTCCCCGGTGATAGAAGGGTTGATGAGAGAAAGTTGGCGGCGTTTTACGGTGTAAAAAGGGTTAGATGGGCTACGGCCTTGGAGGTTAAAGATTTGACTGGCTATGATGTTGGCGCTGTCCCGCCAGTTGGGCACAAGAATAGGATAAAGACTATTATTGATGAGAGGGTTTTTAGGTTTGAGAGGGTTATCGGTGGCGGCGGCGAGATAAACACCCTCATGGAAATAAGCCCGGAGGATATAAAGAGACTTAATGAGGCTCAGGTTGGAGATATAAGCAAGTGACTATTTACTTCATTCTTGTAGCGAACTCTTCGGCGATTCTCTTATACATTTCAAGCTCCCTCTGCGATATAGGTCTTACTCTCCTAAAAGCTTCCTCGAAGTGTCTTCTATAAACCTTTAAGCCCTCTAAGTTTTTCTTGGCAGCCTCAGGCTCCTTAGCGTTCATCACGTGCTCCCTTATGGCGAGCATGACAGCGGTGTTGCATATTGCGGCTAAATCGGCGCCAGTGTAACCCTCAGTCCTCTTGGCAATATCCTCTATATCTACGTCCTCGGCTAAAGGCTTCTTCTTCAAGTGAATCCTCAGTATCTCTTTCCTAGCCTCAAGGTCTGGCAGAGGCACATAGAGAAGCTTATCGAACCTTCCAGGTCTGAGCAGCGCCGGGTCGATTATGTCAGGCCTATTTGTGGCTGCCAGAACAACAACGCCTCTAAGTTCCTCTATACCATCCATCTCCGTTAGAAGTTGACTTATAACCCGCTCGGTTACATGCGAGTCGCCGTAGCCTCCACCCCTAATCGGAGCTACAGCATCTATTTCATCAAAGAAGATTATGCTTGGCGCGGCTTGCTTCGCCCTCCTGAAAACCTCCCTAATAGCTCTCTCGGATTCGCCAACCCATTTAGAAAGTATCTCTGGGCCTTTAATGCTTATGAAGTTCGCTTCGCTCTCGGTCGCCACCGCCTTAGCGAGCAGCGTTTTCCCAGTTCCAGGAGGTCCATAAAGCAATATGCCCTTAGGCGGCTTAGCATCCATGTGCTCGAAGAGCTCCGGATATTTGAGCGGCCACTCAACAGCCTCCTGTAGTTCAAGTTTAACTTCGTGTAAGCCACCTATATCATCCCACTTAACGTTTGGAACCTCTATCAAAACCTCGCGCATCGCGGAGGGCTCAACGTCCTTTAAGGTCTCCATAAAGTCGCCCATGGTGACAGTGATCTTATTTAATATTTCAGCTGGTATCGTATCCCTCTCAAAATCTATTTCTGGCAGTATTCTCCGTAAGGCTCGCATAGCCGCCTCCTTGCATAGCGCGACTAAGTCGGCTCCAACAAAACCATGCGTGATGCTGGCGATCTTCTCTAAATTAACGTCTTCCGCTAGGGGCATATTTCGCGTATGGATCTGGAGAATCTCAAGTCTTCCCTGCTTATTTGGGACACCTATCTCTATTTCTCGGTCGAATCTTCCGGGTCTCCTTAGGGCGGGGTCTATGGCGTTAGGCCTATTGGTAGCGCCAATAACCACAACTCTTCCCCGCGGTTTCAGTCCATCCATTAGGGCCAGCAGCTGGGAGACAACTCTTTTCTCAACCTCTCCGGTAACCTCCTCCCTCTTAGGCGCAATCGCATCTATCTCATCAATAAAGATTATGCTTGGAGAGTTTTCCTCAGCTTGCCTGAATATCTCCCTTAAACGCTCCTCGCTTTCGCCATAATACTTGCTCATTATCTCCGGGCCGCTTATGCTGAAAAAAGCCGCATTAGTCTCATTTGCAACAGCCTTGGCTAGAAGGGTTTTCCCGGTTCCGGGAGGCCCATAAAGTAGGACGCCTTTAGGCGCCTCAATGCCCAGTCTCTCAAAGAGCTCCGGATACTTGAGCGGAAGCTCCACCATCTCCCTAATCTTTCTAATCTCCTCCTTTAATCCGCCTATATCCTCGTAAGTAACCTTCGGGACCTCCCTCACCATTGCCGCCGGCTTTTCACCTATCGCTATCTCAGTATCCCTAGTGATTATTACGGCTGAAACGGATGGCTGAACGCTTACTACCATTAGGTCGATGGTTCTCCCCATTATGCCAAGAGGGATATAGTCTCCTCGGGAAACAACTTTTCCCTCAAGTATTTGGGCTAAGTAATCTTCAGCTCCCTCAATGCGTAGAGGCTCCGTTGGCGCGAGAACTATTTTCTCAGCGTGCTTCGCCTCAATCTTTCGTACAGTAACCTTCTCATCTATGCTGACGCCGGCGTTCTTCCTTATGTAGCCGTCTATTCGAATAATACCCTTACCGAGATCATCAGAGTACCCGGGCCAACATATGGCGGCAGTTTTACGTTTACCGGAAATCTCGATGACGTCACCGGGGGTTAAATTTAAACTCTCCATAACTTTAGGGTCAACTCTAGCTATACCTCTTCCCACGTCTCTCCCGTAGGCTTCAGCGACGCGTAGGGTGGCGACCCTAGAATTAGACATCGCTGCATCTCCTCTTATATGAACTAATCTAGGTTGCGGCTTGGATAAAAAGTTTGCGAGACCGAACTTCCAGATGCACTATGTGGTGTGACAATACTTGGGAAAAACTGTTTTAGCGAAATCCCTGAGGAAACTTATCACTCTATCCGGTGGAGTGTTTGACATCGATAGATCCACTATGATTTTGTCCGCTCCAGCTTCACCGTATTCCTCTATCTTTGAAATCCAGCCGGATGGATCTTCACCTAGAGCATCAGGATATGTGAGCGAAGGCGCCAAAATTATTTTCTTACTTTCTCGCCCAGTTTTCTCAGCAACTTTAGATGCCAGCGCCCTAAAATCTTTAACCGGCATGTTAGATAATGGCAGAAGCCCTGAGCCGTATCTAGCTGTGATTTCCAATATTTTATCAGAGGATCCTCCAAACCATATTGGGGGATAGGGTTTCTGGACGGGTTTAGGCCAGAAAGGCGCCTCAACAATCCTATAGTATTTGCCATTATATGTAACCTTTTTATCCTCAGTCCAGAGCCTCAATATTATTTCTAGCGATTCAAGCATTCTTGAGATGCGCTCTTTATGACCGCCCCACCATAGGCCGAAGGAGATGGCTTCATCCCTAAACCATCCGGCGCCCACGCCGAAATTAACTCGGCCCCTAGAGATCACGTCCACTGTGGCAACTATTTTCGCTATTCTGCCGGGGTCATAAAATGGTAGGGGTGAAACCCTTGCCCCCAACCTTATCCTCCTAGTCTGGGCAGCTATAGCCGAGAGCAGGGTCCAAGCATCGAGTTTATTTGGTCTTTCAGGGTCTCCACCAGTCTTCTCGTAGAACTCTTTTGGGAGATAGAAGTGGTCTCCGACCCAAATTGAGTCGAAACCCAGTTCTTCGGCAGTTCTAGAGAACTCTAAAACCTCATAGTATCCGTATCGTCCATGTGTGGGTAAATGGACATCAAAATGCAAATTATTCCCTTCCCCTTAAGATTCAAGGTGCTTAACTAATTTTTGCTCTAGAACCTTTTTCGGCATAGCGCCAACAAACCTATCCACGAGAACACCATCCTTGAAAACTAGGAACGTTGGTATACTCATTACCCCATACTCCGCCGGCTTCTCTGGGTTTTCGTCAACGTTTAATTTTCCGAAGAGGATTTTGCCAGAATACTCTTTAGCCAACTCATCTATTATCGGCGCCATCATCCTGCATGGCGCGCACCAAGGAGCCCAAAAATCAACCACAACTAGATGATTTCCCTCTACGATTTCCCTGAAATTTAAATCGGTTACCTCTATAGGCTCATCTGCAACACCCTGTCTTCTAAAGGTTCTCCTCATTAAATCTTCAATTTTTCTTTTGCGTATTCTTTCCAGCTCATCATTCTCTTCACTCATATAAGGTTTTAAGATGCATTAAGGCTTATAAGCATTAACGGTTATCCTCAAACATGTTCTACGATAAAAACTGTAAGATTAACAGATACTTTGAGGTTTACGCTGAAAACAAAATTAGCTTATTTACTCTTTGAAAAGATTTAAAATATTTCAACGCGAAAATTAAAAGATTGTTGATGGAGTGAGGTGGAGAAGGCTTTGGCTGAAATCAGGGTTGCGATAGCAGGCGTTGGGAACGGTGCCTCAGCGCTTGTTCAAGGCGTACATTATTACAGGGACGCGAAGGAAACAGACTTTGTTCCAGGTTTAATGCACGTTAAGTTTGGGGGCTATCATGTCAGGGACATAAAGTTTGTTGCAGCATTTGAAGTAAACAGATTAAAGATTGGAAAGGATCTCAGCGAGGCGATATTCACGGAGCCGAACTGTTGCCCAAAATTCGTTGATTCGATTCCAAGTCTGGGGGTTAAAGTTCTGCCAGCGCCGATAATGGATGGCGTCGCCCCCCACATGAGGGAGGCTTTCAAGGTGTACTCAGAAGACGAGATAGAGCCTGTAGACGTAGCTGAGGTTCTTAGAAAAAGCAGGGCGGACATACTTGTAAACTATATGCCTGTTGGAAGCTATGAGGCTACGAGGTTCTATGCTCAGACAGCTATAGAAGCTGGATGCGCCTTCGTCAATTGTATCCCGGAGTTTATCGCCAGCGATAGGGAGTGGGCTGCCAGGTTCGAGAAGGCTGGTTTACCGGTTGCTGGCGACGATGTTAAGAGCCAGCTGGGCGCAACAATCCTTCATAGAGAGATCATCAGGCTTTTTGTTGATAGAGGCGTTAAAGTCGATGAGACCTATCAATTAAATATAGGCGGAGACACAGACTTCCAGAACATGACTATGGAAGAGAGGCTTAAATCAAAGCGCATAAGTAAAACAGAAGCCGTCACAAGCCTAGTTCCATACCATGTTCCGACGAGAATAGGGCCCTCGGATTTTGTACCTTTCCTAGGAAACAAGAAGATATGTTACATATATGTTAGGGGTAAAAACTTTGGGGATCAACCGGTCACCGTATGGGTTAAACTTGAGGTTGAAGACGCCCCGAACAGCGCTGGGGTCGTTATTGACGTTTTAAGGGCGACTAAAATTGGTTTAGATAGAGGCGTGGCTGGACCATTAATTAGCATATCGGCTTACGCCTTTAAGCACCCTCCCCTGCAGGTTGAAGATCCGGTAGCGAAGAGGTGGGTTGAAGAGTTTATAGAGGGGAAGAGGGAAAGATAGGTTCGCCGAGCATCCCGACGGATTTTAGCGGATTAACTGTAGCCACCTTTTATATGCCTCAAATATTCTACGTAATTTTTTAATTGGCTTGCTGTCCAAGTCAACCCTTAAGTTTATTGTTGGGCGCGACTCGTGTATCGGCTCCCTCTCGACGACCAGCAGCGCCGCTGAAAGATTTCCTCTCCGATCTCCTCCAGCCTCTTGTCCGGCTTCTAAGGCTCTCATAAGTCTCTCTGCAAGCCACTCGCCTTCAGATTCCTCAAATGCATCCATCATGGCTTCTAAAACCACCCCGGAGGTTAAGGCGTTCCCTGCGGCAACACAGTCTCTGCCAGCAATATGCCCCTTCCACTCCAATGTTTCTCTGCCTGTGAAGGCTGCTTTCCTACCGAACGGGTCGATTATAGATATTTGTCTCTTCTCTCTCAGCGGATCTCGTTCGAGAAGAGCGTTTATAACTGCTTCTGGAGTAAGCCCGCTGCGTAGCAGCCTTAATCCCTCAACTCCATGAAAGAAATTCGTGTATCCTTGGACGGCTAGCGCACCAACGTTTGGCTCCAAATGCGGGACAGCGCTTCCAACAGCTATAGAAGCGGAGGAGACGCTTACCCCTAAAGCCAGCGTTTCCGGGCATCTCGCAACAATGGAAAAAGTGCTGCCTAAATCACCTAAAAAACATTTTGACTTCAACCTTATCACCATCCCTAAGTTTCAAAGTCTTTCTTAGGCAGATTGGAGCGATAACCTCCACGAGATTTGTTGGGTAGCTTGGAACAAGGGGTCTTATTACTCCTCCGGGGAAGCTCGATGCTATAATGGCCCTATACAGAACGCCGGGAAAATAATTGTTTTCTGGAACTATTCTATATCCTAAACAATTGTTAATGAGCAGTTTTCTCAAAACGCCGCTGTCCTCATTGGTTAACGTTAAATTTAGAGTTCCGGGATAGGGCTTGAAGCCGAGAATCTCCTCAACCTGTTTTCTGAACCACGGTAGGGAAGAAAACTTCTTTCCTTCACCCGCGCCGGAGGAGACGAAGCCTCTTATAATCACGTATTCGCCTTCCATCCTTATCCCATTTCTTTCCAAAAATAATTTAGGTTGAAAGAAACCTAAAAAGAATATAAGTTCAGTCTCATTTCTAATCTTTGAGTGGTACGTAAGGAGATAGGCTTCCTTGAGAAAGCATACCACGATAATATCCAATTTAATTGGAAAGCTGGATTACATCTCCTCTAAAAGCATGGTTAAATTCCTAGTTTATTCCTCCTCTATAATATTCTTCTTTTCATTGATTTTTCTTCCACCCGTCATTGGTGTTCTTGAGAACATTATTTATGTTAACGCTATTTTTCAGGACCCCGGTCTCCTCTCTAGAGCTAATGCGGCAATTCTACAATCTTTTACTATGGCGTTTACAGTTGCTCTATCAGATTTGGTGGCGGCTCTGCCTCTCGCATGGTTCATAGCGAGAAGCAAAACTAGAGCAGTGCACTTCATAGACACCTTGGTCGACGTTCCATTTCTAATACCTACGGCCGCTTTGGGCTACTCTGCTCTACTTTTCTGGAGCGATCGAGGGGGGATCTCCAGAATCCTTGGGGTAGAATCCCTTGTTCCACCCGGCTTTATTCTAGTATTCCTCCTACAATTCGCCTTCTCATATCCGGTTATAGTCAGGGTTATGGTTGGAGAGCTACTGAATTATGCGGAGGTATACGAGGTGGCTGCCAGAACTCTCGGCGCAAATCCTTTGACCGCCGTTAGGACGATAACGCTGCCGCTTCTTAAGCCGGGGGTAATAGCATCTTTCCTCCTAGCGTTCGCCAGATCGCTTTCAGAGACAGGTGCAACAGTTATGGTGGCCGGCTCATGGGAGAACGGCCCCGTATTCATATTTAGAACGCTGGACGCTGTCGATCTTCCACTTCATTTAAAGAATGGGGTTTTAGTCTACGTTAGCTCCACGCTAATGTTGACATCGGTAGTGCTCTTCTTCTTAATAAGCCTGCTGGCGCCTAAACTCAGGTTTCCAGTAAAATTTGTTTTTCCAAGCATCGAGAGAAGACTTAGCAGCTCTGAAGCCATTAAGCTTAGAAACATGGTGGCGATCCTGTTTTTCCTATTCGTCGTTATATCTCCATCGCTGTTTATAGCGCTGCCAGTAGTGAACGCTCTCTTCGATGGAACAATAAACGTAGCTCTCGCAGGCTTAGACCCATGGGATAAATTCTGGCGTAGCATGTCCATCTCCTACTCTATAAGTCTATCGGCAACCCTGCTGAATATCGTTTTTGGGCTACCAGCGGCGGTATTGATCGCTAGGAGGAAGCTTGGTAGAGCTACGCCGATATTTAAGGCCTTAGTAAGTGTGCCAATAATAGTTCCATCGATAACGCTTGGTTACTCTCTAAGCCTTTTCTGGAATAGATACGGTTTCCTACATGAGTATTGGGTTCTACTCTTCTCCCATATGGCTATAACTTACACCTATTTCGTTGAGTCTATGGCTGCAGCCATAGAAAGCATTCCTCTAGAAATAGAGGATGTGGCGAGCACCTTGGGGGCGAAGCCATTCATGATATTTCGCAGGATAACTCTTCCATTAACAAGGTACTCCGCTTTTTCAGGCGCAATTCTAGTTTTCACTAGGGCTTTAGGTGAGACTGGGGCAGCCAAAGCTGTTGCGAAAACGCAGGAGTGCTGGACTCTCCCAGTCTTACTGGTTGGCTGGATTAAGAGCGGAGCGATTACTGGTTCACAGAAAGCGCTGGGCGCAGGGCTATATATAGCCCTGTCCTTTGTAGCCCTCTTAGCCCTAAGGTTTCTGATGAGGAGGTCAAAGTAGTAAAATGCCATCAATAAAGCTCGTGAACGTTACTAAAAGCTACGGAAATATAGCTGCGATAAAAAATCTAAGTTTAACCGTAAACGATTGTGAATACGTGTGCGTATTGGGGCCGACTGGAAGCGGGAAAACAACGCTGCTTAAACTTATTGCGGGGGTTATTAAACCGGATAAAGGCGAAATATATATTGACGGTAAGCTCGTAAATGATGTTCCACCGCAGGAGCGCAATGTGGCATATGTCCCTCAGCATTACGCGTTATTTCCACATCTAAGCGTAATAGAAAACGTTGCCTTCGGACCCTTATCTAAAGGCCTTAGAAAGGAAGACGCCTATAATGTGTCGATGAGCATGCTTGAGATGACGAGGCTTTCATGGAGAGCGAATTCCTTCCCGCATGAGCTTAGCGGCGGCATGCAGCAGCGCCTAGCTCTTGCGAGGGGGTTGGCTTCAGGGGCTAAAATACTGCTTCTAGATGAGCCGCTAGGGGCTTTAGATGCTAGGCTGCGTGTTGAGCTCAGATATAAACTTAAAGATCTTGCTGAGAAAAATAAGCTAACAGTGATACATGTTACTCATGATCAGGAGGAGGCCATGTCTATAGCCGACAGAATAGTGGTCTTGAGGAATGGTGAGATAGTTCAGGAGGGGTCGCCTTCCCACATTTATGATGAGCCCGTAAATATTTTTGTGGCGCATTTTGTTGGGGGAGCGAACTTCTTTGAGGGGTTTATCGCCGAGATAGACGAGCATGGCTCTTGGGTTCAGCTAAGAAACGGTTTTCTTCTGCGGGTTAATGATGCTTCTAGGCATGTGGGTGAAAAGGTTGTTGTGATGGTGAGAGAAGAGAAAATTGAGGTTCTTAAGTCGGTGAGGAGAATTGAGGGAATAAATTTGTTGCCTGGGAGAATAGAAGAGATTAGGTTTCTTGGAGACTTCACTTCATACCATATCCTGCTAGATAATGGAGATAAAGTTGTTTCAAAGATGCCGACCCTTACAGGCATTGGGAGATTTAGGGTTGGGGAAAGAGTTTACGTTCGCTTAAAACCAGAAAATTTGAGGACTTATAGTTATCCTCCACATGGGCTTTACAAGGAGCTAGAGGTGATATAGTATTCCGCCTATTCGCCTTGTTAACGTAACAAAAAGATACGGGAACATAATTGCCTTAAAAAGTGCTAATCTCAAAGTTGAGGATAAAGAATACTTATGTATTCTCGGCCCCAGCGGGTGCGGCAAAACAACGCTGATAAAATGTATAGCCGGCATCATTGAACCCGATGAAGGCGAGATATACATAGGCGATAGGATCGTAAACGGGCTCCCCATGGAGGATAGAGGTGTTGGATATGTCTTCCAAGAGATCGCGCTCTTCCCACATATGAGCATATACGATAATGTTTCTTATGGCCCGTTTGTTAAAGGATGGAAGATCACCGCGGCCAAGGACCTGATTGAAGAGATGCTTAACATGATGAAGCTGCGGGATAGGGCTGGGGATTATCCAAGCGCGCTCAGCGGCGGTGCAAGGCAGAAAACGGCTGTAGCTAGGGCTTTAGTCTCCGGCTCGAAGCTACTGTTACTTGATGAGCCTCTCGGCTCGCTTGACGCTAAAGTAAGGGTGCTTCTAAGATACGAGTTAAGGAGGCTTGTTAAGGACCTAGAGCTAACAGCAATCCATGTTACTCATGATCAGGAGGAGGCCATGTCTATAGCCGACAGAATAGTGGTTATGAGGGCTGGCGAGATAGTTGAGGTTGGCACACCGCTAGAACTTTATATGCGCCCGAAAAAGATTTTCACCGCGAACTTTCTCGGGGAAGCGAACTTTTTTACGGGCGAAATATTGGAGAGAAATGAGCACGTGAAGATTAATGCTGAGGGAGCCATCCTCTATAGTTCAAATAGGGTTGATTTTGAGGGCAAAAAGGTTATCGCAGCCATAAGACCTGAGTTCATCATCATGAGAAAGGATGGATCTTCTAAGGGAGCATGGAGGGGCGTTATCGAGAGGAAGGCTTTCTTAGGTAGCCTAGTTCGCTTTGAGGTCCGCATGAATAATGGGATCTTAGTTGTCGTTAAAAAACCCTCCTTGGAAGCCCCTAAATTTAATGTTGGAGATAACGTGAGCATAATTATGCCCCATGAATTTCTGCTTTTATATCCGTATCCCGAAGAAGGTTTAGAGAAAGCGATCTCCATAGAGTAGGAAACCTCAGTATTTTCCAGTCCAACAGTATAGGCATAAATCTTCCTCTTTCAAGCCCCTATTGTTTGGGGCTTCGATAACCGCCTTAACGAGGTTTTCCACAGTTTGAAACTTTAGGGTTGTGAATCCAATCATCTCGCGGATTTTTTCAACCATAAACTTATATTCTTGGCTTGTTGGATCCAGATACCTGCTTAGATCACCCTTTATCTCGCCTATGGCCTTATAGGTTGCTAGATCCTCGATGCTTGTCGACACATCATATATGCAGGGGTAAAGCTGGGGTGGAGAGGCAATTCTACCGTGAACCTCCTTCGGATTATACGGCCATATTTTTTCCCTTAAAAGGTCTCTTAGCTGCGTGCCCCTTCTGATGGAATCATCCACCAATATTATTCTTTTATCCTCTATAAGCTGAGCGTTCGGGATCTGCTTGTATTTGGCTATGAGCTCTCTCTTCTCTCTTATCGGAGGAATATAGCTTCTGCCCCACCCCGGAGTGTATTTGACGAGCGGTCGCCTTAAAGGCGGTATAGCCTTAATCTCCTCAACCACAGTTTTCTGTAATTCATCAAAGCTTATTTTACCCTGCTTAAACTCCTCCATTTTAGCCCTCACCCTCTCTTCAGCCAGCTCTATTTTCCTCTTAACGTAGCCTATTGCGTGCGCAAACCCTGAGTCAGCTATGCCTAAAACTAGGTCAGCTTTCACATCGTCGTTTTCAGCCAAGAAACCTCCGCATCTCTCTCTAACTATCTCAGCGTTTATACCATAGTAGTCGGATGATGGGAAACCGAAGTATACGTGGAGAAATGGGCAGAACTTTTTCTTAAAGCCAATGTTTCCCCGAGTTTTAACCCCTGATTCGCCTATAGAGATTATTTCCCGGTATTCGAGAAACTTAAAGGTTTTGAAACCTAGGTTTGGGAAAGCGGATGTTTCTGAAGCTATCGCCCAGTCTTCGCCCCTGTTTCCTAGCGCTAAGGGAAAAGTGTCCCCTGAAGCGTAAATGCATCTTTCATCCTTTGAGAGGAGTAGAAGCGAGATCGCGCCATTAATCTTCTTGTACATAGTCTCTATGCCATCTATGATGTTTCTTCCCCTACTGATGATCTCGCCCACGAGCTCCGTTTGGTTCGGGATAGGGCCCTTAGGCGTGGTCCTTGTCTTCTTGAAGGATGCTCCCTCAGCGATCAATTCTTCATAAAGCTCTTTTGCGTTTCTAATGAAGCCAGCCGTACACAAGGCGAATGTGCCCATCTTCGACTCAAACTTTAATGGCTGCTCCTCCCCAACGCTGCTTATTACGCCTATGCCCATCACTCCCCTTATCTCGCCGTAATATTTCTGCATTACAGACTTAAACTGGCTGTTGCTGATATCGCATGAGATAACTCTTATGTCTTCATCTAAGTAGGCTAATCCGCCCACCTCTGTCCCCATATGGGAGTGGTAATCAATCCCGAAGAATAGATCTCTGGCGAGACCCTCCCTCGAAACTACGCCAAATAGGCCGCCTAACATACGCTTCACTGCTAGGAAGATGCATTATTCTATCTTAAAACCTTTTTTCATCAGGCTACCTTTCTCTTAAATAGGCTGCTTTTACAATAAAAGGGGTCCTTTTCTTAAAGTTCTTTTTTAAGATAAGAAAAGAAAAATTAAAATAATATAATTGTATTTTAGACAAGTTATTGTTGAAAAGGAGCATTTCCTAATGGAGCGTTGGTTTGAGAAACGGCGCAAAAATAAAGTTCTTGATATAGCGCATCGACAAATGACGTTGGCGCTTGACACTGTAAACGATTTGGAACGCGCTATTAAAGCCATTTTTTCAGGTGATAGGGAAAGCGCTAAAACAACCGTGGAGAGGCTTTTCCTAGTTGAGGAGGAGATAGATAACCTTAGGAGAGCTGTTTTCGAGGAACTGTCTAAGGGAAGCTTATCCTCTAGAGATAGGGAGGACATAATGCATCTTGTTAAGCGTTTAGACGTTATGGCCGACTTTGTTAAAGACTCTGCGCGTAGCATAATGATTCTTCTAGACCATGATATTCCGGAAGACATATGGAAAGCTTTCCTAGAAATGGCTACTGGAGTTGTTAGATGCGCCGCTACACTGAAAGAGAGTTTGAAAGCGCTCAGCGAAAACCCTTCCGAGGCTAGAAATCTATCAATGAAGGTGGAGGAGGAAGAGAATAAGGTGGATAAACAGTACCTAAGCATAAAGTCTCTGCTGCTTGGATACGGAAACAAGGTGAACCCAATGGCTCTAATAATTCTGAAGGACTTAGCTGAATATATGGAGAACGCTGCGGATAGCTGCGCTGATGTAGGAGACTATATAAGAGTTTTAACAGTTCCGGGATAGGCGCTATGAAAAAGCCTAAAACCTCAGGCTTCTGGCATGATAAAATCCTGTAAGATGCGTTACATTTAAAAGGGAGTCTAGAGAAGGTTTAGAGCGTATGAGTGAAGAGGTTGAGAAGGATATTAAGAGCGCGCCTAAGAAAATCACTATAGATGACCTATCAAATTTTAGGCTTCACGCGGCTTATCTCGCATATTCAGAAGCCTACGATAAATCCATTGATTTAGAGGTTAGAAAATATTTGAATCAAAACATGATCGATTTACAGCAAAATAAAATAGACTATCAAACTTTCTATGAAAACATAAACAGATATCGGCAGATCGATGGCTCTCAGCGTCAACGTAAATTAAGCATAAAAACGCAGAGCAAAAGCGAGTGGCGCAACCAGATGCGTAAGTTTGAAAGAGAAAAACGATATAGGCAGTGATAATAGCGTTAACTTAACCCTTAAAAATAAAGTGGGTGTCTTCACCTAAAATTTATTACTTAGTGTTAGTATTTTTAGAAAAGGTTATGTTTGATGAGATTGGAAGATTTTATGGTTAACGTGCAGCAGGGAGGTCTTCAAGACAATACTAGCTGGATTTTTCAAGCTATATGGGTTCTCGCGTTTATAATTATTTGGATTTATGGTCAGCGAATACAGACAGCTCTCATGCTTAAAGAGGTTGAGGGCTCCCTTCATAAAATTAAGGCTATGAGGGATAGGGGGCGGCAGATCGCTATATCAGCGATAAGGGAGATCGGTAAACCCTCCGAGGATCCAACGCCTAGAGTTGATCGGCTGTTAGAGCACATAGATATTGAGCCTGTAAGTCTGGATCCAACCGGCATAATTAGAAGGCTTGAGCATATCATAAATGTTAGGGATTTCAGGCTAAAGGACGAGATAAAGCGCATGGCTCCGCAGGCCGATGACGTGCAATTAAACAATCTAACAAATGTTCTGGAAGCCGCGTTAGCTTTAAATCAGATCTACAAGATTGTTAGACACTATTATTTAATGGGGAAGAAGACTTTAAGCTTCTACATAATTCTTCAAATACAGATGCTTCTTCCGCTCATAATGAGGGAGTCTGAGGCGTTCGCAAATGCTCTTAAAGCGTTTACACTAGGTCAGCCAATAGGGGATGGAGCTGGAGCGCTCGTTGCGGCAAGGTTGATGTATGGCAAAGAAAAGAGGGTGATAGCTCAGGACACGGTTGTAAGCGAGGTGGATATAGAGGGAAGGAGAGCATATGTTATAAAGGCTAAAGGTCCGGGCGGAAACGTAGGTAGACCCGGCGAAGCGATAAGGCAAATCCTCGAAGAGAAGGAGGGGAAAATCGCGTTGATAATAGTTATTGATGCGGCGCAAAAGCTTGAGGGGGAGCGGTTGGGCGAAGTAGTGGAGGGCGTCGGCGTAGCTATTGGCGGCCCCGGCGTCGATAAATATAAGGTTGAGGAGGTTGCTGCAAAATATAATGTTCCGTTCAGCGCGATATTGATTAAAGAAAGCATAGAGGACGTTATTTCAACCATGAGTAAGGAGATAGTTGATGGTGTTGAGGAGGCTATTGAGAGAATTAAAAGGTTGATTCGTGAAAGCACGAGGGAAGGAGATACTGTTATTATTGCTGGAATAGGAAACACGATAGGTATATCTCAATAAAGATGATGGTGAAAGCGGCATGAAGAATGAAAGCGAGAGTAGGAGAGCGCCGGTGATTTTTACAGCCGTCATTTTAACTATGCTTGTAATGTCTCTGATAGCGCTCTTTCTAGCCGTAGAAACGTATCTGACCCGTAAAACCGTTGATGTGATAAACATAGTTTTAAGCATAGGCGCAATATTCCTTTCTATTTATCTCTTCATGCAGATGAGAAAGAAAGCGTCCTTTCAGGATTCCGGCAGAATAAGAGTTGTAACCGTCATTAAATGTGTAAGCTGTGATTATGGCAGTACAAGAGAATTTGAAAAAGGCGACTACGTTCTGAGGGAAGTCGGCTCATGCCCAAAGTGTAACGGAACACTTTTAATCCACTCAATTTTTAGAGAGCCTCAGGAGAATAAGAAGAAGGAGAAGTTTTATTAAGTCACCTTATGTGAGCACTACTGGCCCATCCCTGCTTACGTAGACTGTGTGTTCAGCTTGTGCGACTGGCTTTAAGCTTGCCTCAATGAAAACCGGATAAGCCATTATACATTTGGAAGACAATAAATCTGAAAGGGCCTGCCTATAGAAGTTACCTTGAGAGTAATATCTCCTTATCCATCTCTCGGCGAACGGCAGAGTCTTAAAGTTCTCCTCAATAAATTTAAGGATTTTTTGAAGGTGAGGGTTCTTTAAGTTTTTGCGTTTTACGAGCCTAAAAATATGTTTTTCAGATCCATCTTCAACTCTTCCAGCAGCGTCTCTAACTGTGACGAAGGGTTCAACAGCGTAAACTCTTCCTAAGCGCAGTTTATCCATTGATAGGTGGGAAACGTTAGGTATGGTTTTACCGGAATGAATTATGTATCGATCAACTTCATGTCCGGTTAGATTCGATATTGGTTTGAAGCCAAAGCGTTCAATGGTTGCCTGTATCTCGGAGCTAACTTTTGAGATAAGCATGCCTGGGCGCATAAGGTTTATGGCGTTCTTGAGGGCTTCTTCAGCGGCATATGTCATGTCTTCATAGTTTGGGTTAAAGCATACTGTTGTAGCTGTATCCGCAATGTAGCCATCTATATGAACCCCAATGTCAATTTTAACTAAAGCTCCCTCCGGTATCGTCCTTTTATCATCCGGGGGAGAAGTGTAATGTGCAGCCACCTCGTTTACCGATACGTTGCATGGGAAAGCTGGTTTACCACCCAGTCTTCTGATCTCTTCCTCAACCATCTCGCAGACTTCGAGGAGCAGCATACCCTCTCTAACAGTTCTTTTAATTTCTTCCCTGACTTTAGCGGCTATTTCGCCAGCACGAATATATTTTTCAAGTATGTCGCTGGGCAGCTCCCCTCCACCGCTGAGGAGATCCCGAACCATACGCCTACTCATCCCTTATACTTCAGATAAACTCTCACGCTAAAAACCCTTTTTCCAACATTGTTCCGCGGTAAAAAATTTAAATATTCTTTTAAAAAATAAAATAGGTAAGTTTCACGTCGCCTGTAAAGGTTGTTTATGGCGAGACGGTATGGACTATACTATTGTTCTTACAGCAGATAGGACGCTGATGAGCGAGTATGGTGGCGCAATCTTCCTAGGTTTCAGCGCATGCGTACCTAGGGGTTTGATTCCGGACAGCCTCTATTTTAGAATATTTTGTCCACCGGTTGAGGCTAATGAGGACGGGTCGGCTGTTGTGGCGCCGAACGGAACTAGGAAGATTGAAGCCGCCTTACTGGATTATGGTTTTAGGAGAGAAGACATTATTGTTGCGCATCCGGAGCATTTGGATAAAGTTATCGGGCCAAAAACAAAGGTTTTGGGAATAACTGAAAATGATCCTTTGGGAATTGGGCCGGCTACAACGACTTTCACAGAGATCTTTGGTGGAGAAGCCTACATGGCGGTAAAATTTCGAGAGATTTTGAATCATCCGGCTGTTAAGAAATATAGGCCTAAGATAATTGTTGGTGGAGCTGGCGCATGGCAACTAGAGGATGAAAATGTGCGGAGAGATCTTGGAATAGATACCGTTGTTATCGGTGAAGGTGAGAAGGTTGCCGGGCCATTATTTGAGAAAGCGATTAACGGCGAAGATCTGCCCGGAGTAGTTTATGGTGAGGTCGTTGAGGAAGATAAGATACCCGTTATTAGGGGCGCAACCATAGATGGCATAATTGAAGTGGCGAGGGGATGCGGGCGCGGATGCGATTTCTGTGCACCAACGCTCCAGCGTTTTCGGTGCCTGCCGATAGACCACATTCTCAAAGAGGTGGAGGTTAATCTAAGGGCTGGGAGGCAGCCTTTGCTCCACGCTGAGGATATTTTAAGGTATAAGGCAAAGGGCTTGGAGATCAATAAGCAGGCAGTAGCCGAGTTGTTCCGTGAAGTTAAGAATTATCCGGGCGTTAAAAGTGTCGGGATAAGCCACTTTGCTTTAGCATCGGTCGTAAGTGCGCCTGACCTGATCGAGGAGATATCGAATATTTTGAACCTCAACGGCAGGAACTGGTTGAGCGGTCAAACTGGGATCGAGACCGGGAGTCCTAGGATCATGGACATTCATATGAGGGGTAAATGTAAACCCTATTCGCCTAATGACTGGCCGGACATCGTTGTTAGAGCGTTTGAGATTTTAAATGAGAATAATTGGGTTCCATGCGCCACGCTCATTTTAGGTCTTCCGGGCGAGGAGGAGAAAGACGTTGAGCTAACCATATCGCTGGTCGCTAGGCTTAGGCCCTTTAAGAGCATAATTGTTCCGCTGTTCTTTGTGTCCATGGGTGGCTTAAAGGATAGAACTAAATCGTTTACAATAGACGATTTAACGCCTAAGCACGCGGAGTTAATCTTCAGGTGCTGGAAGCATAATTTCGAATGGATGAAAGCCATATTTAATGAGTGGAGTGAGAGAAGCATAAGAAGCAGGGTTATTAGGAAAGGCCTGAAAATAATTGTCTCCTACGGGATTAAGCAGGTTCTGAAATACATGGATATTTGTGAAAGGGACTATAATTACGATTTGAGGGCGATGATAAAAGATTTTAGGAGCGGCAGCCTAAAGGCGGAAGAACCTCTTCCAATTCGAATACTCAGACCGATCATTAAGTAATTAACTAGAAGTATAAGTGGCGAAATAGCCTCTCGCTTAATAATAAGTTTTTAACGTTAAATTATGATTTTGTAGCGAGGAGCGTACGTGAAATTGAGAAGGATTGGCGTTGTGACGGCTGGCGGCGATGCCCCCGGCATGAACGCCGCTATACGCGCAATTGTCCGCTCAGCAGTATACAGTGGCCTAGAGGTCGTGGGGATTGAGAGGGGTTACGCGGGGCTTCTGGAGGGCAGATACCGTTTCCTAGATAGGCGGTCGGTTAGCGGAATAATAAATCTGGGCGGAACAATACTTAGAACAATACGCTGCGAGGAGATCAAGACGGATGAGGGCATAGAGCGGGCCGCCGAATTCCTAAAGAGTATTGGGGTTGACGGCCTTGTTGTGATTGGTGGCGACGGGACTTTTAGGGGCGCGAGTAGGCTTTATAGGGCTAGCGGCATATCCATGATTGGTGTTCCGGCAACAATAGATAACGACGTAGCGGGAACCGATACAACGATAGGCTTCGACACGGCGATGAACACGGCGCTGGACGCAATAGATAGGATAAGGGATACGGCGACGTCCCACGAGAGAATATTTATAGTTGAGGTTATGGGTAGGCGGAGGGGTTTCCTAGCCCTAGAGGTTGGCTTAGCTGGTGGCGCGGAAATAATTCTCATACCTGAGATCAAAGTGGATCTGGAGAAAATATGCGGTAGAATAAAACGTGACAGAGAGGAGGGGAAAACCTCTGAGATAATTATTATGGCTGAGGGGGCTGGAGACAGCCGCCAAATAACAGATTACATTGCTAGGGAGACGGGGCAGAATGTGAGGTTGGCGGTTTTAGGCCATATCCAGAGGGGCGGTGCTCCAACCGCTAGGAGCCGAATATTGGCGTGCGAGTTTGGGCATAAAGCCGTTGAACTGCTGCTTACCGGGGAGCCTAAGAGGATGGTTGGCGTAAAAGGCGGCGAAATAATATCTGTCGACTTAGACTACTCGTGGATGGTTGAGAAAGAGATAGATCTAAGCCGATATAGGCTAGCGGAGATACTCTCCCTTTAAGACGGCGAGCATCATTGTTTTCCACTCTACGTTATTACGTTATAAAGTTAGTTAACCCAGCCTCTTTAGCCAGCTCTATCGCCCGCTCCATCTCTTTAACCGTTAATCTCCTACGTAGTTCAGGTACTTCATATGCCCTCCACTCAGGCCTGTACTGAAACATGACGTTAGTCCTCGTACTTCTGCCTAGGTTATCCGCAATCCACTTTAAAATGTGCTTGGTGCAGCATTCCAAATGGTTTGGTAGAACAAGAACCCTAATTATGAGCTCGCCGTATTTGCCGCCGTAAAGATGGTTTCTTGTGCAGACATCCCAGTAGTTAGGCGCGTCTGAGATCCTCTTAGCGCATTCAAAGGGCCCGTACTTGAAGTCGAGCAGATAGACGTCGACGAAGCCGGCGAGCAACCTCGCGGTCTCCTCGCTATAATAGGAGTTTGAGTTCCAGACAACAGGGATATTAACGTTCACGTGCTTAAATGTTTCAAGCCACTGCTCAAGCCAAGGAGTAGGCTCACCGCCAACCAGATTGGCATTTCTGCAGCCGCTCCTACGCAACCCCTCAACAGCCGAAGCTAAACGCCTAGGAGAATAAACCTCCCCGCTCTCGAACCACTGGGATATGGTCCAGTTCTGGCAGTGTAGGCATCTTATTGTGCATCCCATTGTGAATATCGTTCCGGATGGTACGAGCTCCGGCTCCTCGCCTATATGCTCAAAGATGGAGGAGACCCTTATCTCTGTTCCACATCTGCAGTAGCCTAATTCGCCCTTTAACCGGTTTACGCCGCATTTTCTATTGCAGAGGTGGCAGCGCTCAAGAATCTTTTTTGCGATGGTTATCTTTAGGTCTAGATAGGATTTTTCCGGGGTGTCCATATCCTCTAGGCTTCTTCTCCCAGAATCCATCTCGTCTTGAACTCTGTAGAATTCCTCGGTCAGCTTCTCATGCCTAGCCCATAAATCTTTAAGCGGCTCGTCTGCCTCGAATTCCGCTGGAAGCCTCTTGGCTATCATGAATTTTGCCGGCTTCTCATCGCCCATAACAGCGAAGTATCTTGCTAGGCTGGATCTAGCCTTCTCATCGCTTAAGACTTCTATGGCGTCTCTCCTAAAGATGCGCCACATGGCTCTCCAAGAAAGAATTTCTGGCGGGAGACTATTAAGGGTAACGCGGCAGATTCAGCCGATTAACATGTTTATATCGTTGAGAGGAAAGAATTATTCCTGGTGAATAATTTTTGGGAGGCTTACATGTTGGCTAAGTTATCCGGCAAGGTTGTTTGGGCATTTTCAATAGTTTTGGCAGTCTCCATCCTAGTATATGTGTGGTATATTGCTGTCCCTACTCCGCCAAAGGAGCCGAAGACGACGGCTGACATGCCGGTGCTGCTCGACGAAAAGGTTCTCCTGCCATTACCGCGTAAGATTAGCGAATTAACGGTTGAGGAGGCTATCCTCCTAAGGAGAAGCATTAGAGAGTATACTGATGAACCGGTTGACTTAAACAGCTTAGCTATGATACTGTGGGCCGCATACGGCGTAACCGAGCCTAAATGGGGTTTAAGGGCGGCTCCCAGCGCTGGAGCCACATACCCCCTAGAAATCTATGTTGTGGTAGGTGTGAGAGGCGTGAGGTCTGTGGAGGGTTTTCTCGGGGAAGGGGTTTACAAATATGAGCCGCGCAGCCACACTCTACTGTTGGTTAAGAGAGGCGACTATCGAGAGAAGCTTATGGAGGCAGCTCTGGGCCAAAGCTGGGTTAGGGAAGTCCCATTAAGTATTGTTATTTGCGCTGTTTTCGAGAGGACAACAAGTATTTATGGAAAGAGGGGCGGAGTTAGATATGTTCCAATGGAGGCTGGACACGCTGGACAAAACATTTATCTTATGGTCACAGCCCTAAAGTACGGCGCCGTGGTTGTCGGAGCCTTTCAAGACGACCTTGTGGCCAAAACTATCGACGCTAAACCAGAAGAGAAACCATTGTATATAGTTCCCATAGGGGTTCCGAGAAGCCCGCCTAAAACATCCTTCGAGGACGTATGGGAATATATTACAAGTAGGAGATGAAAGCGTATGAGTAGGAGGGCAACGCTGGTAAGAGTATCCATGTTAATGGTTGAGTTCACATCGCTACCATTAATAGTGTTAGCTTCAATATACTTGCTAAGCGGGTATCAAATGTTAAATCCGGAAATAAGAGTGATCCCTGAACCCGGAAAAATTCACACCGATAAGATTCTAAGAGCTCTGACAATAGTCCTCACATATCTGCACACCTTAGGCGGCATAATTATTGTAGTTGAGAGACGCTTAAGAGAAGAGTCTCAAAGAAGGGTTATCGGGGCAGCGATGATCACCGCGTTAACTACGCTGCTGATCTTCCTCTTACTCGTTGAGGCAACGTTATGAAGAATACGGACGCAGTTACTGAAGAACATTAAGAACCCGATATATCTAGAGAGGAAGGTTACGTTACCGTCAAAACCAGATGTAAAATGTATGGCGAAAATATTATGGGTAGACTCTGTTTATTAGTCTTGGGAACGCTATGGCATCTCTTATATGGCTTAGCTTACATATCCACATAACTGTTCTCTCAACACCGAGCCCGAAGCCAGCATGCGGAACCGAGCCCCAACGCCTCAAGTCTATATACCACTCATAATCGTTTGGGTTTAAATTGTTCTCCCGTATTCTCTCCAACAGCTCATTTTCATCGTCGATACGCTGCCCCCCTCCAGTTATCTCGCCATAGCCCTCGGGCGCAAGCAGATCAGCGGACAAGGTTACTTCAGGCTTCTTTGGATCAGGCTTATGGTAGAAGGCTTTTGCCTTCCTCGGATAATGCGTCACGAAGAATAGTTTATCAAACTTTAGGGCTAAACGTTTCTCCTCAATCCAGCCTAGATCGTCGCCCCACTTGATATTTACGCCATCTCTATTTAGTATTTCAATGGCTTCGTCGTAAGTTATTCTCTGAAAGGGCGGATCAACCATCTTTAGGAGTTCGTCTCGCGGTCTGCCGAGAGCCTCCAGATCCCTGACAGCGGACGGGTTTTCACACAACCTGCGAATTATATGAGCCAACATATCTTCTTCAATCTTCATTACTCCCTCTAAATCGCACCATGGGACCTCAACCTCAAGGTGCCAGAACTCCGTCAGATGGCGCCTAGTTTTAGATTTCTCGGCCCTGAATGAAGGCGCAACAGTATATATTTTTCCTAGGCTAGCTATCGCGGCTTCAGCGTAAAGCTGCCAGCTCTGCGTTAAATAAGCCACTTTATCGAAATATTTTACGCTGAACAATGTTGCTCCGCCCTCACATGCGGCTGTTATAAGCGTCGGCGCATGGAACTCGGTAAACCCATTCTCATTCAACCATTCTCTGGCAGCCTTAAGCAGCTCAGCCCTTATGCGTAGAATCCTCTGCATCTTTTGGCTTCTAATCCATAAATGCCTATTATCTAGTAGGAAATCTGGCCCATGATACTTCTTCGCTATCGGAAAACCCTCCTTCGCCCTGTGAATAATTCTTAGGCTAGAGGCCTGCAGCTCATATCCTCCCGGGGCTCTATGATCCTCTTTAACAACCCCAGTCAACTCGAGTGTTGACTCTAAAGCGAGTTTTTTCGTCTCCTCAAAGGTTGTCTCATCAATTTTATCCTTCTTGACTGTGCATTGAATAACCCCTGTTCCATCTCTAATTAGGAGGAAATGTATTCCGCCGCTTGAACGCTTGTTGTGAAGCCAGCCTCTAATAAGCACCTCTTCATTAACGTGTTTTCCTGAAAGTATATCTGACACGTAAGCTATCTTTGGCATATTAACCCTCTTGAATCCGAGTCAAATCTTCACTTGAGAGAAGATAATCGAGCAAAAATATTAACGTTTTTACCTAAACCTATGTGAAATATCAGTTAAGGCGTCGCGTTTTCCTAAAAGCACTTAAAGGCTCTAGGGGATAAGAAGATAAATATGGTTAATCCGAAAGAAAATCTTCTTCGAGCAATCTGCTGTGAGGAACCAGAATACGTTCCGAGAACCAGTGAGAACATCATGCTAGTATTCCAGTTTAGAGACAACTTTAGAATGGAGAGCTGGATTGATAAATGGGGGGTTCGCTGGGAAGCTGCACGCCGAGATATGGTTCCTTTCCCTAAGGGAAACCCGCTGCCAAGTCTAGATAAATTGGATGAATACGAGTTTCCTAATCCATGGGAGTTAGGGTTCACGTGCGAAGACGAGGCTTACCTACGTAGCATTGATAGAAGCAGCCACCTAGTTCTCGGCGGTTTAACCTACTTCATGTTTGAGAGAGCTTGGGCTTTAATGGGCATGGAGAACTTCTTTAAATCGTTTTTCACCCATCCCAAGGAGATGAAGCGACTGCTGCATGAGATCGCTAACTTCAATATCGGCGTTTTTAGGCGGTATCTTGAGCTAGGTTTAGACGGGGTTTCCATATCCGAGGATCTAGGGCACCAGAGGGGGCTGATGATTTCGCCTAAAATATTCAGAGAGTTCTTTTTACCGGAATACAAGAGATGCTTCGAAGAACTGGTTAGGGAGGGAAAGATAGTGGAATTTCATTCCTGCGGCTGCATACAAGATATTATCGACGATCTAATAGGTGTGGGGATCACGATTCTAAATCCTGTTCAAGCAAGGGCAAATGACCTACTAGTCGTCAAAGATAAGTGTAATGGAAGAATCGCGTTAAAGGGAGGAGTGGACTCCCACTTATTAATGTTGGGGCCGATAGACGAGATTAGGGGAGAGGTTAAAAGGGTCATAAATATTTTAGCGCCGGGCGGAGGATACATAATAGGCCCGGATCAGTCGATGCCATTTCCGACGGATCACGTTGAAGCCTTATGGGCTACCGCTAAATCCTATGGTAAATATCCCTTAAGCGTCAAGTTTAGGGTAAATACATAATGTTGCCTTTAAGCGGACGCCATCTTTTTCTCTCGGACTACGCATAGTATTCTCCTCAGTATCTCCTCATCCGGCAGCACTCCGGGAGGCGGCTCAACAATCTTTTTTAGCGGTAACGGGACGTGATCCATACGATAGGTTGTGCCCTCGGCTTCGATGCCGACGAACGCGGATGGAATTACAACGTCAGCCATCAGGGCTGTTGTAGATAAGCACGGATCTATAACTATTAACGGGTTTTTAACAAGGTTTTCCACGGCTTTTCTCGGAAAACTCGAAACAGGGTCGGAGGCTATGACCAGCGCAGCGTCCACATCGTCCCTATATAAAACGTCTACAGCCGAGGTTTCGCCCGGATTATACCTTGGGTAGCCGTGCGAGAAGTCGACGGCGTAGGGGTACCCGGTCTGCCAGGTAAACACTATGTTGGCGCCGGTCACGTTGAAGTGCCCCCTCATTGGCATAATTAGGAACTTCGTGTATTTGTTTAGGTCTCTAGTGAGCTTTATTGCCGCCTCAATATTTCTAGATCTTCCCTCACTCATGGTTAAACCTACGCCGAAGAAGAGTATGCCGAATCTAGCGTTAACCATTAGGTCGGCGAGCTCCTCAAGCCTCTCCACCGGAACCCCTGAAACCTCGTCTACATCTAGGTCTTCATCACGGATTAACGCTCTAAGCGCCTGAAGGACTTCGTAGTCTCCGTTAGGCTCAACCTTAATGAATATGTCGGCTAACTCAGCCGATCTGGTTCTTTGAACATCGACGACGACAAGCTTTCTTTCCTCAGGCGGAGGTAGAATCCACCTATCCTCCTCCTTAAATAGGCGTTCAGCAACCTCGCTCTTGAAGGCTAAGCTGGCGGCCCTATAGCGCTTCTTTCTAGCTGACTCAAAAACCAGCTTTGATAAGTATCGTTTCCACGCGCTTCTTTGGAAACGTCCTTCAGCTAAAGCGGTGTAGCGCTCTATGTGGCGTGGATGGGCGCTCCACGGGTTGCTGCCCCAATAAATAATTAGGTCAGCCCTATGGCGAATCTGCCCAAGCGTACATGCCGGTAATCCAACTTCCTGTACGGCTAGGATTGAAGGGCCGTGGCATACGGTTGTGGTGTTATCTATTATGCCGCCAACCTCCTCAGCCAGCTCTAAGCCAACCCTTATAGCCTCGCAGCTCGTGTTGCTCCAACCATAGAGAAGCGGGTATAGAGAGTTGGCAAGTATATCCGCCGCCCGCTCTATAGCCTCATCCAGCGATGCCTCCGCGAGCTCGCCGTTCTTCCTTATGAGCGGCTTAGTGTTCCTATATCTACTATACTCTATGAACTTTGATGCTCCAAGGGCGCAGGCGTTTCTAACGTCGAAAACTTGATTATCTTTAACTATTATCTCCACATCGTCACAGCAGCATCCGCAAAATGGGCAAACAACCCCTGAAATAGTCTGCATAAAATCACTTCCACTCATTTCTTCTTATCACCGTAGGTTTTTAGGAGCAGATCCCTTATGCTCAAGGCCTGCTCATCCGTAGGTTCAACTTTAACCTTAAAACCCTTAAGGGGCGGCATGCCGGTTCCATCGGTTTCAGAGGGCAGAATAATATTTATCCATGGGCCGAAGGGTATGAATACTGCGCCCGGGCTCCTTATCCTCTTAGATCTTCTAGCCTTAACCACAACTGAACCTACATTGGTTGCGATCTTAACATTGTCGCCATCATTAACGTTTAGGCTCCTCATGTCTTCAGGATGCATCTCGCATACAGCAACGTGCTCCATATACTCGTCGGAGAGCTTGGCGTGCTCCTTAGTGCAGCCCTGATCGATGGTTCGACCAGTTATAAGGGTTAGCTCCATACTCCAGTTCTCTCCAGCCTTCATTCACTCACCTATAGACTTTAATAAAGTAGTTTATCTCTCATTAAAAAACATTATAGGTTAAGAAGGATAAAATAAATAACCCTGAAGAGATCTAGAAGTTAACTAGTATCCGGCGTTTAGGAGTGATGTGAGATTGGCTACTCTTAGTTACGGAAGCGTTGAGGTTGAGGATACTTTTGCAGAAATGTTCGAAATGTGGGTTAGCCGAGTTCTTATAACCGCCGAGAACGAGAAATGGGTTCAAGTGGCTGCTGAGGTTGCGACCGGCTTCGCATCCTCTATAATAGGCTCACCAGCTGAGGCCGGGGTTGAATGCCTGCTTAAACCCAGCGAAACCCCGGACGGAAGGATTGGAGCCATAATTCAGATTTATCATCGTACAAGGGGCGACTTAAAGAGGCAGATGGTGGCTCGCATAGGCCAATGCGTAATGACGTGTCCAACGACGGCGGCTTTCAACGCCTTGGAGGGGACGCCTAGGAAGCTTAAGGTTGGTAGAAGTCTGCGCTTCTTTGGCGATGGTTTCCAAAGGCTCGACAACATTTATGGTAGGAGGGTTTGGCGTATACCCGTCATGGAGGGCGAATTCATAGTTGAGGACAGGTTTGGAGTTAAGAAGGGCGTGGCTGGGGGAAACTTCCTTATAATGGCTAGGGACTTAAAGTCCGGGTTAGCCGCAGCCGAAGCAGCTGTTGACGCCATACGTGAAAGCGTTAAAGGAGTTATACTCCCGTTTCCCGGAGGCATATGTCGCTCCGGGTCTAAGGTTGGGTCACTGAAATATAAGATTCCGGCCTCAACAAATCACCTGTATTGCCCAACCTTAAGGGGCATAGAGCCTGAGAGTAAAGTCCCAGAAGGGGTGAAAACCATTTATGAAGTGGTTATAAATGGGCTTGGTTTAAGCGAAGTTAAGATGGCTATGGCCGAAGGAATAAAAGCCGCAGCTAGTGTTCCAGGGGTCATCAGAATATCTGCTGGAAATTATGGCGGTAAGCTCGGTCAACACAAAGTTTATCTTCATGAACTATTAGGAGAGTAGCGGCGAAACGCGGCAGCCTATTCCTCCCTCATCCTTCTTCGAACGGCAGGGTTTGTGTCAGCCAGCCTTTTAAGCGTGGACTCGAAGCTCTCGTCAGGCGGTATCTCCCTCTCAATAAACAGCCCGGTTCTTCCAACATTGTCGCGGCGCATCAACGTGTAAACCCTGTTGAAAACTGTCTCAACAGATATTTTAAGGATCTTGGCGGCTCTCTCCTCCTGACCGATTACGCTGCTCTCGATATGCCCATTTTCAGTGGGCTCGATGAGCATCAAACGCTTATCGACTCCCGGAACCCTGATGCCCTTCTTAAGCATTTCTAATGTTGCTTTGCCGCTAAAATCGTAAAATTCCCTCTCAACGGTCTTCATCTTTGAGAGCGGGAATGAGACGCATGTGTTTTCATCGATCTCAATGTAGCCTTTAATCGCATAGTGTGGGGTTGCCTGCGTAAGGATGCGCCTGTTGATGGGTAGCCCGCTCATTCTCAAGGCATTTTCAATTATGAATGAGGGATAGGTGCCCGGGATAAATACGTCTATATCGCTTTTCGGCGAAACATCACCCCTAGCTATGCTTCCGTGCACAATGCATGGTATATGGGCTTTCTCAAGAGCCTCCATGATCCTGATGGCCTTAGCCCTCAAATCGGATAGAAGTTTCCAATGCTCTACGCTATAGAAAACCTCAACCCTTTCAGCATACGTCACGGGCTTTTTAGCCAACGTGTTAAACCCCGAAACCCTTTTAAGGAGGTTTCCATCAACAAATATTTTCCACCTCCCTAAAAATAAGCTGGTATGGTCAAAAAGTTTTTGGCGATAATGAGATTTTCGGAAGAAAGTTTATTAATGCTTTCGGTTTTCTAATTTACGCGTCACATCGAATGCTGGTTTCCCTTAAGGGAGCGTCGAGCTTCATATTGGATGAAAAA
Organism: Candidatus Bathyarchaeia archaeon; assembly: GCA_038882715.1. Taxonomy (NCBI): domain Archaea; kingdom Thermoproteati; phylum Candidatus Bathyarchaeota; class Bathyarchaeia (SeqCode); species Bathyarchaeia archaeon. The sequence goes on from JAVZNR010000001.1 coordinate 254,382, forward strand.
CAAATGCTTATTTCGCTTTTAATCGTTTGGCTAGCGATCTATCTTCTAGGTAGAGTTTTACCCCTGAAAAAGTACGGTTTAGACATAAAACCGTTCTTTGTAAAGTATGAGTCGGAGCGGTTTAAGAGGATCCTTTCCAAATGCTCGGATAGGCAAAGAGTTTTATGGAGGCTCTTCAGCCATATAAGCGTTTTTTCAGGCTTCGTGCTCATGGTTTTCGCCATAGGCTTCCTCTCAATAAACCTTATGAGACCTTTACTCCGCTATGGGCGGGAGGTAACCGTGGTCCCAATAATCCCCGGATTAACTCTCGACCCAGTTTGGCTGCCGTACTTTCTAATAGCCGTTCTAGTGGCGATCCTCACCCATGAGGCGGCTCATGGAATAATAGCTTTAACCGAGGGGGTTAAAGTGAAGTCCGCTGGTCTTCTAGCGTTCGCGATATTCCCCGGAGGCTTCGTCGAGGTTAATGAGGAGGAGATGAATAGGCTACCGCGTATCTCCAGAATGAGGATTTTCTCAGCCGGCTCATCTTCAAATCTAGTATTCGGGCTGATGGCGTTGCTGGTAACATGGACTCTCTTTTCACCAGTTCCCTCAGGCATAGTTGTCATCAACGTTTTGGAGAAAGGCCCTCTCCACGAGGCTGGAATAGGGAGATGGGATATTATATACGCTTTAAACGATACGAAGATAAACACTTATCTTGATCTTTCAGCCTTCATGTCTAGGGCTAAGCCCGGCGATAGGCTGATGGTATCTACGAGTAAAGGAAACTTCTTGATAACGGTTATTCAGAGCCCTGAAGATAAGGATAAGGCTATAATTGGGCTGCTTTCACCGTACATACCCTACTATCGAAGTAGGCTTGGGCTCAGCTCATTCCTGGATACCCAAATCTATCTCACTCTCAGCTGGCTTCTCTCAGTGCTCTTCAGCGTCGTGATCTTCAACATGCTTCCAATACCAATGCTTGACGGTGATAGATTCCTCCAATGCCTGATTGAAAAAGCGTCTGAAAAGAGCTATGCTTTCCTGAAAAAGTTTTTCAACGTCCTCTCACTGTTTTTGATGGTTGCAAACATGGCTGTAAGCCTAAGATTATGGTAGATGCTAAAGGACAGATAGATTATGGTTAAATGCACTGTATGCGGGGTTAGAGAAGCCTTCTACCTTAGGCGGTATTCTGGAGAAAAGCTCTGCGTGAAATGTTTCCTTGAATCTATAGAGGACAAAGTTAGGGTCACCATAGCCAAATATAACATGTTTAGGTTTGATGACAGGATAGCTGTTGCAGTCTCGGGTGGAAAAGACAGCCTCAGCCTGCTGCATATACTCGCAAAGATTGAGAGAAGCTTCCCGAAAGCGGAGCTTTACGCTATAACAGTCGATGAGGGAATAGCGGGCTACAGGGATGAAGCCATAGAGATAGCCTCCGAAAACTGCAGGGAGATCGGCGTAAAACACTCTGTAATATCGTTTAAAGATCTCTACGGTCACACGCTGGACGATATAGTTAAGCGGATAAAAGCGTCTGGTGTAGAATTAACGCCCTGCTCCTACTGTGGGGTTCTTAGGAGGAAAGCCTTAAACCTGCTCGCAGCAAGGATAGGCGCAACGAAAATCGCTACAGCCCACAATTTGGACGATGAGGTCCAAACATTCATGCTTAACATAATGCACGGCGATATTTTCAGAGTGTCTAGGACAGGCCCGACGTTTGAGGATGAGAAGCCCGGCTTGGTTCCTAGAGTTAAGCCGCTCTGTGAGGTCTTGGAGAGAGAAGTAACGCTATACGCTTATCTAAAGGGGATAAGGTTCCAAGAGAACCCGTGCCCATACGCCGGAGAAGCCCTAAGAAACGATATAAGAAATATGCTGAATAGGCTTGAGGAGAAACATCCTGGAACAAAATATAAGATTTACAGGTCGGCTGAAAAAATCAGAGAAGCCATTGGAAGCATGGCTCCAAAAGTAGCTCTTAGGCAATGCGCCATGTGCGGCGAACCCACCGTGGGCGAAATATGTCAAGCATGCCGCCTACTACAAAACATATAGGCTGTGGGGCGGCTTAAGAATAATGTTTGGACGGTGGGTCACTGAAGCTCGACGCGCAGAATCAGCAGGCCCAAACCAGCCCGCGGCTCATACCCGCACCCCTCTGAGCGCCGGTCGTCCAGGCTTAGGTTGCTCCCTCCCGGGCCTGGCCAGGTTCGCCTGGCAAACACGGTTACATCTCTCCTACGAGAGATGCTCCGTGACCGCCGGCCCCAGAGGACAGGTAATCATTGCTTAAGGCTGGATGGGTCTGCAGCCTTACGCGCCTCGCTTCAGCTTTCGGCCCGCCGTATAGGGGGTTTGCGGTCGAGGCTCCTTTAGCCTCTCAGGGGACCCCTAGCCCCCCGCCTGAGACCCACCGTCCAATTAAACCTAAATATTTCATGTGCTAATAAACGCTTCTCTCCAAGTATTTTAGGTTCCCTTGATTATGCCCATTAAAATTGGCATCAGCATTGTTCCCTTCTCTAGGACGCCTAGGCTTCCTCTCCTGCAGTCTTTTTCAGAGAACTTTTCTATTTTGTCGCTTTCGACTCCGCCTCCAGATATTAGGAGTGGAACTGGGTCGTCGCTGTGCGCTTTAAGTTTACATGGTGTTGAGTGGTCGGCGGTTACGCAAACCACGGTTTTATCTAAATCTATTTTCGGAAGCACTTTTCCGAAAAAGTATCTGTCGATGATCGCTATCGTTTCAGCCTTACGCATAAATTGCCCGTCGTGCCCCGGTTCGTCCGGACCCTTAATGTGAATGTAGAAGCAGTCGAAATCGCCTAGAACGCTAAGCAGCTTTTCAGCTCTAAATAGGCAGTCACGCATCAAGTCTCCTGAGGGCGGCGGAACCTCTATAAGATGCATGCCGGCTAGTCTCGCTATTCCCCTTTCAACAGGCATGTCCGCTAAACACGCAAACTTCACATTATATTTATCGTTTATATTGAAGAATTTTGGTAATGTGTCTCCCGCATCGCGAGTTAAGATGACGTTAGCCTTCAGCTTTCCGGAGGCTTCGCGCCTCTTATTTACCTGATGCTCCTCTAGGATCCTATGGCTCTTCCAGACGAATTCGTTCACCAGCGCGGCTGAAATTCTAGCGGATTCGCTGTCTTCGAGGGGCGTGCAGTCTTCAAGGATCATGCGGAAATCTGGCTTCACGACGCCTAGGCCGGCAACCCTCTCATAAGCCGGGTCGGTGTTAGATACTTTGCTTGAAAGCGGCTTACCTAAACTCCTTATAACTAGGACGCCTCTATGACCTATCGTGTTCTTAAATACGAATTCAGCTAGATAAGACTCGAGCTTAACCATCCTGTTGACTGCTTCAGCCAGCTCAGAAGCCTCCTCGGTTGTCAGATCCCTCCCAGCCCTCCTATCGATTATGCGCCTATCTTTCCCCAATGTTGCAAAATTGCATCTTAACGCTAGGTCGCCGTCTCTGAAGTCTAAGCCGGCGCCATAAGCCTCTAGGGGACCTCTGCCAACATGGTATATGTACGGATCGTAGCCTAGGATCGATATGACGGCCACATCGCTTTCCGGAGCAACCCCGCGCTCAACAGTGTACATGAGCCCGAGCTTCCCGTTTCTTGCCAGAAGATCCATGTTCGGCGTCTCAGCGAACTCCAGCGGCGTCCTGCCGCCTAGCTCCTCTATTGGCAGGTCGCCCATCCCATCAATAACCACATATATCAGCTTTCTAGGCACCTGTTTCACCCCAGAGCCTAACTCTATTATGAAAGCTGGCAGCGTTTATTAAAACTTTTTAAGATTTAACCTCCTCTTTTAGAATGCTGGAAATTCATGTTATCTGAGGCGTGTATGATCAATGAAACTTAAAGTTAAACTGCTCGACTTGGAGTCAGGCGGAAAATTTATAGTTGTCTTGAATAGGGAGGACGCTGAGGATTTAGGGGTTTCAGGCCTAGGCCGCGTAAAACTGCTGGGTAGAGGTAGGGAGGTAACAGCGATAGTTAATGTGGCTTTTGAGAGCGTTGGGAGGGGCTACATAGGCGTTTATGATGAGGTTAAAAGATACATGGGTTTAAGGGAGGATGACGAGGTTGACGTTGAGGCGGCGCACTTTCCGCTCTCAGTCTACTATGTGAGGAATAAGCTCAGCGGGAGAAAGCTAACATATGAGGAGATCTTCGAGATAGTTAAGGATGCCGTCAGCGGAAACCTAAGCGAGATCGAGATCGCGGCTTTTGTGACCGCTCTCCACGCCTTCGGCTTAGATTTAGATGAGGCGACAAGCCTATCGATGGCTATGGTTGAGACCGGAAATAGGCTTGAGCTCAAAAAGCCACTGATAGTTGATAAGCACTCTATAGGCGGGGTTCCCGGAGATAAAACCACGCTTCTCGTTGTCCCTATAATCGCGGCGTCCGGCTTGACGATACCTAAATCCTCCTCTAGGTCTATTACTTCCGCCGCTGGGACGGCTGATAGGGCTGAGGTTCTTATGCCCGTTGCATTGGGTATAGAGGAGATGCGCGAGGTCGTTGAGAAGACTAATGGCTGTATTGTTTGGGGCGGGGCATTGGATTTGGCTCCGGCCGACGACATTTTCATTAGGGTTGAGCATCCACTGTCTATAGACCCGCTCCTACTGCCTTCGATAATGGGTAAGAAGAAGGCTGTGGGCGCAAACCTCCTAGTGATCGACATACCGACTGGGAGGGGGACAAAGATAAAGACCATTGGCGAAGCAGATCTGTTGGCCAAGGACTTCATGGAGCTTGGACGCCGGCTTGGGATAAGAGTTCGATGTGCGGTAACCTACGGCGAGCAGCCGGTCGGCTACGCTGTGGGCCCGGCTTTAGAGGCTTGGGAGGCTCTGAACACTATAATGGGTAGGAGCCAAGCGTACGATCTGATAGATAAGGCGACCCATATAGCTGGCATTCTCCTAGAGATGAGCGGAAAGGCTGATGGAAATGGCGGCGCGATCGCCCTAGAGGTCTTAAGGTCTGGGAAGGCTGAGGAGAAGCTGCGCGAGATCATTGGCGCCCAGGGGGGAAACCCGAATATCATGCCGGACGATATAGCGCTGGGCTCTGAGAGGTTCATCGTGCGCTCGAAAAGGAGTGGTGTAGTCTTATGGATAGATAATGCGTCTGTGGTTGAGGCTGCTAGGCTGGCTGGCGCTCCTAGAGATAAGGGTGCAGGGGTTTTACTTCATAGAAAGATAGGCGACAAGGTCTCTGAAGGGGAGGCGCTGGCAACAATATTCGCTGAGAGGGCCAGTAAGCTTGAGAGGGCGATAAGCGTCTTTGAGGAGTTTCCGGTTATAGGTGTTGGAGATAGAATGGAGATGCTCATCCACGAGGTTAGGGAGAGGCCTATAGCGAAGAGAACTTTTGTCCTAGAGCGCTAAAAATAAATATTTGCTAGCTATTTCTATGGGTTTGTTTAGGCTGGTGCAGTGATGGAGGAGTTCTTTAAGGTAGCCCTTAACCTTATTGAGGCAAGCGAGAAACATGAGTTATACCGCGGAGAAGAGTGCATAAACCTCATAGCCAGCGAGGGCCTAAAGTCTCCAGCTGTTAAAGAAATGCTTCAGCTCACTATGGATCTTGAGAGCAGGTACGCTGAGGGCGAAAACGATCTTGAGGGGCATGTTAAGAGACGATATTATCAAGGGCAAAAGTACATCTCTATGATAGAGGACTGCGTAACAGACCTCATGAAGATGCTGTTTAAGTGCAGCTGGGCTGATGTACGCCTAGTCTCCGGAACACACGCCAACCTGGCAACCTTTAAGGGCTTGTCGCTAACGACTAAAAGCCGAAAGATGGTTGTTACGCCGCTGAGCGCCGGAGCCCATATATCGCATGATTACACAGGCCTAGCTGGAATGGTTTTAGGCTTAGAGAACATAGAGCACGCATACGACGTTGAGAAGATGAATATAGACCCAGATAAGTCCGCCGAAATAATTAGGGCGGCTAAACCGGGCATAGTGACATTCGGCGGAAGCCTATTCCTATTCCCACACCCGGTTAAAGAGCTCAGCGACGTAGCCCATGAGGTCGGCGCGTACGTAGTCTACGATGCGGCGCATGTGCTGGGCTTAATAGCCGGCGGAATGTTCCAAGACCCGCTCAGGGAGGGCGCGGACTTCATGACGTCCTCAACCCACAAGACTTTCCCGGGGCCTCAGGGCGGCGTTATCTTAGCGGATAGGCGGGACGAGCGTATGGAGAAGGCTATAAGGAACGTTCAGTACGCTGTTTTCCCGCTCAGCACATCTAACACGCATCTGGGTAGGCTTCCGGCAACCGGCATAGCCGCTTTAGAGCTCAAGATATTCGGCGAAGCTCTCGCTAAGCAGATCGTTAGGAATGCGCAGGCTGCTGGCCAATACCTCTACGAGAATGGCTTAAAGGTTTTAGGCGAACGCTACAGTTTCACCATGTCGCATCAGCTGGCGGTCGATGTTAGGGAGTATGGCGGCGGAAAACGGGTTTCCGAAGCTCTTGAGGAGGCAAACATAATATTGAACAGGAATATTCTGCCATACGACGATCAGAACAACCGCGAAAACCCGTCGGGCATAAGGATAGGCTTCCAAGACGTGACCAGAAGGGGCTTCACGGAAAGCGACATAAAACACCTATGCGACCTAATGCTAGAAGTAATTAAGGGCAAGCGCAAGCCAGAAGAAGTGAGAAAAGAAGTCATAGCGCTGAGAAAAGCGCACAGCGAAATTAAATACGGTTTCCAAAGCGTAAGAGAAGCCATAGAGCATCTGCAAAGAAGCCTAAAAGGAATATAAAAGAGCAACAATAGCTTCTGCTTCAGTTTATCCAGCATTGCTATGCGCTGTTATCTGGGGTAGTAGATGGGAGGGGCTAGACCGTAAAGAGTGGAGAAATAGCCAAAAATTCACAGTTAACCTTTACTCTATAAACCTTTTAATTATTCCCGGTATTTTTCCGGCTCTTAACGCGTGATCCGCCAGTACGAATGCTAGGCATGCTTCGACAACCGGGACGGCTCTTGGAACTATGCATGGATCATGTCTCCCAGCAACCTCCATCTCCTCTTCATTCATTGTTTCTAGGTTTACTGTTCTCTGTTTCTTCGATATGGATGGCGTTGGCTTGAAGGCAACTCTAACCTTTATCGGCATGCCGCTCGATATTCCGCCTAGTATTCCACCAGCATTATTCGTTAAAGTGACAACCTTCCCATCCCTAATAGCGTACTGATCGTTTGCCTCAGAACCCCTCATGGACGCCAACCTGAAGCCTGCGCCGAACTCAACACCCTTAACGGCCGGTATGTTGAACAGCATCTTCGCTATGTCCGCGTCAAGCGAGTCGAATATCGGTTCACCCAAGCCAGCTGGAACATTGAGCGCGATGCCCTCAACAACGCCTCCCACGCTATCGCCTTCCCTAGCAGCGCTTAAAATCTCCTCAATCATCCTCTCGGCTAATTCCGGGACAGCGCATCTAACAGGATTCGAATAAACATTCTTTCTTATCTCATTATGTGGAACTTCGCCCTCAACCCTCACACGGCCAATCTGCACCACATGGGCTAAGACCTCAACGCCAATAAGGCTTAGGAGCTTCTTGGCGACAGCTCCAGCCATAACGTAGGCAGCGGTTATCCTCCCAGAGAACCTTCCGCCGCCGCGCGGATCATTGTATCCGCCATACTTTACTCTAGCCGTGTAATCAGCGTGGCCGGGCCTAGGCTTAAACATAACTGTTTCATAGGGCTTTGAGTCAATATCCTTATTCCTGATAATCATACATATCGGCGCGCCGGTCGTGTAGCCCCTATAGACCCCGGACACTATCTCGACTTTATCCTCCTCTCTCCTAGCGGTGCTTATATCGCTTAGCCCCGGACGCCTCTTATCCAGCTCAGCTTGAACGTCTGATTCGCTGAGCGGTAAGCCGGCTGGGCAACCGTCTAAAACAGCGCCTATGTAGAACCCGTGGCTCTCCCCAAAACATGTTAGGACGAGAGACTTGCCGATAGAGTTACCGTTCAAGGATTTCTACTCCTAGGAGGCGCATATCCCTGATAAAATCTGGATAGGACTTATTTATGCATTCGGCATCACGTATAATTGTTTCCCCATCCGCTGCTAGGGCCGCCACGGCGCAAGCCATCGCTATCCGATGGTCTCCATGAGGATCTATCTCAGCAGCCTTCAGCCTTCTTACACCGCGAACAACCAGCTTATCGTCTAAAACCCTTATATCAGCGTTCATCTTCGAAAGCTCAGCCAGCAGCGCTTCAACCCTGTCAGACTCCTTAAACCTAAGCCTCCTAACACCGCCGATAATAGACTCTCCCTCAGCCATGCATGCCAGCACGGCGCACACTGGAACAAGGTCTGGGTTATCCCTCATATCGACGTTAATCGGGTTTAATGGCCCCGCAGGTCCTTCAACATCAATAAAGTTCTCGTAAACGTTTACCCTGGCTCCGGCTTCGCTGAGGATCCTGACTATGAGCCGATCTCCTTGAAGAGAATCTCTAAAGAGGCTTTCAACCCTTATCCGCGAGCCCGTTATGGCTGCTGCGGCTAGGAGGAAAGCGGCTGAAGAATAGTCCCCCTCAATAGAATGGCTACGGGGCCTATACTCCTGCCCGGAAGGTATATTGAAAGACGTGTGCTTCCATTCAACCACGATGCCATGTTTTTCAAGCACATCTAAAGTCATGTCAACGTAAGGCTTAGACTCTAAAGACGTTGAAAGCATTATACTAGTGTCGCGCTCAGCCATAGGGGAAGCAAACAAAAGCCCCGTGATGAACTGCGAGCTCACATCACCTCTAACGACAGCCTCACCGCCCCTTATCCCGCCGCCAAAAACCACTATTGGCGGCCGACCGTCGCCGCGAGTCGAATAACATTTAACGCCCAGCTGATCTAGGGCGTCGAGTAGAGGCCCCATTGGTCTACTTCTAAGGCTTTTTCCGCCTGTGAGCACGGAGATCCCGTCGGCTAAAGCACATATCGGCGTCATGAACCTCATCGTTGAGCCGGAATCCCGGCAGTTTATCACGTCGTCCGGCGTTTTAAGCCTAGGTGACCCAAGAATCTTAAGCGTTCCATCATCGGCCCTGCTTATCTCCGCTCCGAGCTTTTGGCAAGCATCTATCGTCGCTAAGGTGTCGTCGCAGAGAAGAGCGTTACGGATTTCAGATAAACCGTTTGAGAGGGAAGCCGCTATTATGGCCCGATGGGTATAGGATTTTGAGGGCGGGGCCCTAACCGAACCTGAGAGAAGCGCTCCCCCCTTAACAACTATATCTGTCAACATGCTTCACCATCTATATGCAGTTAACTATGAAACTACAGTTTATGAGCTTTCTCATGATTTATTCTCGCGTGTATAATCTCCCCACCATGCTTCTCCCAAACGCTATAAACCTCGCTAACTCTATCCGTAGGGATGACGGCGGCGACGGCCGGACCCTTACCCGAGAGCCCAGCGGCAACAGCTCCGGCGGCTAAGGCGTCGATGGCGATTTTAGCGTCGTAGCCTAAAACTGCGGAGTAGATAAGCCCATTGAGGGTCATGGCGTGCCAGTAATCGCCTCCAAGAGCCATTTTATGCAGGGCCCTGACTTCACCGGCTATTATCCTCATCCTGCCTACATCCGACTTCGAGGTATATGCTTTCAAGGGAGGAACATGGATTAAGACCTCGTAATCCCCCTCCGGCTGAAAAACCTTCAAGATCTTCCTGCCATAGTTATCTGTTATTACGATGTTTCCGAAGTATGATGCGCAGGCATCATCGAAGGCCCCGGTCACCGTTACCCCGGCATCTATAGACGCGTCAACCCCCATGTTAACGATCGTTAAGTCGTCGACTTCCCTTCCTATAGCTGATAATGTGGCAAGCGTTAAGGCATTCGCCGCAGCGCTGCTGCTTTTTAATCCGCGCGCAATAGGGATGTTGGATTGAGTCTCAACGTACGCGCCATATTGATCTTCAAGGTTAAAGCATCTTAAAACCCGCCTCACAACGCTTTCAATCAAAATCGGCTTCTCAGAAGGGTCTGAGAGCACCCTGCCCTCTATAACTCCAGGCTCATCTGTGAGCTTAACAGTGGCCTCTGTTTTCAGATCTATGCCTAACGCGGCCCCTAAGCCGCATGATATGGCGTTTACAATTGTTACGGCGCCATACGCTACAGCTCTGCCAACCGAGACCAAACCTCTTCCTCCAAACCGCCCAGCATCATGTTAACTCATCATGGTTTTCCCTTATCTTTCTTAAGGCAGCCTCCCTCATAACCTCTATGGGCGCCTTTAGGCCAGTCCATATCTCGAAGGAGGCGGCTCCCTGATGTATGAGCATGGATAAGCCGTCTATGGTTTTGGCGCCAGCAAGTCTCGCCTCTCTGAGGAGCCTTGTCTCCAATGGCTCATAGACGATATCGAATACGGTTAAACCGCTGTGTAGGAGCCCGCGTTTAAGGGGTGTTTCCGCATCCTTCGGCTTCATCCCGATGGATGTGGCGTTTATCACTATGTCGGCATCCTTAAGCTCCGCTTCGAGGCGGCTGCAATCCAGTCTACCAAATCTAACGGCATCTGCCCCTACACCTAGAGAGCTAACTATATCCCTAGCCAGCTTTTCAGCTTTCTCGACAGTTCTATTTAGAATTACGAGTTCACGGGCATATTTGGCGAGTGCGAAGGATATTGATCTGGAGGCTCCGCCAGCCCCTAAAACCACAACCTTCTTGTTTGCAGGGTCTTCCCCAGCATACTTTAAGGCGTTTAATGCGCCGACGCCGTCAGTCGTGTAGCCTATTAGCCTACCTTTACTGTTCAAGATCGTGTTGACTGAACCGACAAGCCTAGCGGATTCATCTAAATCGTCCAGATGCCGGATTACCTCAATTTTATGGGGCATTGTAACGTTTAATCCATGTATGCCAAGGCTCTTGGCGCCGAGGATCGCGTAGCCGAGGTTTTCGGGCTTAACATTGAACGCTACGTAAACATAGTCTAAGCCTAGGTGCCTGAAGGCAGCGTTCTGGATCGCTGGGCTTAGCGAATGCTCAACAGGATGCCCTATTAGGGCGCAGACCCTAGTCTTACCAGACAAATTTATTGCCATACGCCTAACCTTCTGTAAACGTCTTTAATCTCCTCTATCGTTATCTGCCCTGGAGCCGTCTCCAGACTTTTTCCAAGCGATGCGTAAGTGAATTGGGCGCCGAAGATAGGTGAGAGAATCCTCGAAAGTAAACCTTTTTCACCCATTGCGAAGCAGACTATATTGGCTTTCCTACTTATTTCATACGTGAATATCAGGCAGCTAACGCTATCCATAATGCTATTAGCCATGGTTACCACCTTACATACGTCGGCTCCAGCTTCAATCTGAGCTTTAACGCTCTTCTCCATCTCGTGAATTTCAGGTGTGCACTTGAAGTTGTGGTAAGAGACTATCGCTTTAGCGCCATACGCCTTAACGGCGTCAACAACCCTATTTAATCCGCTAGTGGATAGCTCAACATCAACGTATCTGAAGCCGGCCCTAGCAGCGCTGATAAGAGTTTCCAGCCTCCTATCCTCGTCTAGTACGCATCTTCCACCCTGATCAACGCTTCTGTTAGTTGCTATTAAAGGGGTTCTTGAGAACTCAACTATCTCCCCTAAACAGTTCATGTAATCCAGCATGCTGCGACCGAGATAATCTAAACGCACCTCTATTATGTCCGCGCCGCTCTCCTCGGCGCGACTAATCATTGTAAAAATATCGCTGAAGTTTCCAGCTGGCACGGGGACGCAAACCTTTACTTTCAATCCCAACCGCTCTAAACCTAGGTGTTTGGTGAATGGAAGATGCTAAAAGAAAACTATCTCCTCAACCATATAAATTTAATTAAGAGTTTTAAGGGTTTTAGCGTAAAAATGCGGTTTTGAGGAAGGAGCCCTATTGTTTTAAGGCTTTGGGATAGGATCAGCCACTATCGTGTCGTGTTGGGTAGAGGAGAAGTTTATTGAAGTGTTGACTCCCTCTCCCTTTAGCCACGGTAAACAAGCATTGTATCTTGTTAAGATTTTCTAACAGTCCTCTCCCATTCTCCGTTAATTTGTAGAATCTTCGATTATTGTTTTCTATAACTGTAATGAGACCCTGCTCGGTGAGAAACTCTAGGATTTCTTTACAGTTTGTCCATGAAAGATTGCATCTATACATTATGTTTGTGGGCTTACCGACCCCTTTACTTATCGCTCTTAAAACTTCCAAATATAACTCTAATCTAGATCTTTTACTAATCATGGCGGTTCACCCGAAAAACACTTTGTAAATCTGATAATGAGGTTTGTGTAACCGTTTTGCGGCTCTCGCCGGCTACAAGATAAGGCAAAATTCCGATCTGTTTAATAGATGGGGAGAAAAAATAAAAGGATGGGAGTTTAGACTGCTGATAAGAGATCCCCTTTACAGCGGTGGAGACGAAGTATGGTGGTGAGGTGCAAGAGATGCGGTGCAAATAACGCTGAAGTCTACTTAGCTTACTCTAACCTTAGGCTATGCCCCGAATGCTTTATGCTTCTAACCGAGAGAAAGGTGAGGCATGCGGTCGAAACATATAGGATGCTCTCTAGGGACGACAATATTGGCATTGCTGTCTCTGGCGGAAAGGATAGTTCGAGCCTAGCGTATATTCTCAGTAAGTCCTTTGAGAAGACCCCTATGACCCTAATCTATATCGACCTAGGTATACCAGACTACTCTCAGCACTGCCTAGAGAAAGTTAGGGAGCTCTCCAAAATGATTGATAGAGAGCTCGTGGTTTACAGTTTAGAGAAAGAGCTCGGGTTCAAAATACCGGATTTCAAGTCCACCATTTATGGGAGAAAAATGTGCTCCGCCTGCGGCACAATAAAACGATATCTCTTCAATAAAATCACATATGATTTAGGCTTAACTAAGATTGCGACGGGACATAACCTCGACGATACAGTTGAAGCTCTATTCAACTCATATATAGAGGGTAATGTCGGAGCGCTAGTTAGATTAAGACCGTTTTTACCTAAAACCCATCCGAAAATGATGCCTAAAATAAAGCCCCTAATAGGTTTAACGGATATGGAATGTCTCCTCTACGCCAAGTATAGGGGGTTGCCGATAAGAACCCTTGGATGCCGATTCTCAGAGCGCTCTAGAACAATAAGAAGGAAGGAGGCACTGAACCTACTGGCTGAGAAGATGCCGAATTTTAAGCATACCTTCATAAGCTCACATTTCAGGAGACTGCTGCCATGCTTAGAGGCGGCATTAAAGAACCATGAAACCAAAATATATGAGTGCCCTCTCTGCGGCATGCCAACCTCCCTAGAGGGAATGCCCTGCCACTTCTGCAAGATAGTAAGCATCGTGCTAAAAAAGAAGGAGAAAATCGCTCTGGAATCCGGTTGAAGGCGTGAAAGCTACTCGCGGCTCATCTCTTTCAGCCTATTATGGAAGCAGGTTTCCTCGCCGAGATGGCACGCTGGACCTTTAGGCTTCACAATATATAGCAGCGCATCATTGTCGCAATCAACAAGTATGTCCACGATCTCCTGAACGTTTCCCGAAGTCTCCCCTTTCATCATAACTCTTCCATGGGAGCGCCTATAATAGTGGGCGTAGCCGGTTGCAATCGTTTTCTCCAGCGCCTCCCTATTCACGTATGCGAGCGTTAAAACCTTTCCAGAATCCTTGTCTTGAACCACAACCGGCAGTATGCCGCCGCCCTTCCCAAAATTCAGCTCATTTAAGCCGACTTCCCTTAACGCCTTCATAGCCTAACCGGTACACCCCTCTCATGGAGATAGCGTTTAACGACTGGTATGGGATATTTACTGTAGTGGAATACTGAGGCTGCGAGGGCGGCGTCGGCTTTCCCAAGCACGAATGCCTCCCAGAAGTGTTCCGGTTTACCGGCCCCGCCGCTGGCGATAACTGGTATGTTAACCCTTTCAGCGATGCTTCTGGTCAACTCAATGTCGTATCCGTTCTCGGTTCCATCCCTATCTATTGAAGTCAAAAGGATTTCTCCAGCCCCTAAGTCAGCTCCCTTAATGGCCCATTCGATAGCATCTATGCCGGTGGGTTTCCGCCCGCCATAAGTGTAAACCTCAAACCAGCAGGATCCTTCGCTTGTCTCCACAATAATTTTATCCGTTCTCCTCTCATACCTTCTTTTTGCATCTATCGCTAAGACGACGCATTGAGAGCCAAACTTTTCGGCAAGCTCCTTGATGAAGCTTGGCCTATCTACAGCTGCCGTGTTAACAGATATCTTATCAGCCCCATTACATAAAACTATCTGCGCGTCCTCAAGGGTTCTTATCCCGCCGCCGACGGTAAACGGTATGTTTATCTCGGAGGCGACGGCTCTAACAACATCTTTAAGTATGTTCCTCTTCTCCGCGGACGCAGTTATATCTAGGAAGACTAATTCGTCTGCGCCGTCATCACAGTAGCGTCTGGCAAGCTCAACTGGGTCACCAGCATCCCTTAACCCGACGAAATTTATTCCCTTAACAACCCTGCCATGATCGACATCTAAGCACGGTATTATCCTTTTCGCCAGAGCCAATTTAACCCCATCCACTAATCTACCTATAATGTTTCAACGCCACCTTTAAAGCTTCGCTTAAACTGAAACATCCCTCATAAAGAGCTCTGCCAACTATAACCCCATAAACCCCCAGATCTCTTAAAACCGCTATGTCATCTAGACTTCTCACTCCACCTGACGCCATCACATTAGCCCCTAAATCTAAAACTCGGGATAGGTTTTCAACGTCTGGGCCGCTCATAGCCCCATCACGCTGTATTGACGTCACCAAGAAGAATTTTACACCCATCTCTGTGAAGAATTTAGCCGCCTCCCTAAGCCCAAAACGCGTAGGTTCCCTCCAACCCCCAACCTTAACTACGCCGTTTAAGTGATCTAAAGCGACAGTGATCCTATTGTCTCCAAATTCATCGAGCAATACTTTAAGAGCATTAGGGCTCTTGAAGGCGAGCGATCCAATAACTATTCTGGCCGCGCCCAAAGCGATAAGCTGGCGCGCACGCTCAAGGCTCCTTATCCCGCCGCCAACCTGAGCCTGAATCTTTAGGGATTGAATTATGCTGCTTATGACGCCGATATTGTCCCCGGCTCCTAAAGCAGCGTCTAAATCCACGATGTGAACCCAGCTGGCTCCCTCAGACTCCCACCTTTTAGCCACGTCGACTGGCTTCCCAAAATGCTCATAATACTTCATGTCTCGGGGGTCGCCCTTAAGCAACCTAACGACTTTTCCGTTCATTAGGTCGATGGCTGGTATGACAAGCATTTCCTCCTTCACCTATAGAGGCGCTAATGCTTAACGATCCTAAGAAAATTCCTTAGTATTTGCTCTCCGGGTTTTCCAGATTTTTCAGGATGGAACTGGACCCCAAACACGTTTCTCTGAGATATGACTGAGGGGAATTTGACGCCGTACTCTGTCTCAGCGGCTATGATCCTCTTATCTTGTGGGAAAGCATAGTAACTGTGAACGAAGTAGAAGTAGTCTTTCTCGCCTATGTTCTCTAGGATTTCGATGGGCTCAACTATTTCCACGGTGTTCCAGCCGATGTGAGGTGTTTTCACCGTGCTGGGCAATTTGATAACTCTGCCCTTAAATATACCTAAACCTCTACCGGTGCCCTCACAGCTCTCCTCTAGGAGGAGCTGCATGCCTAAGCATACGCCTAGAAGCGGCACGCCCTCATCGACCAATTTTAGCAGGGTTTCCCTAAGTCTCCCAATATTTCTTGCCCCTGCGCCAAAATTTCCAACGCCCGGAAGAACTATTGCGTCAGCTTCCCTGAGATTCTCAGCGTCCGAGATTACTTCAGCTTTAAAGCCGGATTTTTCGAGAGAACACTTTATGCTAAAGAGGTTTCCAACACCGTAATCTAATATTAAGGCCCTCAGCATTATAAGACTCCCTTTGAGCTCGGAGCTCCGCTTCTCTCAGGATCTATGGATGAAGCCTGTCTAAGCGAGAGGGCTAATGCTTTAAAGGCGGCTTCAACCTTGTGATGATCGTTTGCGCCGTATTGAGTCCAGACATGTATGTTTGCTCTTAAAGAGTTCGCTAGAGTCTCTAGAAAGTGATATATGTCTTCGGTCGACATGTCTTCAATCTGCCTGCCTTCAAGATTCAAGTTGATTTTTGGATAGGGTCTATTCGACAGGTCTACTGCCGCGAAGGCGAGGGAGCAATCCATTGGAACAATAGCGTAACCAAACCTCCTTATGCCAATATTGTCGCCAAGAGCCTTTCTTATAGATTCGCCAAGACAAATAGCCACATCCTCAATGACATGGTGCTTTAAATCCCCTGAGGCTTCCACGTAAATATCGAAGAGGCTATGGGCTGCTAGAGATTTAATCATATGGTCTAGGAAGGATATCCCTGTGTTAACTATGGCTGACCCAGCCCCCCCTAGCCTAACTCTAACTTTGACCTCGGTTTCAGAGGTCTTCCTATAGTGCTCCGCCTCCCTCATATTCTCCCACCTCTAACCCGCTCAATAATATATGGAATATCATTTACGGATGGTAAAACAAGATCGCATTCAAACCTGAGGAACTCCTCCTTTATCTTCTCCCTTAAACTTGCGTATCCATATATCCCGGCAAACATGAACCTTGAATCCAATTTTCTGGCTTTTTCAACAGCCATGGCGTCCTCCATGGAATCCCCGACAAAAAGAGCGAGCCTAAAAGGTTCTAGGCTCCAAGACGACTTGAAAAGCGAGTATGGATTCGGTTTTTTAAAGCTTATCTTTAGGAAACCTCTCTTCAAATATTCTTCCTCAACCCTTTCAACATCGTCTAGAAATACCCGCGCTTCCGGATTAAAGTAATCTAGAATGTTCCGTAGAACATGTTTTGCGGACTTAAATCTGCTGCCTGAAGCTATTCCAAACTTTGATTCTCCGATAAGAGATGACAATCGCTCTAGTGTTTCGCATCTAATTGCTGGTTTACCGTTATCTATCATGCCGCGCCCAAAATTAATGTTCGATTTAACTCCATATATCTCCTCAAAAAGGCTTGACCCGCAAAATATCTCCTCAAAGACCGTTGCAATTATGCTCTCGCCAACCCTGCCAGAACCATTAATAAAGGTTTTCAGAAGATTGTAGAAGCCCTCCGCGACAATCCCTGAGGAAAGTATAACTCTATCAACTGAGGCGGCTCCGGTTTCATCAAGCAGCTTTGTGAAGTCTTTTAGGTTTTCCCTCAATCCATCTAATTCATTGCGGCTAACATTAAATGTGTTTGCACTCGCTTTCTCTTTTATCGCCGAGAAGCGTTCAGCCGCGCTCCTCACGTGTAAAAGCGGCGCCATTAGCTCAGCGAGTTTTCTCTGCTGATTCTCTGACAGATTAGATAGCAAGAACATTAGTGATCCATAAACTATATCCCAATCATTATTGAATCCTCCGCTTCTCCTAAAGAGAAATATTGTTTCATCGGAGACAAAGTTCTCCGGAATCTTGAGACCTGTAATCCCTTCAAATATGAATGCAACGGATTTTGATATGGCCTTATCGTAGGAGTCCCTTATATCTATCAGCACCCCGTCGCAATCAAATATTATTGCGTCAATAGCTCTAACGCTTCCTATCCTATCTCTTCTTAGATAAGCCTCACCTGATTCAAGTTTAAACGTGATGTACTTGTTTTCATCAAGCAACCTCATATAGCACCTCCCTAAGCTCCCCTATGAAGCGATCCATGTAATGTCTCGGGGCAACCGTAACCCTTAAGCAATTCTCGAATCCAAGCACGCGGCCAACGTTCCTCACAATAATCCCTCTGTTTAGAAGACCCCTATAAACCATCAGCGAGTTCTTGTTAACCTGAAATAGCACGAAGTTTGTCTCTGAGGGGAAAGCCCTCACACCATTTATCTCGTTTAATTTTCTAATGAGCCTATTCCTCTCAGATTTAACGGCGTTAATAGTCTCCTCTATATACTCCATTCTCTCAAGCATTTTAACAGCCGCCCTAAGCGCCGTTATAGACACGGAGTAGGGCATCTGAAACCTCTCATTAATCATCATAGAGAGCCTCCTATTCGCCACAGCGTACCCAACCCTCAAGCCAGCTAAGCCGAAAACCTTAGAGAAAGTTCTAAAGACTATAAGGTTCTCTAGGCTGTTAGCTGCATTAATTAGCGACGATGATGTAAAGTCAGCGTAAGCCTCGTCTACGGCAACCAAGCCGTCAAAGCTTTCGGCGAGCCTTAAAATATCCTTGTGATTCAGGTTATTCGCGGTGGGGTTGTTGGGCGAGCATAGGAAAATAACCCTGGTTTTCGGGGTTATTGCTGAAAGCATCGCATCGGCGTCCAGTGAGAAATCATCTTTCAGTGGCACTGTCTTGTAATCAGCGTTCTGAATCCTAACGCACCGCTCATAAATCGAGAAGGTTGGCTCAATGGAGATCGCTTCATCCCCCTCTTTGAGGAAAATCCTAGAGACCAAATCTATAAGCTGATCGCTTCCGGTTCCGATCACAATGTTTTCCGGAGATACACCAGTATTCTTGCTTATAGCTTCCCTAAGCTCCCTAAACTCGTCGCGCGGATATATTCTCGGGTCAACTTCCTCTATAACCTGCCTTAAAACGCTTCTAACAAATTCCAGCGGAATGAAAAAGTTCTCGTTTGAATTCAGCTTTAATATTTCAAATATTTTTCTCCCGGTTCTAGACGCTAAACCCTCAATGGTTTCACCAACATCATATGCGCTGAGATTATACGCTCTCGAAATAACATCCTCAATTATCCTTTTTCCACTCAACTCTTCATTCTCTCCTTTAAAGCCAACGCGTGATTTAATAGCCCTTCGCCTTCAGCTAAAACTATGGCGCTGGCAGACAGTTTTCTCATAGCTTCTTCCGAACATTCAGCAATATTTACGCATCTAATGAAGTCTAGAACCGATAGAGCCTGATACACGAGCCCATAGCCGCCCGTTGGGAGAACATGATTTGTCCCAAGAGAATAGTCGCTTAAAGATACCGGCGTCATGTCGCCTATAAGCATCATGCCGGCGGAATATATCCTCTTCGAGACCTCATGCGCATTCCTCACAATTATTTCTAAATGCTCCGGGGCAAAATCATTCACAAAATCTATAGCCTCATCCATGCTCTCAGCAAGCAATATTAAACCGTTCTTCTCAAGAGACCCCTTAACCACATCTCTATTGGGCAGTTTATCAATTAGACGCTTAAGGCTTCTAAGGGATGCTTCAGCGATCTCCGCGGATACTGTGACCAGAACCGCCACGCTGTCCAATCCATGCTCAGCTTGCGACACCATGTCCAGCGCAACATGGTATGGGTCAGCTGACTCATCAGCTAAAATCATTATCTCACTTGGACCAGCCGGGTGATCAATGGGGACATCCCGCGAAACAATGCTCTTCGCGGCTAAAACATACTTGCTGCCTGGACCGACAATCTTATCAACAGGCTTAATTGTTTCAGTGCCATATGCTAGGGCAGCTATCGCCTGTGCTCCGCCAACCCTGTAAAATTCATCGACCCCGCATATATCTGCGGCAACAAGAGTCAGCGGGTGGATTGTGCCATCCCTTCTCGGCGGTGAGCAGACGACGACTCTCGGCACCCCGGCAACCTTAGCTGGCACAACCGTCATTATAACTGTGCTCGGGTACGCTGCCCCTCCACCCGGAACATAGCATCCGACGCTTCTAATCGCCCTATACGCTCTAAATATTTTCAGGCCGCTCTCATCCTTGTACTCGAACCTGATTCCCGATAAAACTTTACGTTCAAACCTCTCAACCAGATCCTTTGCAGTTTTTATTGCAGATATTTGTTCCTCGCTCACTCTACTATAGGCTTCATTAATCTCCTCGCGGCTAACGCCTATGCTTTCAGGGGTGAGTTTAACGCCGTCAAACTTCGCTGTTAAATCTATTAGGGCGGAATCCCCTCGCCTTTTAACGTCCTCAATTATGCCCTCAACATAGCTGACTAGGCTTTGATCTAAAACCCTTTTCCTAGGCCACCTGTCTTCCAAAACCGTATTATAGGCGTCGCGTAGCCTCGCAATCTTTATTGGCATTCTTCATTCTCCCCTGCAAGAGCTTTCGTTTGAAGTTATCTCCTCTAAGGGGAGTACCTGCCTAGGCTCATAGACAACTAATCCCTGAGCCAGCTTTCTAAGTACTGGAAGTATCTCTATGAATTGCTCTTTATCTATCACGGTGTTCACCGAATACCAGTTTTCATCCGAGAGCGGGGATATGGTTGGCTTTTTGAGCGCTGGCAGCCTTTCAAGAAGCCTTGGAAGATTATCTCTATGCACGTTAACAAATATGTGCAGCTTCTTTCTCCCATCGATTACCCCGCGGATAAGAGTTAAGACATCATAAATCTTCTCGCGTTTTTCAGGATCCCTAAGCGAATTCTTATTGGCAATCAGTATGGCAGTTGACTCCATTACCGTCTCAATGGGCTTAAGATTATTCTGCTCTAATGACTCGCCCGTCTCCATAACATCAATTATGGCGTCGGCGTTTTCCGGAGGCTTCGCCTCGGTTGCGCCAAAAGATAGGTAGATCGTAACTCTATCGTTTCTGCCCTTCTTCCACCACGGCGTAACTATTAGAGGCTCCTTATCCCCATAAAGCCTTTTATATGCTACGTTACTCATCAAGTAGTCGGCTGAAATGTTCAAATACTCTGTGGATATTCTAAGCACCCTGCCTTCACCATGAAATTTTTCCAGCAGGCTTGAGAGGCTGTCTACATCGGTCCAAGATTTTGGAACGGCTAAAACGATTTTAACCCTTGCGTACTCTAAGTTGAGTAGAACCTCCACGTCGGCGCGGGTTTCATGTAGCCAATCAAGGCCGGTTATGCCTATATCATGTAGGCCATCGCTCACGAATATCGGTATCTCTTGGGGTCTAAGAATCTTCAACTCGATCTTTGGGTCATTTATGGTCGGCCTATATGTGCGCTCTCCACCCGATATAGAGTAGCCTGCCCGCTCAAGAACTCTAAACGCGCCCTCAGCCAGATGCCCCTTAGGTATAACAAAACTGATTTTACTCATAGGCTCAGCACCACTCGACCATGTTATCGCTGCATGAACCATACGTTATTAGGTGACAAGGCGGCGACGGAAATTTAAAGCCTATGCAGTTCGAGAAAATGGTGCGGAGAAGCAACCTAAAGCTTATCGTGAAGCAAAATACATAATCGTTTAAGAAACAAGCGTCGTCATTCCTCGTTATGAACGTAATCACCTAGCAAACCATGCATCACCGAAAAGAATAGGCTACTCTATCACAATATAAATCTTTTTCTTTTCGCTTAGCGTATAATCTGCCGCCGCCCTCATGATTTCCGTCTCTTCCTATATATTATGCCGAACCCCTTTACGCCCTGGAAGCTTGTTCCAAGAATGAGGCTTGTTGACGTTATCCCTATGTTTGGGACTATCGCCACCACTTCGCCGCAGTTACGCTCTACATAATCCAATAATTCTCCAAGATTTGACAGCTCATTCTCGAAGTTGTCTATTGGCAGATACAATATGCCCCATGTTTCCCCATCATATTTTATCTGCCATCGTGGTCGAGGCGCTTGTTTATATGGTTTGAGAATTCTTTCTCCGATATCTCTCTGATAGAGGCTGTTTATGGCCTCCTCTCTACTTAAACCCTCCTTTTCAAGCCTATTTATTTCTTCATTCACTAGGTTTCTGCTTCCATATATGCGCATATATAGCTCATATAACTCGGAAAGTTTATCTTCAGCCATGCTTCCTCTAGTACTACAGTTAGAGAGAACATGTTTAAAGGTTTCTATTGCCGTAATCCGTTTTCCTCAGCCTTCTACAGCTGATTTCAGGTTAATAGGCGTGAATTAAATGAGCGTTTTATCTTATTCTCTAGCATTCTTGTATCTGAATTTCTATTCTTCCGCCAGATATTTGCCCAGTTATTAGCTGACCGCTTTTAAGAGGCTGCCAATTCTCCCTGCTATTCGTTTTCTCTGAGGCCACTATTAGCTTCTCTGAATCAGCGATGTATACCATCTGCATTGCCGGCTGATCCCCGTAGCATAGCGACTTAACCCCTCCATCCAATTCTTCATCGTATTTACAGTACGCGTACAGTTTTTCGCCATCACTGAAAACCATATTTAAGCCAATGTAAGGTCTATTTCTCTCCGGATACTTTTCCCGAGTCTCCATCCAAACCCTCAAGAGATCCTTCTGAAAGTTCTTTAATGCGTCTGGCATATTTTTCCCCTTAGAGAGCTCCTTAACTATGTACCAGAAGTAAACTTCACTGTCATTTAAACCTCTTATATTTAGTCTCCAGTCGCCCAACAGCTGCGCTACTTCGTCGGGTACAGAGATCACCCCATTATGGGCGAAAACATATTTACCGTAACTAAACGGCTGAGTGTTTTCAATAGAAACGAGCTTTTCTCTCGGCAGACCCCTCGGATTACTAGCCCTCCTCACATGCGCAATAATAACATTAGATTTAATGCTCTCGACAACAGACTTAAACCGCTCATACTCCTCGAAGATGGGTTTCTCGCTCCTCACAACCCTTAAAGATCCATTTACGTAGAAGCCTACACCCCACCCATCGCCCTGAAGTCTCAGCGGGTTCGATTTACTCTGAGCGTAGAGGGAGCATGGATCATTGAGCAAGTATCCTGCGGCGTTCGAGAAACCGGTCGAAAGCAGACCGAAAAGCCGGCACATAACCAGCACCAGATTAAAAAATCAGGGAAGAAGGCTTTAAAGATTTACATTCGAAGCGGAATATCTCAGAGATTAAGAGAAAAACACTGATGGTTGGTGGGCCCGACCGGACTCGAACCGGCGACCCGCGGGTTATGAGCCCGCCGCTCTAACCTAGCTGAGCTACGGGCCCTACCACAGCATATCTCCAAAAATAATTTTAGTAAACTCATCCTATTTAAGAATATTGCTAACGATCCAACCGTTTTCCATCGCTCCATCAATTCACGCCAAAAATAGCCTTCTAAAGAAAATCCTAAGTTAAACTTTAAATACTTCAGAAAACATGAAAAATAATGGCGCCGCCAGATCTAACAAAAAATACCGAGTGAGCCGCCGTTCACGCATCCCGGCGATGCGTGGACGACAGCTCAGTTCGGTAGAGCAGCGGGCTCTAAGGGGCTTAAAACCCCAAGAGGCTGACGCTGTTAACCCGTTGGTCGACGGTTCGAGTCCGTCCGGCGGCGCCACAACCGAACCTACGATGCTTTTACTTCCTTTTCCAAAAATATTAGTAATTCCTTTCAGACGTCAGAGCGAGATCGCTATGGCTCTATTACCTGTTACTTATAATAATTTTAAGCCCGTGGTGGGATAGCCTACAGTACGCTAAAAGAGAATAAAAACTCAGAAGCATCAAAGCGCCTTATGAAATATACTAGGGTTACTAGTTTTAATAACTTTAGATCCAAAGAACTTACTAACTGGTTATATAATCCTATCAATAGAGGGAGTTTTTCTGCGCTTATTACATTAATCTATGGAAGGGAGTTCAAATCTCTCTTAGCATCAATCTAGATGAGCGATGGAGGAGTAAGACTTTCTAATAAATAGACGCCTCTTTCACAGACAGCCAAAAATTTAAGTAACTAATAATATTTTAATGGTTGATTAATTTGAGCTTTAAGTTTAGTCTATACGCGGATTGGGGTTATGAGTTTGAGAAAAACAATAAAAAGAACATGTTTTATTTACCGGTTTCCGATAAGGTTCCTTTAAAGTCTGTTAAGATCAAATCTTCTGGAAAACCGTTTGAATGGTCTCATTAAACTTGTAAAATCGCCTTATCAAATCCCCATATATTCTGTCTCTACGAGGAAGGAGATTTCTGAAACAGTTGCCGAAAAGACGCGGCCTACGAGGGCAAACATTGGGTATTATGAAACCAAGGGCATCATTTATATGACATATCTCCTAAGCGAGATGATGAAAGAAACTTTTAAGCCAATTATTCAACGCTCCTCCACAGCATTTGTTAGGCTCTATATTCTTGCTCAAAGGAGAAGAAGCATCTCATCATCCTATGAAGCATATGTTGAGAAGATAATTTACAGCAAAGCCCTCTCGCCTGAGCCTGCATACCTCATGGATTTGAGAAAAACTCTTGAGTCTTTCTTTCACTCTTCTACACTATCCTTAGCGGATCATACACGTATCTTCTTAGTACCCTTGCTTTCTCGAAAAGCGCAGTGGAGTGAACCCCTATATAGACTTCACTCAAAGCTTTACGTTCAAGCATACAGAAAAGCTCGGCGTAGTGAAGTCCATGTCATATCGCGAGCGCTCAATAGGAATCTATTTCCATCATTGTTTCCCAAGATAAGTAGGTCATTAAAGATTGAGGAAACTGAAGAGCCATCTACTTTACTGGAGCATACGCGTATATTTTTTGAGGCCACAGCATATCCTTTAATGAGCCAACTATTCTCCTCAAAAGTAGAATATCTTCGCCCAGTTATCTACTTCTTTGGAAAAATGGTGGAGTTATCTCGTATTTTTCCGTTAACAGAACCTCTGACTAAAAGCTTCGTCGGCGAGAGCTTTAAAGAGGCTGTTAGCGGTGGTCTTCCCTATCTAGTGGAACATTATCCTACTGTAGGTCATTTTGCGCATGAGATTAAGCCCGTAACTTCTCATGTGATTAAGTTGACAGAATATTTGGGGTTTATGGAAAAATCGCTGGATACTATTTCTCCTCTGACTTCAAGTGTTAAAGCGATTTTTGGCGACATGCTTCCTCTAAAATTTGACCTTGAAAGATTTGTTAAGTGGGTAAGCGAGGGCTTAACTGCGCATATTTATCCCGCAATAAGCAGGCCTTTACTTGAGACTCAGATCCCATATGGAGGAAGGGTAACGTCCTTCCAATTGCTGAGAATGCATGAAGTAGCATCTATTCTCCGGATGTTTTCATCCATGTCTCCTTTATCTTCAGAGAGGGTTAGGGTGCAGCGTCCAATAAATATAATGGTTAGGGTTGAGTCTACGGCTGATGAGGGTGATTTAAGGGAGCTGGAAAGGAAGATAGTTAGAATTCTGCGTGAAGAGGCTAGGAGGTATGGGTTAAACATATGAATGTTGAGATTGATGGGATACCGCTAATTAAGCATACTCGGGATCCGGATACTGGGGCAACTAAGGATCTGAGAAGCGTCCATAACATAGAGATTAGTGAGAGGAGGCGTATTGTGGAGCATAAAATCCCTGGATTCGAGGGAAGCATCCTACAGGATTTGGGGAGAGAGCCAGTCACTATATCTTTTGAGGGCATAATATTTGGCGAGGGGGCTAGGGAAGACTTAGAAATAATTAGGTCAAAGTTTAAGGCAGGTTCTCCGGTTCCATTTTCTTCAGACATAACTGGTATAGCTGAAGTAAACCAGGTTTTAATAGAAGACTTGCGGGTTGAGGATGCGGGCGGCACAGTTAATAGATACAGATACCATATGGTTTTGAGGGAGTATATTATTCCCCGAGAAGAGGAGGAGCGGGCTCCAAGCCAAGAGGAGGAAGCCGCTGAAGAGGTTGAGGAGGAAACTGACGAGGCTTTGGCATCAGTCAACTATGTAACTGGCAGGGTTCTAGACGCTGATGGAAACCCCAAAAGCGGCGTATCTGTGAAGATATCCTGGGAGGGGGGAGAATACGTTGTTAAAACTGATGAGGAAGGTGTATTCAGAAAAGATAACTTGGAGCCCGGTAAATACATGATCACGGTCGACGCACCAGAATATGAGGGTATAGTAAAAGAGGTTGAAATAAAATCTGAAGAAAGGGGTAGAGGCTGAGAATGTCACAGCAGAAAAAATATGACGTCGGCACTTTCCAACCAATACTATTAGCGCTTAGAAACAAGCTGACTGGAGGAAACGTGAAAGTGGAGTTCACTATTAGCGTCGGGGGTTCAAACTATAAACCCAATAAACTCGGAGACTGGAATCTAGGCGAGTATCTAAGAAGTTTACAAGGGCAGCAGGGCGGAAAAGTAGAATTACAGCTTACGCCAGATGGGTGGAATGAGGAGAATTGGGGTGGGGATAATCCATCCTCTTGGGGAGAAAAAATCTCTGAAAGCGAGATACCGAATGAAATGTACCGTCCAGCAACTATGACAATAAATATGCAGGATAATAAAATCCAGGAAGTAAATATATCCCCCCCGAATTTGGCGTTTATATATCCTGGTAGTAAATCTAGACCGAGTCAAATAGATGAGAGCGTATGGAATCAAGCGCTTAGCGATACAACAAAACCCGCAGTCTTAGTACTTTTACAGCCAATCTGGATCAAAGCGGCTAACTTCTCTGATAGACCCAATAACATTCAAAGTCCTACATTAATAGTTGTTCATCACACAGGAGGCTCACGAATTGGACCTACCATAAACACTTTTACACAGAAGGGGGGAGCAAGCGCCCACTATATTGTTGATACAGATGGATATGTTGTAAAGATGGTTATGAACAGTAAATGCGCATGGCATGCAGATGGAAAGAAGGGTTCTTATTGGGAAGGAAGAAAAAATGTTAATCATTTTTCTATAGGAATCGAGATTGTTCATGAAGATGGACCAAAAACTACAATGCGTAATAACCCATTCACGGAAGAACAGTATAAGGCTCTTATAGATTTAATTAAGAAACTGCAAAAGAAATATAGGATTTCGCAACACAGGGTTGTAGGTCACAGCGATGTGCAAATTCCGCCAAGTCATAATTGTCCAGGTCCGAATTTCGATTGGAAAAAACTAGAAAATGAAGGACTTGGGTTAATTCCGAGAGAAAACCTCATTTATCCTTTTGAAGAGGATTTCCCCATAAGAAGAAATCAAAAAAGTCAAAAGAGACTACTTAATGATGTGATAAGTGCTCTAAAAAAATAGGCTATTATATTCCTGAAGGTGCGAGTGAATATAGCTCTGAAGTTGCTCAAGCTGTTCATATGTTTAAACGGCATTTCTATGCTGGTAGTAGGAGACCACAAGATAAATCATGGTGGGGCATCGTTAATGGAGACGTTATAAATCATTATGACTATACGATGATTATGTGGGTGGCAGATTACGTAGAGCAACAGCAATAATGATGGACGTGGTTTGCATTGTTGAAGCCCTCTTACAGGGTGCAAGTTGAATCTGATGTTTTTGATTCCTCATCTATGTGCATAGTTGGTATTGAGATTATTAGAAGCGTGGGCGTCTCCGCTGGTAGCTGTGAGATATTATTTAATATAAACGATAAAACCTCTAAAATAGAGGAGGGCGATGCTATCCTAGTTCAGATTGGATATGGAGAAGAGTTAAAAGATGTTTTTAATGGTTTCGTCGATGATGTGGAGAATGAAATAACAAGGGTAAGGGTTTTAGGCTTAGATTCAGCTTCAAAACTTCTTAATACGAGAGTTAATCAGGTTTACGAGGGGCAGACGGCTGGCCAAATAGTTTCAGATCTGGCTGGAAAAGCAGGCGTAAGGGTTGAGGAGGCTGCGGACGGAATACGCTTCCCACAATACACCGTGGACGATGGAAAAAACGTTTATGAGCATATGAGGGATTTAGCCGATAAATGCGGCTTCAGCCTCTACATGAATGTGAAGAACAAAATAATGTTTAAGAAGTATGAGAGGAAGGAGCCTCATATTTTAGAGTATGGCAAAAACATAATTCACATAGAGGTCGACAAGCATGAGCCCAGATTCACTCAGGTATCAGTGCGCGGCGAAAGCCCAGCAAGCTTTAAGGGAGCAGATAAGGCTCACTGGCTTACAAAGAGACTTGTGGAAGGCTTAGCTGGAAGTGGGGGGAATAGATTACTCATAATAGACCCAACAGCAAAAGATAGAGATATGGCCGATAAAATGGCTGAAGCGAAGCTCAATGAATTAATGAAGACGCTAACTGGAACAGCAAAGATAATTGGTGACGCAAACATCGACCTATGCGACACCATTGAGATCAGGTGTCTGAGGCAAAATTATTTGAATAGTGAATACCAAGTTCGAAGTGTAGAGCATATCTTAAACAGGAAAGAAGGTTTCATAACTACAGTAGGTTTTAAAAGATGACGGGAGAAAGCGTCTGAATGATTGAAGTTATTAAGAAGATTGTTGAGGATGAAATTAAGAAATTGCACATAGCTGAGATCGGGGTTGTGACATCGATATTCCCTCACTCAAGCGAAAGCGACGGAGACAACTATGAATGTAATGTAAGACTGAAGCATAGAGATCTTGAATTACGAAGGGTTCCGGTTGCAACCCAGCATATAGGCCTAGCTCACATACCAAATGTTGGGGATCTAGTTCTAGTGACTTTTCTTAATGGAGACATAAACGCGCCAGTTGTAATAGGAAGATTATATAATGATGAGGATAGACCTCCAGTTAATAAAGAGGAGGAGATCGTTTACAAACCGCCATACTCAAAATCATCCAACTTAAGAAGAATATATTTAGAGTTTCCCGGAGGCATGATACTTTCGATAACTGATGATGAAGTATCCATTAAGGCTGGTAGAACAACCCTTAAAATAGATCGGAACGGAGACATAACTATAGAGTCTAGTGCTAAAGTAAACTTGAAGGCAAACCAAGACATATCGTTATCCGCAAACAACATAAGCATAGAGAGCCGCGGAAAACTCGAAATTAAATCGGGCGCAACAGCTAAACTTGAGGCTTCAGGGACATTGGATATAAAGGGCGCACTAGTAAATATAAACTGAGTTTTGGTGGTTTACTTTGGGTCAGCCAGCGGCAAAACAAGGCGATAAGATCGTTGCAACAGACACTCACATAGTAATGGTGTCAACACCAACAGGTCCTGTCCCGACACCGATGCCGCATCCCTTTAATGGGATAATTAATGGAAATTTAAGCCCAAATGTTAAAATTATGGGTTTACCAGCCGCTACAGTTGGGAGCACAGCTCAGAATATGCCGCCACACATCCCGCAAGGTGGATCTTTTCAGAGGTCTCCATCAAATATGGCCATAATCCAAACTGGAAGCCAAACAGTTATGATAAATGGTAAGCCAGCCGCTAGAAACGGGGATACCGCGACTACATGCAACGATCCGGTTGATCTTCCTATAGGTAAAGTGATAGCCGCTGGAACGGTTATGATTGGATAAGAGTGTTTGGTGATGTTTTGATGTCGAGTAGTCCTCTTGGAAGCGACCTAAAAATAGTTGATGAGGAGGAGGGAAGCGATCTGGCGTTAAGCCCGAGCGGGGATCTGGAGATCGTAAAAGATGAGTATAATCTTGGGCAGGCAATAATAAGTAGATTGAGAACTCGGTTGGGCGAATTGGCGGATCTAGGTCATCCAAACTATGGTTCTCGCCTCTATGAGCTAGTCGGCGAGCCGAACAATGAGAGGACAAGAGAGCTTGCTAAAGCATACGTGAGAGAGAGCGTAATGCGCGACCCCAGAGTTAAAGAAATAGTCAACATATCCGTTAAACCTCATAAGGAAGATAAGCGCCGAATAGACATAGAGATAACTCTTCTACCAATCGGTCGGAACACCGCGTTAAATATCGTTTTTCCATTTTATTTGGAGGTCATTTAATGTCGTTTGTTAAGAAATCTTATGAGGAGATAAGGGATGCCATACTTGCCCAGATAACAAAGGGCATAGTTAATGAAGAGCATATCTATGATGTTGATAGAACGAAGTACAAGCTGGAGAACACGCCTGTAAAAAGCATAGTTAAAGTTGAAGGGGTCATGAATGGTGCTCGTCACATGTTTAGGGAGGGCGTTGATTATAGGCTTGCTGGCGATATGCTGGAGTGGCTTCCCAAAGGAGATAAGCCGGATAATAAGACGCCATTCTACGTGAATTATATTTTTGGCACCCCCTCAGGGATCACCGACATAAACCCTGGAAGCGTTACGAGAACTATAGTGGAGGCAATCAGCAGAGAAATAGAATTTCTCTATGAACAGCTAAACAGGGTTTATTTAGCTGGCTTCATTGATACGGCCAAAGGAAGCGCCTTGGACCTAGTTGTCTCCCTACTAGGAATATCGCGTAAACCGCCGGAGCACGCGGCTGGCAAAGTCACTTTTGGAAGGAGCACAGATCCACCGGAGATTCAAGTAAGCCGTGAGGCCCACCTATATGATGGTAAGACAGTCTATGAACTAAATGCTCTTCCAATAAAAAGCGTGAATAAAGTTGAGGGGTTGTCATCCGGCTCCTTACATGTTTTTCAGAGAGATAAAGATTATGCCGTAGTGGAGAGGGGGATCGAGTGGCTGGTAGACGGGAGAAAACCTGATTATAACACTATGTTCTATGTAGATTATACAGCATATGAGCGGATCAAGATACCAGCTGGAATTAAGGTTTCAACTTACTCGCCTAATCCGCGGGAGGCTAAGGTGTTTGTAACAACTGAGGAGCGTTTTCTTGAGAAAATCTCTGAGGGGGTATGGGAGGCGGATGTTCCGGTGAGGGCCTTAACACCTGGCACAGCGGGGAATGTCTATGCTGGTATGATAACAGTTATGCCCCAGCCACTAATGGGAGTAGAATACGTGATCAATAGGGAGGATATACTTAATGGAGCAGAGGCCGAATCTGATGAAGATTTAAGAGGCAGAGCGAAGCGCGCCCTTGAAGTGGCTGGCAAAGCAACATTAACATCTCTGGAGGCAGGGGTGAGGGGTATTGAGGGAGTTACGTGCGTTCTCATTGAGGATATGCCGGATGGTGTTCCTGGCATAGTAAAAATAATTGTGGATGGAGGAGACGAAAAAGAGATTAAAAGAGTCATTGAGGATATAAGAGCCGCAGGCATAAGGGTGGAATTTTTAAGACCTAAACCCGTATATGTAGATGTCTTTTTAACGGTAACATTAGAGAGAGAAGCGGAACCATCAAGAGTAGGGAGAGAAGTAGAAAGCAAGGTGATAGGATATATTTCATCTCTGAAAATAGGTGAGGATATAATATATAGTCGAATTATTGGAGCGGCTTTAAGCGTAGATGGGGTTCATGATATAAACGAGGTTACTATAAAAGCATATCGAAGGGATGGAGAAGCGATTACAAGCACTAAGGCAAACGTAGAAATAAGCAGTGAGGAGAGAGCTACTGCCAGAACCATTAATGTTTTGGTAAAAACTTTGGGTGGAAAAATTTGAAATGAAGAGAACCAAGAGAATTTTGGATAGATTTCCCAGCTTCTATAAAACTTGGGATGAAAACTCCCGTATATTCAAGATAATAGGTGCTGTGGGAAAGAGGCTTGAGGAGGCGGATAAAGATACTAACATAATATTGAGGGCGCACTGGGTTGATACGGCTTTTGGGAACGATATAGATAGGTTAGGAGCCATATTTAATTTGAAGAGAAGAATGGGAGAAGAGGATTCAGAATATAGAAGCCGCCTAAAGAGGGCAATAATGGATTTTAAAGGTGGAGGGACTGTGAGCGCCATCCTATCATCGGTTAAAATGACCCTTGGATTACCGGATGATTACCCAATTGAACTCGTGGAGAACCCCCCTGTTACGGTAGAAAAAACATTGGAGGTGAGAACGGGAGACGCATGGTTCATGTCGAGCAATAGCGTTCTTGACGCTGTCCCAAGCATTACCATTACAACTGAGACAACCAATATGGTAATCATTAATCCAACAATCCTTAATGTTGACACTGGAGAAAAAATATCTTTTAGTGGAGAAATTAAGGCGGGGGAAGAGCTGAAGATAGAGGGCGGTAAGGCAACATTAAACGACGTAGATGTAACTGAGAGACTTACAGTAACCAGTTTTCCGAGACTGCTGAGAAAGGGGTCTACATGGAAATATTCTGAACAGGTAGAGGAAGCAATCGGTAGATTTGATATTTCAAGTTTTGATGAATCTATATTTGCGGTAGGCATACCCACAGCTAAAATAACTTTTAAATGGGTAGCCTATCAACCCGCAACATTCGAGATCAAAATACCGAAAGAAGCCGTCTCAGGAAAAAGGGATTTATCCATTTTAGAAGAAGTTATATACGCAATTAAGGCTGCTGGAGTTAAAGCAATAATTAGAGTTATTTAAGGGAGGAGATTATTTGCCAAAATTTGAACCTATAAAAAGAAAGCCCGGCGAGTTAATTAGATCCGAGGATTGGAATAAGATTCAAGATGATATAAGGGCTGATCTAGAAAGGTTAGAGGAGGAAGTGCGGAATTTAAGAAGGTATGTGGACAGTATGACGGAAAGCGTCGTGTTAACGAATTTAGATAGCCCGACAGGTATACCATATAGGCTTGATGAGGATGTCCCCGGTGAGTCGAGCAACTATGCGTCTAGCGTTGTTGGATATATAACTAGACAGTGGGTTATTGAGAAGGGGAGGACAGGGGAAATATGCAGATTTGGAATACTATCCCACTTTGATATACTATATTATTGGTCTGGGGCAGATAATGGCGACAAAAAGACTTTAGAGATAACTCTTGAGTATGTTGATGGAACGAGGCAAGTAATAGGCGGCATATTTATTCATGAATGGACTAAGCTGAGACCTAAAGGCTCGGATAACCCCTATATTGAGTATCTCTTATCTCCGAATGAACGCGTATGGTACAAGTATGAGCTTAGGAACCCAAATCCGGATAAAGAGGTAAGGTATATAATCTTCAGAAATATTAACGGCGAATGTACGCCGCGAATAGCTAATGTCATCCAATACGTGACTAGAATTAAACCTCTAAAAACCTGAAAATAGCAGTATATGTAGGCGGTTATAAATGATTGATAAAATTGAAGAGGCAATAGTTAGCGTACTGCGAGAAAATATTGAGGGGGTTCCTAAAGAGAATATAGGAATGAGAAAACCAGATCTTAGTATAGCGGTGAATTTGCCAGCAATATCAATTGTGAACGTAGAGTTTAAAATTGAAGAGATTGGAATCGGAAGATCATTCGCCACAAAAAATAATGAAGTTGAAGAGCGCTTTAGCGGAGATGGAAAAAGAGTCAATTATACTCTCAGCAGAAAACCTTTAAAACCAACTTTAATAGTGGAGCACCCTCCGGGTGAAAGAAGGTTAGAAAATGCTGACTACTTTGTAGACTATGAGAATGGGTCAATTACTTTTCAGGTGCCGCCGGAAGAGGGCTCAAATAACATATTAGTTAGGTATCTGATTCCCGCCGAAATAAAAAGCGTAAAGCTCATCATGAAGTATCATATTAATGTTTGGGATGGAGATGAGCTCCGAGCAAATAAAATAACCTTTAGTATTATTGAGGCGCTGCTTAAAAGAGAGGAGGATCTTAATCTTAGGGGCGTGATGATTAAACCAACTGGTGGATTTAGTATTCCAGCGGATAAAACGCCTAAAGGAGTTTATGGAAGAACTATAGAATGTTTATTGGAGACATATATGCAGGTGGAAACCCCGCTTCCTAGAATTGAAAAAATTGAAATAAAACAGAAACGATGACCAGCGAGTTTACATTTTACATAATAGTCATCCCACTTCTTTATGTCGATAAATCTGGTGTGGCGAATCTCTTGGCTTTAGCTGGTAAGCACGCTAATATGTGCATAAATCTAATGTCCTCATTTTTAAGTGTTAACGCCATTCTAAACGCCTTTCTCGGAGCCAATATATTTAATTATATGGTTTGCTGTCGCTTTATTTAGGCGGTGCATATGGTTAATCTTTGGCGTGATATTTCGCCCGGCGACGATCCGCCTAATGTCGTTAATGCTGTTATTGAGGTTGTTAGCTGGTCTAGAGATAAGTACGAGTATCATAGGGAGTGGGAGGCATTCGTGCTTGACCGTGTCCTCCACTCCTCAGTTGTCTTTCCAGTCGAGTACGGTTTTATCCCGCAGACGTGGTATCATGATAATGACCCACTTGACATAATGGTTTTATCTTATGAGCCGCTTGAGGTCGGGTGCATAGTTAAGGTTAAGCCCATAGGCGTACTAATCCTAGAGGACGAGGAGGGGGAAGATCCGAAGATCCTTTCAGTGCCGATCAGAGACCCGAGGTTCGATGGGGTAAGAGATCTATCAGACATCCACCCGCATAAGCTGGTGGAGATAAGGGAGTTCTTTGAAGTCTATAAGAGGCTTGAGCCGAGGAAATGGGTTAAATTCAAATCGTGGGGAAACGCCGAAGAGGCAAAGAGACTAATAAATTATGCGATAAATCTCTTCAAGAGAACCTTCGGGTAACCTTACAATTTTTATGAGGTTAAATGAAAGATAGCGGTGAAGCCTAGAACCCTTCACCCTCAATGTATTTTATGAATTCTTTTAGAGCTAGAAGTGAACCATGCGCAAACATATTTCCGCAATCTTTCAACATTCTCTTAATTTCTTCTATGCTCATGAACCTCCCCTCAGAGATCTCCTCGCTGTTCAGTTTAAATGGGCCGTTATGGCGACATAGGTAGAGCGCTGAGATCTCACGTTCAGTTTCGGAAAAACACTTAAACCTGCCTATCCACTTTAATTGGGCGTTTATGCCGAGTTCCTCCATAAGTTCTCTTCTAGCTGCCTCCTCGTAGCTCTCGCCATGTTCAACATGCCCTGATGCGGAGCAAGCGTATAGCCCGGGGTAAAGATCCTTGCTCATTGAACGCTTCTGTATGAAGATTTCGCCTTTATCATTAAGGACTATCACGTAAACAGACCTGTGAATTAGACCCCTTTTATGGCACTCGCTCCTAGAAGCCCGGCCGACAACATTATCATTCTCATCAACAACATAGAAGATTTCATCCCCGCCCATGAAGACATACCACCATACTTTCGGGCTAATTAGGAGGAATCCGGAAGCTGGAGATTTTTAATTCGCTCTTCATAAGGAGGATTGCGCGTTTACACCTTGTTCATAGGTGCTTGATGGAGAATTTTTCGCCTTCGTCCAGCATCGCTAGGTAATTTTCTACTGGTATATAGTTTGTTATAGTGTTTCCTGAGCCTAGAGCGTAGCCGCCTCCGGAAGCGCACTTATTAAGTATGTCTCGAATGTAGTCTCTAAGGGTTTCTTCTGGCATGCGTGAGAGTTTATCTACATCCGCGCCGCCTAAAATGGCTATTCTATCACCGTACTTGGCTTTAGCCTCCCATACTGGTTCTATCTCATCCTGAAAAGAGTGCTTGGCATCTATGCCAACATAGTTTATTAGATCGTTCATCACGCTCTTAAGGTTCCCGCAGGAGTGGAGAATGAAAGGTAAACCTCTCTTATGAGCTATCTCCACGCATTTCTTCTGCCATGGGAAAACGTATCTACGTAGGATATATGGCGAGAGAAATGTTCCCTTCTTATAGCCCATATCATCGCCCATTCTCAGCGCTATTAGTTTACCCATTTTCGCTATCTCCTCGTCAACTCTAACTATTATAGAGCCTATTTTATCAAACATCTTTTCAACAAGGCCCCTGTCCCTATAAACCGCTCTGCAGAGCGGAACCATACCCATAAGCCAGCTCACATGCTCGAAGACCCCACCGCTCACCCCGCCTACCACGCCCATATCCTCCGGCAGAAGCCTCTCAAGCAGCTCAAAGTAGGTTAGATCAGCCGCATTATCAGGGTCAGGCCACGGGTAGGATTCAAAGTCATCTATAGTTTCGATCTCGCCCCTATTCTCATCTTGCCATTCTCTAATTCCCCTAGAAAATGTGGCTGTATCCTTCGCTCTAAGCCTATTTGTTCTCGGAAGGTTGAGGGGGATCTCGAAAGGAACATAGTCGTAGCCTAGCTTCCTGTAAAACTTTATTAGAGCTGATATGTGCTTCTCCTTAAGCCCAGCGTTGAGGTTGGAATTTAAGGCAGGTATAGGCTCGCCCAGAATCAGCTCCATAACCTCTTTATCCACAAAGTGCTCGTAAAAAGGTACTTTATCTGGTTCGCCTTCCCTCCTAAGAACGGTTAAAAGCCTACGATAATCCGGCTTCCTCACAAATTAACACCTCTAATCTAATTAAAAATATTCCTGTTAGAAACATAGGTATTTATGTTTATTCTAGGCGATATTCGCTTAGCGTCTCTAAAATAACCTTTATATCCTCTCCCCCGAGCAGCGGAAAAGCCTCCATCTCACCTTTCACGGCACCTCTTTTCCTGAGCACGCCGATTCCATAGCCGTCCCTAAAGAACCTGCTAAGCGCGCCAGCCTCCACCTCTACATTATTGACTCTTCCACGATACTTCTCTCTCGGAAAAGCTGGGTGGACTGCTTCAGCAATATCCCTAACGAGACTTCTTGGGCTGAGTATAGAGAGGATTCGCCGCCCGCCGAAGTTTATGTCGAAGCACCTATAGGCTGGAAGCATCATCTTTAAATCATCGCTAATAAAGATGTATACGCTTCCGCTTTGAGTTGGGAGGAGCCCCCTAGGCATCCCTGAAACCTTCTTTTCTGGAACATATTTTACGCCTTCCACTTGCGCTATTTCCAGCGCCTTAACAGTGACCCATTCATGCTTTATCGATACGCCTTTTAGAGCGTCAAGTTCCCACTGATATACGTTTCCCTCCCCAATCCCGATCTCCACATGGTTGCCATAAACAGTGAATCTAACTATCGTGCTCCTGTGAAAGTTGCCCCAAGAGGAGTTTAATAGTCCGCTTAAGATGACCTTCATCACTAGGGCAGGTATGAGCCTACCCTTAAACATTTAAAGCCACCCTAACCCTAGAGGTGAAAGCAGCACCTTGATCGATGATAGCGCTTGATATGTTGACTCAAAGTCCGATATGCCTAGAAATATTGATCTGCGGAACCCGCCGTTAGGGTTCTGGAACCTTGCCACAAACATCAAGGTTTCTTTAGGATAAGCGATCCTCTCCTTTAAGATCTCAAGCGATTTAATTCCAAAATAGGTGTCTTCAAGATAGGTTGGTGCGGCTCCTGGGGCATGTGTGAAACCACCTCCAGCATACTCATGCTTTCTAATCCACTTCAATGTGTCAGCTAGTTCGCTAACATCGTAGCCTAGATTTTTTAGTGTTCCAAGAGTGTAGAATGTTGAGGCCATCTTGGATCGCTTGGCGCTTCCAAAGCTTCCATCACTATTCTTAATCCTAAATATTGCTTCAGTAATCTTCTCCGAGTCCAGCTTGATGTTAAGGGCTGTACATAGGTCGACAAGCATATACATGCTCTCAACTTCCGAGAGGGCTTCAATATCTATGGAGGGGCTTTCAAGGCTCTCTATCAACTTGGGCAGATATTCTATGGGATCTATAGGCAGCTTCAGCGTTTTCTCCCCAAATTTTAGTAGGGATTTAATCACATAATATGCGACTTTAACCGAGTCAAAATGCCCATCCGAATGCTGTAGGCTCTTCAGGAAATTAATCGTTTTATCAACGTTAATCGGCTGGACGCCCAAAATATCCAATATATTCAGCGCGTAGAATGTGTCTTGAGCATTCGACTCCGTCCACCTACAGAACGTGTAACCTCCATCAGGGTTCTGCCGCTCAAGAATATAATCCACAATAGTATCCAAGCTAACTAAGTCTCCTATCGAGGGCTGCAGAGCGAGCAGGGGCTTCAACCCATTCCACCAGCATCTGGCGCATTAAGCCGCTTGCTGATAAAGTAGGAGCCATCAGCCCGCGCGGCCAGAGCGGGCGGTTAAGGGTGGGCCCCATCACCCATTGGATAAGGAGAAAAAGAAGTCTCTTTTATTTAAGGGTTTTCCTTAGCGCCTTCAACTTTCCTTAAGCATGGTAATAACGCCCTAAAGACTCGCATATTAAGGAACTGTGGGGGGTCGGGGTTTTCGATCAAATGTTTGTAGACTAAATTCTCGTCCATTTTCATTAGTCTAAGGAAAACTGGCCAATCAATAACTGTTTCAGACATGAAAGTGCGGTTTTCCCTCTTAATGACTAATATTCTGCCGCGCCTACAGAATTTTGCAGCCTTAGGCGAAATTGTTACTGGCCAAGGAGCTGTCGATTTTGCCCTAAAACCGTTTTTAAATGGGATCTTTGCTCTCGTTAAGGCAACGGCGTAGTATGCGTTGTCTCTAGATGGATGAACCTTCCAGTATTTTCCAGAGAGCATTGCTGAGATCAGATTCTCGATTTCGAGTCGCGTGCATCTTGGATAAAGCCTCTTGAGGAGAGTTCTCAATTCTTCAGGCCGCAATGCTGATCACCGTTGTCGCTAATCCCACGGCTTCCCTTTCCCGAGACTTTACCGCTCTTTTCATTAGATTGCATTTTAATTATATTAAGAATAATTTCAGTCTTGCTGAGGTTTAAATTTGCCAAAAACAGTCAATAAACTCGCGTGGAACGTTGCTTGTCGTCATTCTGATGTGTTACCGTTTTAATGTTAAGGGCTTTAGAGAAGTTAAGGCTTAGTCATAAATTTTCGCTGATGATCCAATCTAGCAGCTTTTTAGGTGGCACCTTTCTTCTCTCGGCCTCCCTTAGTATTTCACCATGCTCTTTAAGGGCTCTGCTTAAGGCGAGGAGTTCTCTTTTAATGGCGTTTTCCGAGTAGCCGAATTCCCTTAAAATATCCTTCATGGGCATATTCCAGCGGGTTGCCATGGTGCAGTCCCCGTTAATCTCTATTGAGAAGTCGCCTAAGGATGGATCTGTTCCGCTCTTCCACCAGAATGGCCAAACCCTGCAGATCAGCGGCCTATAGTCTCCAAGCCTACAGCCCCTACCGTGCAGTAGGGCTATACACGAACCATTTATAAACCTTGTTTGGAGGCGATAGTGGGCGCCATCCCAAAAATAGTATATTTGATTCATCTCCGGATCCAGTAAGTGGTGAAGGTATATTGCTGGAATCACATCCACCTCAACTATAATCTTCACATCTTCCATAGAATAACTCTTCAGCAGTAGACGGAGGTCTTCGGCTAAAATGAAGGGGCGACAGCAACTGCAACACCCAAGCCCAAGGGAAGCACAATGTAGACAGAGAACATGAGTCACACATTTAGTCTCAGACGTAGTGCGGATACCCCCAGAGACAGGGGCGCTTCAGGATGCTTTAGGATAGAAGAGAAACAAGTTAAACCTATAAAGCTTTTGCTAAATTAATGCTATCTACACTTTAAAGTTAATTAGGATGTTTTGCAACCAATTAATGGTTTAAGATCCCCAGATGGGAAGAAGAGCCTTAAAGGCGATTGAGCACATGTCTAAAAGAGGCGTTCGTGAAACATGTAAAGGATTACGAAGCTTCAAGAGAAAGGAAGCGATGCGGTTAACCAACACAGCGCTCAAACGCTTAAGCAGCATGTTTTGCTCAGTTTACCCTATGTTCAAATGTTCTAGCTGGAGGGTTTTAAACCGTGACGCTGATCTCTAGACCGAGCTTCGCGAAGACGCTTAAACAATCGGTGATGGCATACGCGTTCAACATATTTGGAATATTTGCTGGAACACTCATCGCATATTACTCTGAGCTCTTTCAGGCTGCGCCATGGGCCATAGTGATCTACCCTCCAATACTAAGTGCGCGTGGGGTTATAGGCGGCTTATTTTGCGGAAGGTTGAGCACCGCCCTCCATCTTGGCACAGTTAAACCCCGTTTTTTTGAGAACACAAAAGACTTCTATCTGCTTTTCCAAGCGATAGTTTTCTTAACGTTCGAGGCGAGCGTATTTATGGCTTTGGTGGCCGTTCTCTTTGGAATAGTTTATCGCGGTGCGCTTATTAGTGAATTGTGGAGCATGGTAAACGTGCTTATGGCGACTATGGCTTTATCCCTGCTGGTTATTTCCCCGCTCACTCTAGCAGTCTCCTTTATCTCCTTCAAGCATGGTTTAGACCCGGACATAATTTTGTACCCTGTAGAATCCACCACCGCAGACCTGCTTATAACAGTAATCTACATTTTTATGCTTCACATCCATATTCTCTACGGCTCATTCTGGCAGCATCTTCTCCTCATCACAAATTCGGCTCTAATATTTTCAGCAACCTATATACTCGCCAAAAACATACATGAACAAGAGTTCATCAAAACTTTAAGGGAATCCCTGCTAACCCTAATAATAGTCTCTTTTATAATCAATGTTGCCGGAGCATTTTTAGGGAGAATCGACGAGATTATACGTGAGAAACAAGGTGTTTATGAAGTTTACCCCGTCTACGTTGTTTATCCCGCTTTAATCGACACTATAGGCGATGTCGGCGCCGTCGTTGGCTCAACAGCCACAACGAAGCTGGCTCTAGGCACCTTAAAGGCTTCATTTGCCTCGATAAAAGATCATTTTTCGGAGATTTCAGGCGCCTGGACAGCATCCCTAATAATGTATTTCATCTACTCCGTTTTAGCTCTCACGGTGATCGGGGCGCTGCATCCCTTAAACGTCGCAAGGTTTTCTCTACTCTTATTCACAGTTAATATTTTAGCCGCAGTGCTAATCATCTTAGTCTCCTACTCTGTGGCAATCATAACCTATAAGAAAGGTTTAGATCCAGACAACTTCGAGATACCTGTTGAAAGCTCCTTAGCCGACGCTTTGACAACAATCTCCCTACTAACAGCCCTGATTCTATGGGGTTTAATCTGGCCTTAAAAACATTGAAGTTTCATCTTCAGTTTCAGAAAGCAGCCTAGTGCTGGCAGGAGCAAAATTTTCTTTACAGGTTCTCCTAGACATACATTTAAATTGGAGCCGTTAAGCTAGATGGTTACGGTGTTGATATTGCCTGCTGGAGAATGGATGCCTCTGGATGGAGATACTGTTCTTACGGGCGAAGGCTTCATCTTAAATGTTTTCGGATACGAGCATCCGGAGAAACGTATTTTCTCGTTTTTAAAATATATTCCCTCAACGGTTAAGAACCTGTTTAATGTTAGCTTCCTAGATAGAAAGTGGAAATATGGTGAGATTGAATTACTCCGAGCTGAGAAACTTTACACCGCAGACAACTATAAGGAGTTCTTAAAAATTTTCAGAGAGAATTTTCCGGATTACGTTTATTTTTGCCCTTTTAGGAGGAAGGAAGTAATTAGCGTGCCGCTGGATCGCATCGTGAAAGTTTTCATTCCTAGAGAGTGCCTCAGAAATATTTTCGGGAGAGCGGACAGAGACTGTCTTCAGAGTACGGCGTTAGAGTTAATCGATCTCCTCTCAGACACTTCAAATGTTCCAGTAGAAGATTTTGGTATACACGGTTCAATCGCCCTAGACATGCACAGCAGTGAATCCGACATAGACATAGTTGTCTATGGTGGAGAGAATTTTAGGAAGGTTGAGGCAGCTGTGAAGAAACTTGCGGGGGAAGGGGCGATCAAATACATATTCAAGAATAGACTGGATTATGTGAGGAAATTTAGAGGACAGTATAAAGGTAAAGTTTTCATGTATACTGCCGTCCGCAAACCCGAGGAGATAAATGTAAAGTACGGCTGGTATCGCTACACACCCGTAAGGCATGTGAAGTTCAAGTGCACAGTTAAAGACGACAGCGAATCAATGTTTCGCCCAGCAATCTACGAGGTCGAAAACTATCTTCCATTAACCCCTGAATCAGATCTCCCTCGTGAAATGGTTCCGGAGAGAGTTGTCTCCATGATCGGATGCTACAGGAATGTTGCGAGGAAAGGCGGGGAGATTAAAGTTTCTGGGATGCTGGAGCGGGTCGAAAGTGTTTTGACGGGCGAAGTCTACTATCAAGCTGTTGTTGGAACCGCCGAGAGCGGGGAGGAATATATTTGGCCAGTTTAAAACTTAGGGATCGGGATGCCATTTTAACACATGAGGGGCTTATCTTCAGGGTTCTTGGCTACTCTCATCCGCCAGCAGGCTACATATGTGATCTTGAATACGCTCCCTCAGAAATATTTAGGTCAGACAACCCGAAAGCGTTTAGAAGCGATGGGAGAAGAACTTTCTATAAGTTTTTCGGGGATGAGGGTTGGGGATTCGTATCGGAGAAGTATCCGCACTACATGCTAGACTACGAGCCCTTAGGTAGGAGAGTTATAGGGGTAAGGTGTGAGAGCATCGCGGAAATTAGAAAACCTGAAGAAAGGCTGCGTCAAATCATTGAATCAGGTTGTAATGATGAGTTGATTCATGCTCTTAGAGGAATCCTTCGTATAATTGTTGAAGATCAAGGTTTGCCTCTAGAGGATTTCGGGGTCTTCGGCTCTCTTCTACATGGCTTCTATAACCCAAAATTCTCAGATATCGACATCATTGTTTATGGTAGAAGCAGCCTAGGAAGGGTTCGCCAGACACTGCAAGACCTTTACGGCGACGAATCTTCACTCTTCACAAACGAGTTTATCGATGATGGTCCTGTTAAGGGTAAGGTTTGGCGGTTTAAAAATTTAAGTCCAAAAGAGTTTGTTTGGCATCAGCGACGAAAAATGGTTTACGCTGTTTTCCACGACAAGTTTTCTGGACGCAGGATAAAGGTTGAATTTGAGCCGGTTAAGGCTTGGCATGAAATATCGGGTAAATATGAGAGAATCAGCAGGATAGTTTGGAGAGGATGGATAAAAGCCACCGTGAAAATTACAGGTGACGAGGAAGCGCCATTCATGCCTTCAATATACTCTGTTGAACCTGTTGAGATTATTGATGGACCTGAAGCCGATGATATCTTGAGGGTAGTTTCGTATCTTGAAGAGTTTAGAATGCAATGTTGGAGAGATGAGGTCGCTTACGTGGAAGGAAACCT
The DNA here is from genome assembly GCA_038882715.1 of Candidatus Bathyarchaeia archaeon. Taxonomy (NCBI): domain Archaea; kingdom Thermoproteati; phylum Candidatus Bathyarchaeota; class Bathyarchaeia (SeqCode); species Bathyarchaeia archaeon. Next base: position 297,227 of record JAVZNR010000001.1, read on the forward strand.
AGAGAAGGTTGAAACAAACCAGGGAAGCTTCCATCAGATAACCTTGACTTACGGGCCGCGCTACTATGATCAGACACTTAAGGTTGCGAAGATCGATTAATGATGCGTAACCTAGTCTGCTAACCGCTCCTAGAAACATTAAGAGTTAAAAGATTGTATGAAGAATATTTGATGAAGCGAGGGTCTGGTGAGGCGTGTTAAATGTTTCCAAGAGAGATTAAACAAGAATATAGCATGATAAAAGATATAAGGGATTCCCCAAACGCGTTGAAAGCCGTTATAAAAAGCCTTAATAGGATGAGCGAGATTGCGGATTACGCCTGCAAATTTAGGAAGATCTTCTTCATAGGATGCGGCTCATCATATTATGCGGCTCTCTTCGGCTCTTGGCCGTTGATGAGAAACGGTGAGCTTGTAGCCTATGCGCTTCCATCCTCCGAACTGATTTTTCACTTCGCAAACATCGTAAACAGCGATAGCCTAGTTATCGGGATCTCTAGATCCGGAAGAACAGCGGAAACGGTGACAGCCCTTGAGATATGTAAGAGAAGGGGGGCTCGCACAGTCGGCTTCACGATTGAGAAGGAAAGCGAGATCACTGGTATAGTGAACGAACCGATTGTGCTGGATATTGGTGAAGAGAAAAGTATCATTATGACGAAGAGTTTTACAGCGTTCTCCCTTGCGACAGCAGTCTTTTCCAGCATTTTGGATGAAAAGATTTCCGGCGAAAAGCATATTTTCGTAGATGAGAGTAAGGCGATGCCGTCTCTAACCGAAAATATTTTAAAAGCTGAAGGTAGAATTGCGGCGGTGTCGAAAAGGCTTCTCGACGAGAGTATTGAAAGGTTCATCTTTTTGGGATCAGGCCCCTCCTATCCAATAGCTCTGGAGGGCGCGTTAAAAGTTAAGGAGACATCTTACGTCGCAACGGAGGGGCTGCATCTACTTGAGTTTAGGCATGGCCCTATGGCTACCATAGGTGAGAGATTAACTCTGGTGATTTCATGTTTTCTCGGCGAAAACGCTATTTACCTGAAAAACTTTGTTTCGGAGTTTGCCAGCAAAAGCGCGGACATGGTTTTAATATCTGACTCTGAAGATTTTGGGGAGAACGCTTTAAGGCTGCCGCCTGAATATAGCGGTGAATGTAAGGCTCTTCTATCTATTGTGCCTATGCAGATCTTAGCCTACTATTACGCCGTGGGTAAAGGCAGGGATCCGGATAAGCCGAGAAACCTCTTCAGATACGTGCAGAGGTTCTAGAAATGTTCATTCTATGCATGGACATCGGCAAAACAAAGACCTTGGCAGTAATTTTAAATGAGAGAGGAGATGTTCTCGGAAAGTTTATCTCCGGCCCTTCAGGAATGTGGTTGAAGGAAGAAACAGTAATAAGGAATATTAGGGAGGCTATCGACGGCTGCCTATCCGCTTCACGCCTATCGCTTAAGGACATAAGTTTGATCTCAATAAGCTGGGCTGACCTAGACACTCCGAGAGATTGGGAGAACGCTTGGAAAGTTATAGAAAAGATTGGGGTCGAGAGAGATAAGGTCTTGATTGAGCATGATGCCGTTGCAGCGTATTACGCTGTAACATTTGGGGAAGCCGGCGTCGCGGTTATAGCTGGGACTGGGAGCATCGGTTTTGGAATCAACAGTAGAGGCGAACGAATGAGGTCGAGTGGATGGGGTTGGCTTATCGGCGATGAGGGGAGCGCCTACTGGATTGCGGTGAAAGCGTTAAACGCCATTTCAAGAGCCTATGATGGAAGAGGAGAAAAGACTATTCTGTCGAAAATGATTTCCGACTACTTTGGCGTTGAAAATGAGCTTGAGATCCTAAATAAAGTCTATAAGGATCTGGGATGCGATCCCACAGAGGTATCGAAAATTGCTAGAATTGTCGATGAGGCAGCCTCTAGAGGGGATAAAGTGGCTAAAAATATACTTGAGGATGCCGGAAGGGAGCTAGCCCTGGCGGCGCTATGCATCATTAGAGGGCTTAAGATGGAGGATGAAAAAATCATCGTCGGCGGGTTAGGCGGAGTTTTCAGGTCAAAAATCGTTAAAGATACTTTTATTAGGACTGTTAAAGAGGGCGCTCCGAAAGCTATTGTGAAAGAGCCTTTGGTGGAAGAAGAACCAATTTTAGGGCCGATTATAATGGCCTTCAGAAAAATCGGATTAAAGTTTTCAGAAGAAGACCTAAAATCAATTCTCAAAAGCATGAGAATGTTTAAGTGAACGTTTAAGTGAACGGTTGCCTAAACAGTTAGGCTCAGAGCCAAATTAAACGGGCTTTTTAGTGGTCGCTTTAATCATGGTTAATGTCACAATTATATAAAATACGTGCACTCAAATTATATTCGGTGTTTCCCCTATGTTAAGAGAGGGCTTTTTGAAAGTGAGGTTTGGCGTGGACTATTATCCTGAGCATTGGCCTAGGGAGAGATGGACTAAGGATGCGGATCTGATGGCTGAAATCGGCTTTAACACCGTGCGCCTCGCCGAGTTCTCTTGGAGCAAGATTGAGCCTAGAGAAGGCGAGTACCATTTCGAGTGGCTTGACGAGGCAATAGAGATCCTCTCTAAGAGGGGGATAAAGGCGATAATTGGAACCCCAACGGCGGCTCCGCCCCCATGGATCATTAGGAAGCATCCAGATATTCTCCGCGTTGATCATAACGGCGTTAGAAGCCCAGCTGGAACTAGGCGCAACTACTGTCCAAATAACCAAAACTATATCCTGCATACGAGGAGAATCGTTGAGAAGATGGCGCTACACTTTAAAGATGATCCGAATGTTATTGGATGGCAGATTGATAACGAGTTTGGAATAGACTTGTGCTATTGCGACAGCTGCGTTGAGGAGTTTAGGGGCTGGCTTAGGGCGAAATATGGAACATTAGACAACCTCAATAAGTCGTGCGGCTTCATATTCTGGAGCCAGGAGTATGGGGATTGGAGCGAGATATATCCGCCTAAACCGCCTATAGATATGCAGAACCCGAGCCTCTGCCTAGATTGGCATAGATTCATGAGCGATTCATGGATAAAATATCAGCAGATTCAAGTCGACATAATTCGTAGGATCGCGCCGCATCACATAGTAACGCATAACTTCATGGGCTTATACAAGGAGCTAGATTACTTCCGCTTAGCTGAATCATTAGACATAGTCTCCTTCGACTACTATCCAAAATGGGGTTCAAGCATAGACTACGCGGCGTCGGCTATGGCGCATGACGTCATGCGCAGTCTCAAGAAGAAGCCCTACTGGATTATGGAGCTCCAGAGCGGCGCTGTTAAAACCCGCCTAGCGCCAATTCCTAAGCCCGGAGAAATAAGGCTTTGGACCCTTCAATCAATCGCTAGGGGGGCTAATGGGGTACTGTACTTTAGGTGGAGGTCTTGCAGGTTCGGCGCTGAAGAATACTGGCATGGCATACTAGACCACGATGGTGTTCCCAGAAGGAGGTTTCTTGAAGTTAAAAGGGTTTCCAAGGATATTGAGAAGATCACGCCATATATCGAAGAAACAAACGTTAAACCAGAGGTAGCGTTTATCCTCGTCTACGATAATATTTGGGCCTGGGACCTCGAAGTAGGCTATGGTGGAAAAAACTATTATGGGTTAAGTTCATGGGATCCGGCTTTAGACTTCTATAGGGCCTTATATTCGAGGAATCTTCCAGTGGACTTTGTTGAT